>NZ_JBIBVY010000007.1:263693-319897 GCF_043080665.1 Streptomyces sp. NPDC014991
GGCCTGGCCCCCCAGCCGGCCCTCGGTGCCCACCTCACGGGCGACGCGGGTCACCTCGTCCGCGAACGCGGACAGCTGGTCGACCATCGTGTTGACGGTCTCCTTCAGCTGGAGGATCTCACCGCGCGCGTCCACGTCGATCTTCTGCGACAGGTCGCCCTTGGCCACCGCGGTGGCGACCTGGGCGATGTCGCGGACCTGCGTGGTCAGGTTGCCCGCCATCGCGTTGACGGAGTCGGTCAGATCGGCCCACGTGCCGGAGACGCCCGGTACCTGCGCCTGCCCGCCGAGGGTGCCCTCGGTACCCACCTCACGGGCCACCCGGGTGACCTCGGAGGTGAACACGGACAGCTGGTCGACCATGCCGTTGAAGACAGTGGCGATGTCGCCCATGAGCCCGGTGGAGTCGTCGGGCAGCCGTGTGCCGAAGTCTCCGTCCCGCACCGCGGTCAGCCCCGCGAGCAGTCGTCTCAGTTCGTGGTCACCCGGGACCGCTTCGGTCGTCCCGGTCGCCTTGCCGGCCATGCGCGCCCTCGTTCCGCTCCCCTGGAGCCCCCGCGCCGAGGACTCGGAACCGCGGCCGGGAGCGTGCTGCGACCCGACCGTTGGTGTGTGCATTTCCGCAGTTCACGGATTTGCATGATGACAAAAATACGCCGCAGGCTAACCCACTCAGGCAGGCTCGGACAAAGCAATCGGCCAACCCTTCCCACACAGGAAACGCACTCGCACACCACAGGTGTGAAGGCCCCGGAGCGGGGTATGCGATCGGGTTCCGCCCGGATCGGCGGGTGCGCGCCGGCCTCTCCCACCGGAGGCGCCACGGCCCGTCGGCCGTCCGGCCACTGCGGGATCTCGCCCTCCGGCGCGCCCTTCCGCCGGGCGGACCGTCCCGGGGGCCGCCGTCACGGGCGACGCGACCCGCCGCAGTGAGCAGTGTCACCCGGCACGACAGCACCCGGCACGACGTCACCTGAGCACGATCGAACGGCTCCCGAGCGGCACCAGCTCTCCCACCACCGGCGCCCCGGGCACCTCCCCGGCGACGAGCAGCCCGCCGGAGGTCTGCGCGTCGGCCAGCAGCAGCCGGGTGTCCTCGTCGGTGTCCCCGAAGTCGGTGTGCGGCGTGACCCACTCCAGGTTGCGCCGGGTACCACCGCTGACGTACCCGTCCCGTACGGCCTCCCGGGCACCGTCCAGGTACGGGACGGCGGCGGTGTCGACCACGGCGGTGACCCCGGAGGCGCGGGCCAGCTTGTGCAGATGGCCGAGGAGACCGAAGCCGGTGACGTCGGTGGCACAGACGGCCCCGGCGGCCAGGGCGGCCTCGGAGGCCTCCCGGTTGAGCGCCGTCATCGTGGTGACGGCCTGCTCGAACCGCTCGCCGGTGGCCTTGTGCCGGTTGTTCAGCACGCCGAGGCCGAGCGGCTTGGTCAGCGACAGCGGCACCCCCGGACGGCCGGCGTCGTTGCGCAGCAGCCGCCCGGGGTCGGCGATGCCGGTGACGGCCATGCCGTACTTCGGCTCGGGGTCGTCCACGCTGTGCCCGCCGCCGACGTGACAGCCGGCCTCGGTGGCGATGTCGAGGCCGCCGCGCAGCACCTCACGGGCGAGGTCGACGGGAAGCCGGTCGCGCGGCCAGGCCAGCAGGTTGACGGCGAGCACCGGCCGGCCGCCCATCGCGTACACGTCGGACAGGGCGTTGGCCGCGGCGATGCGACCCCAGTCGTAGGCATCGTCCACGACCGGGGTGAAGAAGTCGGCCGTGCACACCAGGGCGCTCCCCCGGTGACCGACCACGGCCGCGTCGTCGCCGGTGGCGAGACCGACGAGCAACGGGGTCTCGCCGCCGGCCGGCGGTGCCGCGGTCAGTCCCGCGACCACGTCCTCCAGTTCGCCGGGCGGGATCTTGCAGGCGCAGCCGCCGCCGTGGGCGAACTGGGTGAGCCGTACGGGCGCCCGGCTGGTCGGTGTCGGTGTCATACCGGTGATCTCCTGGGACAGTAGCCTGACGAGTGGTGGAGGCGTGTGGGTGCCTGGTGGCCCTCCCGGTCCTCAAAACCGAGGTGCCCGAGGATCTCGGGCAGGCGGGTTCGATTCCCGTCCGCCTCCGTTCCCCGCCGGGACCCGGCAGCGCCGGCGCTGGTCGTCGACGCGTTCGGTCCAGCCACCGGCGTCCAGGAACTCCAGCAGCGGTACCGCCACCCGGCGGGTGGTGTCCAGTGCGCGGCGGGCCTCGCTGAGCGTGAACGGCTGGGGCAGGACGCCCAGGGCGGCGGCGGCCTCGGCGTCCGCGCCGGGCAGCAGCACGATTCCGTCGGCGATGCGCAGCAGCGCCCCGGCGGCCGCCGCGGCGGCCAGCGCCCGCCGGTCGAGCCCCAGCTCGGCCAGCCGCCCGGCCTCGGGCGCGCGGAACGGCGTACGGGCGAGGTCCCGGCGTACGGCGTCCACGGCCGCGCCGACCGGTCCGGGCAGGACGGGCCGGGGACGGTCCGCGGGGTACAGCCGGCCCTGGCGGGCCCGGATCAGGGGCTGCGCCGCGGCCAGCGCGTCGATGAGGGCCCGGTCGGGAAGGCCGAGCAGCCGGCGGGCCGCCTCGGCGGGCAGACCGGGCTCCAGCGGGTGTGCGCGGGCGTACCGGCCGGTCTCCTCGGCCAGCCGGTCCGCGAGGGCCTGCCAGTGCGCCGGGTCCGCCAGCCAGTCCCCGGCGACGGGGTCGCCGGGCGCCGGGATCCCCATCGCCCGCAGGTCGGCGCGCCGGACCAGCTTGCGGCGGCGCAGCTCGGCAGCGCCGTCGGGGCGGCCGGCCATGGTGGCCAGCTCGGCCGCGCGGGCCCGGCCGGCGCCGCGCCGGGCCAGCCGGGGCGGCCGTACGTCGAGGACGGTCACCCCGCAGGGCAGCCGGCTACCGCCCGGTTCCCGCAGCACGGCGCGGTCGCCGGCGCGCAGGGGCAACTCCCGGCCGAGCGTGAGCCGGGCGGTGTCCGGGCCGAGCGGGCGGACGGTCACCGGCACGGCCGCCGTTCCGATGTGCAGGGTGACACCACGGGGCAGGTCGGCCACCGGCTCGCCGGTGACGCGGACGTCGATCGCCTCGGCCCGCAGCCAGCGGTCCGGGGTCAGCAGCACCTGGCCGCGGCGCAGGGTGTCGTCGCCCGGACCGTGCACGTTGACGGCGACGCGGGCCACCGCGCCGACGGCCGTCCGCTCCTCGTGCAGGCTCTGGAGGCCGCGGACCCGCAGCACGGCCGACCCGTCCCCGGTGACCAGCCGGTCGCCGACGCGCAGGGTGCCGGCCGCCAGTGTGCCGGTCACCACGGTGCCGTGGCCGCGGACGGTGAACGCCCGGTCGAGCCACAGGCGGACGTCGGCGCCGGTGTCGGGGACGGGCAGCCGGCCGGCCATACCGGCCAGTTCGGCGCGCAGGTCGTCCAGCCCCGCCCCGGAGACCGCGCTGACGGCGACCGCCGGAGCCCTGCCGAGGGAGGTCGCGGCCAGGCGCTCGACCGCGTCGGCGCGCACCGGTTCCGGGTCGGCGAGGTCGCTGCGGGTCACCGCGAGGACGGCGTGCCGGACGCCGAGCGCGTCCAGGACGGCCAGGTGTTCCGCGGACTGCGGCTGCCAGCCCTGGTCGGCGGCGACCACGAACAGCACGGCGGGCACGGGCCCGGCACCGGCCAGCATGGTCGGTACGAAGCGCTCGTGCCCGGGTACGTCGACGAAGGCGAGGAGCTCCCCGTCGACGCGGGTCCACACGAAGCCCAGGTCCAGGGTGAGGCCGCGGCGGCGCTCCTCCTCGTACCGGTCGGGCTCCATCCCGGTGAGCGCCCGGACCAGCGCGGACTTGCCGTGGTCGACATGACCGGCGGTGGCGAGGACCCGCATCACGGCCGCCCTTCCACGGCGGCCCGGGCCGCCCGTACGGCCTCCGCCAGCCGGTCGTCGTCCTCCGGCGGCACCGCCCGCAGGTCCAGCAGACAGCGTCCCCCCTCCAGGCGTCCGACGACCGGGACGCGGCCGGCGCGCAGCACGGCGGCGTACGGCGCGGGCAGGGACAGTGCCGCGCTCGGCAGAGTGACGCCGGGGGCGCCTCCGCCACCGACCGTGGCGGCGCTGTCGACGGGTCCGGCGTCGACTCCGTCGGCGGACAGGCCCGCGGCGAGGCGGGCGGCACGGGCCCCTAGGAGCGCCGGGTCGGCGGTGAGGGCCAGGGCGGTCGGGGTGGGCGGGCCGGTGAGGGTGGCCTCCAGGGCGGCCAGGGTGAGTTTGTCGACGCGGAGCGCGCGGGCCAGCGGGTGCCGGGCCAGGATGCCGACGAGGTCCTCCCGGCCCAGCAGGAGCCCGCACTGGGGCCCGCCGAGCAGTTTGTCGCCGCTGGCGGTGACGAGGGCGGCACCCGCGCGCAGCTGGGTGTCGGCGTCGGGTTCCGAGGGCAGCGCGGGATGAGGGGCGAGCAGACCGGAGCCGATGTCGACGACGACCGGGACACCGAGTCCCGCGAGGTCGGCGACCTCGGCGGACCGGGTGAACCCGGTGATACGGAAGTTGGACGGGTGCACCTTGAGTACGAAGCCCGTGTCGGGGCCGACGGCGGCGGCGTAGTCGGCGGGGGCCGTGCGGTTGGTCGTACCCACCTCACGGAGCCGGGCCCCGGTCGAGACCAGCAGGTCGGGCAGGCGGAAGCCGTCGCCGATCTCCACCATCTCGCCCCGGCTGACGATGATCTCCCTGCCGGCCGCGAGGGCGGTGGCGGCCAGCAGCAGCGCGGCGGCGCCGTTGTTGACGACGTGCGCGGCACCGGCGGCCGGCACGCCCGCCCGCAGCGCTGCGATCGCGGAGCGCCCCCGGCGGGCCCGCACCCCGGTGGTCAGGTCGAGTTCGACGTCCGTGGGCCCGGCGGCCGCCGCGACCGCCTGCCGGGCCGCGGCCGACAGCGGGGCGCGCCCCAGGTTGGTGTGGAGCAGCACCCCGGTGGCGTTGATCACCGGCCGCAGGCCGCCCGCGCTCCCCGGCAGCAGGCGCAGGGCCGTCTCCGGCACCAGTTCCACCGGCACGCTTCCTTCCCGCGCCTTCTGCTGGGCCTGCCGGACAGCGGCCTTCACCAGCCCCGCACCGAGCCGCTCGACGGCCGCGGCCAGCCGGGGATCCCGCAGCAGGACATCGGTACGGGGAACACGACGCCGCACGTCTCCGGCGTCCGGGCGGGGGGCGGGAGCGCTACGCGTGGCGCCGGCGTGGGCGGGCGGGGCCGAGGGCCGGCCGGCGGGAGGCGGGGCCCCCGGTGCGGCGCGGCCGTCGGCGTGCGAGGGGCGCTTTCCGGGACCGGAAGCGCTCGGCATCTCGCTCCCGCCGGCGTGCGGAGGTGACGGCCGGTCGCCGGACGCGACGGCGCCCGGACTCGCGCCCCCGTCGACGCCGGCAGGAGGTGGCCGGTCGCCGGACATGGCGGCGCTCGGACTCACGCCCTCGTCGGCGTCCGGAAGTGGTGTCCGGTCGCCGGACATGGCGGCGCTCGGACTCACGCCTCCGCCGGCGCCCGGAGGAGCTGGCCCGTCGCCGGACGCGGCAGCGCCCGGAGGCGAGGACCGGCTCCCGGGCGTAGGGGCCTCGGCTGTGTGCGGCGGCGGGGTGCCGGGGACGGGCGAGGCCCTTGCGCCGGCCTCGTCCGGCCTTTCCGTCACCGGCCCCTGCTCCATGCCGCCCCTGTTCCTCCCGGTCCGGCCCCGTGCCCGTGCGGGCTCCGCCCATCGTCTCCCAGTGCCCACGGGCGGCCGGTCGACACGCCGGGGACTCACGTTGGCGGCGGCCGTCGCGCGGGTACTCGGCGCCGTATGAAGGACGACGACCGTAACCGACAGGACGAGAACGCGACGGCGGCCGAGCGGGCCGCGCGACGGCAGCTCGAAGCGGACCGCGAGCGCGCCTCCTCCGAGCCGTTCGACTACCCGTACCCGGAGCGCCGGGCGGGGGTCAGGGCCCGGCGCCACATCAGCGAGGCGGCGGCCGCCGCGGACACGCCGCCGGGGATCCCCGGCGGCTACGGCACGACCGGCGGCGGCCAGCCCGGCGCCACCGGTGCGGCGCACCCCCCGGCCCGCTCCCGCCAGGAACCCGGGGCGGCGACGCCGGCCGCGGAGCCGGGCAGTGACGACGAAGGGCCGGTGAACCGGTCGAAGGACTGAGGCCGGCCGGTGAGGCGCCCAGCCGTGCCGGGACACGCGCCACCGGCCCGCCCCGGAGTGCTCACGGCGCCTCGTCCGGCCGTCCCCGGTCGTCGTCGGTACCGCTCTGCGCCTTCGGTGGCGGGGCCTCCCCCGCGGTGAGGTGTTCCAGTACCTCGACCAGTTCCTGGCAGGCCCGCTCGACCGAGCGCCGGGTGTTGCGCTGCTCGATGATCACGGCGGACAGCAGCAGCGCGGTGAGGGTGATGCCACCGTTGAACGCCTGGAGCTTGACCAGGACCTCCACGCGGCTCAGCCCCGCGAACGCCCCCACCGCGTCCGTCGCGGCGACGGTGGCCACCACGGAGCTCAGCAGCGCGCACAGGACGCTGCCCGTCAGCTGGAACCGCAGGGCGGCCCAGATGATGAGCGGGTAGACGAGGAAGAGCAGACTGATCGAGCTGTAGGCCGCCAGCGGTACGACCACGCAGACGGCGATGACCAGCGCGGTCGCCTCCTTCCACCGGCCCAGCGGCAGCGGCCTGCGGACGCCGTGCCGCAACAGCAGCAGGAGCGGGGTGACGATCAGGACACCCATCGCGTCGCCCACCCACCACGCGAGCCAGACGAACCAGAAGCCTTGGCCCGGCAGACTGCCCGACAGCAGGAGGAGGCCGACGCCGATGGTCGCGCTGATCAGCATGGCGGTCAGCGCGCCGAGGAACACGAGCGCGAGCCCGTCGCGTAACCGGCTGAGGTCGGTGCGGAAGCGGGCCCTGCGCAGCAGGAGCGCCGCGCACACGGGTGCGGCGGTGTTGCCGAGGAGTACGCCGAGCACCGCGGGGCCGGGCGTGGTGAGGGACAGGACCGCTAGGAAGGCGCCGAGTGTGATGCCGGGCCAGCAGCCCAGTCCGAGGATCAGCAGGGCCGCGACGGCGACGCCGGTCGGAGGCCAGATGGGGGTGACGACGGCGCCCCCGACCGTGAGATCGCGCAGCAGGCCGAGCTGGGCCGCCGCGTAGTAGCAGGCGGCGACACCCAGGATCTGGACGGTTCGGCCGCCGGTCCGGCGCGGCTCCTCGGTACCCACCACACCAGCCATCCCACACCGGCGGCCCCGGCTCGGCGAGGCGGGAGCGGGTCCGGTCCGGCCCGATGGCCGAACACGGCAGGCTCGCCCACGCCCGTGTACCGTCCGGGCCGCGGCGCCCCCGCACGCGACGTGATGACCGGCCCGACCCTCTCGTCACGGCACGGGACGCCCGGCCGGCTCCTGTCGCGGGGCGGGGCTCGGGCTGTCCAGGCCGACGACGAGGACGGCGGCGTCGTCCTCGTGGCCGACGCTCTCGGCGCCCTTGATCACGGCCGCGGCGAGCGCGTGGGCCTCCAGACCGGCGACGGCGGCGATGCCCGTGAGTCGGATCACCTGGTCGAGGCCGTCCTCCATGTCCAGCGACGGCCCTTCCACGACACCGTCGGTGACCAGGACGAAGACCCCGCCGGTGGTGAGCCGGTGCCGGGTCACCGGGTACTCGACGCCCCGCTCGACGCCGAGCGGCGGGCCGCCTTCGTCGTCGACGGCGCCGGACTTGCCGTCTGCCGTGGCCCAGACGAAGGGGATGTGCCCGGCCCGTGCGCTCTCCAGCACTGCGGTGGCAGGGTCGAGCCGCATGAAGGTGCAGGTGGCGAACAGGTCGCCGCCCAGGGAGAGCAGCAGGTCGTTGGTGCGGGCCAGGAGTTCGCCCGGCTCGCCGGTGACGGAGGCGAGGGCCCGCAGTCCGGCCCTGACCTGCCCCATGAAGGCGGCGGCCTCGATGTTGTGTCCTTGGACGTCGCCGATCGACAGGCCGATCCGGCCGTCGGGCAGGGAGAAGGCGTCGTACCAGTCGCCGCCCACGTTGAGGCCGATGTTGGCCGGGGCGTACCGCACCGCGAGGTGGAAGCCGGGTGCGGTGGGCAGGTCCCGGGGCAACATGCCGCGCTGGAGGGCGATGGCCAGCTCGACCTGGGTGCGCTGGGCCTGCGCACGCTGACGCGCCTGGGCGGTGAGCGAACCGAGTCTGGCCAGCAGCTCGTCGCCTTCGTCCGTGGAGCGTTTGCGGGGCATCGATCACCTCCGCCGGGGCGGTGGCGCGTGGCCGGCCGCCTGGCTGTTCGACGGACCCCTAGATTTTACCTGTTCGGGGTCATCGTGCCCCGCCCACGGCCCGCACCGGCCCCGGTGCCGTTCCTGGCCCCGTCCCGCCCCGCACCCAGCCCGCCCGGCCGCGTCAGCGGACCGCGGAGTCGATACCGGTGACGACCGCCGGCCCGAGCGGCGCCTTCCCCGCGTCCAGGCCCGCGTCCCGGAGCGCGGAATCCGCGAGCCGGCGCGCCTCCTCCTCGGCGTGCGGGCCGGTGTCCGCCTCGACGGTCAGGCGCAGGGTGAAGGTGTTGTCCTCGTTGACGCTGAGCACATCGAGGTCCTCGGCGTTGCCCATCCGCGTGCCGTGCGGGTCGGCGGGCCGCAGCGCGCGGGCCAGCCGGGTACGGGCATCGGCTCCGATCCCGCTGGTGAAGGTGCCGGGCACGCTGATCACGTAGGTCGTCATGAGACGGTCCTTTCCTTCCTCGGGCGTCTCGCCTACCCCGATTCACGGCCTTCGCACCAGCCAGTCCCCCGGAAGGGGGCCGTACAGGCCGGGAAAGGCCGCCCGCACCGGCAGCGGGAACGCGGCGATCCGCGCCGTGCCGCCCGGGGGTGCGTCCCCGGCCGGTGCCACCGCGGTGCGGGCGCCGGATCCCGTCCGCCGTCACCCGGACGGTGGACGTGCCCGTGTCGGTTGCGGGCCGCGCGGGGACCGAGTGGGAGATTACGGGTGCGGCTCCGGTCCGCTCCGCCATCCCTCGTAGAAGGACACCGCCATGCGCCTGTGTCGTCCGCTCGCCGCCGTGCTCGGTGGTCTCGCCCTCGCCGTCACCGCCACCGGTCCGGCGCTCGCCGCCGACGGCATGTTCACCTGGGTCGGTCCGCACGGCAAGGCGTACTCCATCACCGACCCGCCGAGCCACCGGTGCTTCGACATGGCCCAGGAAGCGCGCGGCGCGCACAACGGGACGAAGAAGCCGCTCGTCGTCTACACGCGGAAGAAGTGCAAGGGCACGGCGCTGCGGCTCGCTCCCGGCCGGTCGGCGTCCGCCGGTGCGCGCTTCGCCAGCGTCGTCTTCGACCCGCGCTGACCGCGCCGTCCCGACCGCTCCCCCTTCCTGATCCACGCGGCCGTCCCGAACGCGCCGCGACGGTTTCCCCGGGGGCTGCTCAGATCCAGCCGTCGAGCGCCCCCATGAAGCCCTCGAAGTCGTCCCGGTACAACGTGTGACCGGCCCCTTCGACGGTGCGGACCTCGAATCCCCGCCGGATCAGCTCCGCGTCCAGGCCGGCGCGGTGCAGTTCGCCGGCGCCGGCCAGCACCACCAGTGAGGGCACGACCGGGCGGGCCGGTGTCCGGCCGACCGCGTAGATGCCGGGCAGGACGGCGGCCGTGGCGGGGTCCCAGGCGGCCAGCGTGGCCAGCTCGATGTCCACGTCCTCCTCGTCCCAGCGCGGATTGAAGTTCCTGATCATGGAACGGCCGGCGGTCTTGAACGCCCCGAAGTAGGCGGAGGCCGCGACCAGTTTCTCGCGCACTTCCCAGGCGGGGTCGCAGTAGACGGCCCGGGTGGGCGCCAGCCGTTCGACGGCGCCGGCCAGCACCATGGCCCCGAGCGAGTGGCCGATCGCCAGCTCCGCTCCCGCGGGGAGGGTGTCCACGAGATCGTCCGCCCAGTGCTCCGGGCTGTAGGCGCCCCGGCCGCTGGCGCCGTGCCCGCGCAGGTCCACGGCGATGACGCGGTATCCCTTGTCCGCCAGGACGGGCGCGACCCGGTGCCAGGTGCGGTGGTCGGACATGATCCCGTGCACCAGCACCGCGATCCGGTCGCCGGTCCCCCACTCGTGCGTGTGCAGCCTCATCGGCGGCCCCTCCCCCATCGGACCTCGTCGGACTCCGTCGGGTCTCGCCGGGACTCGCGCGGACTCCGTCCGTCCCGTCGGACCCGGTCGGATCATGTCACCGCGGGCCGTGCCGGATCCACCCCCGCAGAGACCCCGAAAAGGGTGTGGTTATCATATGAGCGCTGCCTAGCTCGAAAGATGGATCTGTGACTGTCAACGACGACTCGTTCACCAACTGGAAGATCCGCGAGGAGATCGCGGAGTCGATGATCCCGCTCATCGGGAAGCTGCACCGCGAGCGGGACGTGACCGTCCTGCTGCACAGCCGCTCCCTGGTGAACAAGTCGGTGGTCAGCATCCTCAAGACGCACCGCTTCGCCCGCCAGATCGCCGGTGCGGAGCTGTCGGTCACCGAGACCATGCCCTTTCTGGAGGCGCTGACCGCCCTCGACCTCGGGCCGTCGCAGATCGACCTCGGCATGCTGGCCACGCTGTACCAGGCCGACGAGCGCGGCCTGAGCGTCGCGGAGTTCACCGCCGAGGCCGTGGCCGGTGCCACCGGCGCCAACCGGGTCGAGCGCCGCGAACCGCGCGACGTCGTCCTGTACGGATTCGGCCGCATCGGCCGGCTCGTCGCGCGTCTGCTCATCGAGAAGTCGGGCTCCGGCAACGGGCTGCGACTGCGCGCCATCGTCGTGCGCGGCGGCGGCCGGGCCTCCGGGGACCTCGTCAAGCGCGCCTCGCTGCTGCGCCGCGACTCCATCCACGGCCAGTTCCAGGGCACCATCACGGTGGACGAGGACAACAGCACGATCGTCGCCAACGGCAACGAGATCAAGGTGATCTACGCCGACGACCCGTCGCACGTGGACTACACCGAGTACGGCATCCGCAACGCCATCCTCATCGACAACACCGGCAACTGGCGCGACCGCGAGGGCCTGTCCCAGCATCTGCGCCCCGGCATCGAGAAGGTCGTGCTGACCGCGCCGGGCAAGGGCGACGTCCCGAACATCGTGCACGGCGTCAACCACGACACCATCAAGCCCGACGAGCAGATCCTGTCCTGCGCCTCCTGCACCACCAACGCGATCGTCCCGCCGCTGAAGGCGATGGACGACGAGTACGGCGTGCTGCGGGGGCACGTGGAGACCGTCCACTCGTTCACCAACGACCAGAACCTGCTGGACAATTACCACAAGTCCGAGCGCCGTGGCCGGTCCGCGCCGCTCAACATGGTGATCACCGAGACGGGTGCCGCCTCCGCCGTCGCCAAGGCACTGCCCGACCTGAAGGCGAAGATCAGCGGCAGCTCGATCCGGGTGCCGGTGCCGGACGTCTCCATCGCGATCCTCAACCTCCAGCTGGCCCGCGAGACCAGCCGCGAGGAGGTCCACGACTACCTGCGCGAGGTGTCGCTGACCTCGCCGCTGAAGCGTCAGATCGACTTCATCACGGCGCCCGACGCGGTCTCCAGCGACTTCATCGGCTCGCGCCACGCCTCGATCGTGGACGCCGGCGCCCTGAAGGTCGACGGCGACAACGCGATCCTCTACCTCTGGTACGACAACGAGTTCGGCTACTCCTGCCAGGTCGTCCGCGTCGTCCAGCACGTGTCGGGCGTGGAGTACCCGACGTACCCGGCCACGGCGGTCTGAGCCCCCGGGCCTCCCGTACGAGCAGAGCCGCCGGCCGGGATCCCCGGCCGGCGGCGTCGTGCCGGGCGCGTGCGGTCAGGCCACGGCCGGCCTGGCGCAGGCGCCCGCGGCGCACACGGTGAGCCACTGGTCGAAGTCGGCGTCGTAGCGGACGCCGATGCCGTCGTGGTAGACGGCGTATCCGCCGGCGTAGTCGCCGACGCGGAAGCGGGCGAGCATGCGCTGGACGTCGTCGGGGTGCCTCTCGAGCATGTAGCGCACGGCGAGATAGCCCCACGGGTAGGTGCGGGTGACGTCGCTGTTGTCGTAGGTGCTGCCGAACAGGGTGCTCAGCCGGTACGTGTGCTTGCCGGCCTCGCGGGCCGCCTGGTCGTAGGGCAGACCCCGGTAGCCGTAGGAGACGTACTCGGCGAGGCCCTCGATCCACCACACGTCCGGCACCGAGATCTGCCGGCCGAAGTCGCCCAGCATGTCGTCGCGGGCGTCCAGGAAGTGCGTGTACTCGTGGTTGAGGTTCCAGATCCGGGCCGTGAAGCCGTCGTCCTGGTCCTTCTGGTACATGATCGACATCGGCTGGTTCGCCGGGTCCGACGGGTCACCGCCCAGCGTCATGCCGCCGTTGTCGGTGCTGATGCCGTACATGGGGCCCGCGTACGTCTGGTAGTCGGCGCGGCTGGCGAAGACGACGAGCTGGACCGTGGAGGCGTACTGGCCGGGTATCGCGCCGTCGGCCCGCACGATGCCGCGGAAGTAGGCGTCCTGGTGCAGCACTCCGGAGCAGGTGGCGTCGAGGTCGGCCGCGGTGAGCGCCTGGGCGTGGACGGTGACGTTCGCGTCGCAGTGGCGGGTGACGGGCAGGACGGCCCGGGCGAGCTTGTCCGGCAGACCGCACACGTCGTAGTAGCCGCAGTCGGCGCTGTCGTAGGCGTCGGCCTGGCTGGCCACCGCCACCCACAGCCCGGCCGTCGGGCCGGTGATCGCGGTCCGGTCCAGCAGGTCCTTCACCAACGGCCGCACCACGTCCCGTAGTCCGGAGTGCTCGGTGTAACGGGCCAGGTTCATCCCGGCGTTGGAGTCCAGGAAGGCGAGGGTCGTGCCGAGCCGGTCGGTGTGGGCCAGGGCGAAGTCGTGCAGGGTGCCGGTGATCCGCGGGTCGGCCTCGACCGCCCGCACGTACTCCGGGTTCCAGTTGCCGCGCCACAGGGGGGTGTAGACGTCGTTGACGGCCCTGATCATGCTGTCGACCGGGTCGTACGCGCTGTCGTAGGCGTTCAGCAGCCGCCGGTAGACGGAGAGGTAGCGGCCCTGCTGGTCGGCGCTGTCGGTGAGGATGACGGTCTCGCCGAGGATGTCGCCGTTGGCCGCGGAGACGTCACGGGAGTGGGGGCGGGCGAAGAAGGTGTCCATGCCGGCGGTGACGGTCGTGGTGAGGCGCGGGGTGTACGCGCCCACGTCCTCGGGGTGGTTGAACTGCGCGTAGTAGCCGGCGCGCAGGAAGAGGACCAGCTGGAGCAGGCTCCCCGAGTTGTCGCCGCGGTACTGCCCGGCGGTGCGCTTGAACGCGTTCGCGACGGTCAGCATCTGGGACTGGCGGAAGACGTCGTGCGCGTCCTTGCCCGTGACCGGGAAGAGGGTGTTGACGCAGTCCGCGGTCGCGGCCTTCACGTAGGCCACGAGCGAAGCGCCGGTGCGGCTGCCGAAGTCGGCCGGGGTGCAGGAGACCGCCTTCGCCGTGCTCGTCGCCGGTCGCGTGAACGCGGGTTGCAGGGGCCGGAGTCGGGCCGGGCTGAGGCGCCGGGCCTGGACCGCGGGACGCTCGGTGGGGAAGGTGGTCGCGGCGGCGGGCGGCGGCACGGGGAGGTGCGCGCGGGCCGGGGTGCCGGTGCCGGGGCGGACCGGGGGTGCCGCGAGCGCCGGGGTGGACAGCAGGCCGGCCAGGGTCACACAGACGGCGGCTGCGCCGGCCAGCCGCGTGGCCGGGCGGCCGGCTCTGCGGCCGGGCAGCGCGAATCGATAGCGCATCGGGATTCCTCCACGAAGGGATGCGCCTCGGTGGGGTGTCGAGGCGTGTCACGCACTGTCCCAGCGCGCCTTCACCCCAACAATGCCGTGTGACATAGCACATGACACTGAGCGCTCATAACATCGCGGCGCCCCTCCGGTCACGCCGGGGCGCGCACCGCGCGCACCCGCCCCGGCGTGCTCAGCGCTGTCCGGTGTCTATCCGCGCCACGGGCCGGTCACCGCGAACGTGGTGCCGGGGGTGTAGCAGTTGACGAACATCGTCCTTGCGTCCGGGGCGAAGGTGACCCCGGCGAACTCGCCCCACTCGGGCGCCTGCGCCGTCCCGATGTTCTGCCGGCCCCGGGCCATCGCGTACACCTCGCCCGTGCGGGTCACGCCGAAGACGTGCTGCGCGCCGTTGCCGTCCTCGCACACCATCAGACCGCCGCCGGGGGCGAGGCAGATGTTGTCCGGGGACTCGCCGGGCAGCTGGACGTCGGTGTCCGGGCCGAACACGACGACCAGGGTCAGCCGGCGGCGCGCCGGGTCGTAGCGCCAGATCTGGCCGTAGTGGTCGGCCGCCGAGCCGTCCGCGCTGCGGGCGAACGACGACACGAAGTACACGCGGCCACCGCCCCAGTAACAGCCCTCCAGTTTCTGCGCGTGCGTGATGCCCCCGGCGCCGTAGTCCTGGAAGCGGGTGGGGGTGGTGACGGCCAGCGGGTCGGGTACGTCCACCCACTCGATGCCGTCGAAGCGCGCGCCGGGCTCCTGGATCGTGGACAGGTCCCGGACACCGGGCACCCGCATCGCCTGGAGCCGGCCGCCCGCGCGCAGCGAGCCGACGCCGCCCAGCGGTCTGTCCGGCAGGAAGCGGTAGAAGAGGCCGAACGGCTTCTCGAAGGCGTCCTCCGTCTCGTAGACGACGCCGTGGCGCGGGTCGACGGCGATCGCCTCGTGCTGGAACCGGCCCATCGCGGTCAGCGGGACGGCGCCGGTGCGGTGCGGGTCGGTGGGGTGGACCTCGAAGATGAAGCCGTGGTCCTTGGTGTAGCCGTTGGTGCCCGCCCTGTCCTCCGTCTCCTCGCAGGTCAGCCAGGTGCCCCAGGGGGTGTGGCCCCCCGCGCAGTTGACGGCCGTGCCCGCGATGGCGACCCGTTCGGACAGCACGTTCTGGTCCCCGTCGAGCGTGAGGGCCGTACAGCCGCCCTTGCCCGCCGGGTCGTAGGTGAGGCCGCTGACGACCGGGACCGGGAACTCGGCGGTGACGCGGTTCTCGTGGTTGCGCACGAGGTGCGTGCGGCCCCCTCGGCCGGCGAAGGCGGCCATGCCGTCGTGGTGGGAGGGGACGGGGCCCTCCCCGGAGCGGAGCCGGTCGCCCTCGCGGGAGAGCACCGTGTAGCGGAATCCTTTCGGCAGGTCGAGCAGGCCGTGCGGGTCGGGGACGAGGGGGCCGTAGCCGGTGTGGCCCAGGTCGTGCGCGGCGGCGGTGCCCGCGAAGAGCTCGGACAGGGCCCCGGTGAAGGCGATGCCCGCTCCCAGAGCGCTCGCTCGGGCCAGGACCTGACGGCGTGTTGCAGACATACGGCAGCAACCTTCCTGCTGGCGGACAGGAACTGTGACCCCGCCGTGTCTACCACCTGGTGCGGGCCGCCGGAACCACGCGCGGAGCACGTGTCGCCCCCCTGCGGCGCGCGGTTCCGGCCGCCCCGTGCCGCCTCCGCCGTCGCCTACCGTGGCGTAGGACACATGGTTCCCGTGCGCCCAGGGTCCTTCGTCCGGATCGGGCCGGATCAGGGAGCGGGGTCCGGTGCCGTGCATCACGAGGCGAACGAGAGGCCCCCGGGTCCTGTCGTCGAACCCCGGTGCGCGCATGGCGTCGCGGGGCGGACGGGAGTTCGACGACAGGGCCTAGGCTCCGACGCTCCAGGTGCGGGAGGCCCAGGTGCGCAGGTGCGGGGCCTGGGCGACGAGGTCGCGGTACGCGGCCAGGGCGGACCCGACCAGCGTCTCCGCCACGGCGTCGCTGACGGCGTCCGGCCGCCACGCGAGGACGTAGCGGCACCACAGCGGGGAGCCGGCCAGCGGTTTCACCAGGATGTGAGGGACGGGCCGCAGCGTCGGCTGGACGAGGGAGACGCCGAGCCCGTCAGCGATCATGCTCTGCAGCTGGGCCTGGTCACCGAGGAACTCGTGGACGGTGAGCGGCGTGAAGCCGGCCGCCGTGCAGGCGTCGTAGAACACGCCGGGCCAGCCCGCGCCGTCGTCCGGTGTGACGAACCAGGCGTCGTCGGCCAGATCGGCGAGCTGTATCTGCGCGCACTGCCGGAGCCGGTGCCGGGCGGGCAGGGCGACGAACGTCGGTTCGGTGACGATACCGCGGTGCCGCACGCCGGCCGAGTGCCGCAGTTCCATGCCGGGGTAGTCGGCGGCGATGGCGGCGTCCACCGCGCCCTCCTCCAGCAGCTCCACGATCCTCGAGGAGGCGTAGACGCTGGTGACGGCGAGGGACAGTTCCGGCAGCCGGGTGCGGACCCGGGAGACCGTGCCGGACAGCATGGGTGAGTTGGTCGCGGCCACCCGCAGGGTCCGGTGCGCACGGCCGGCGGCCTGGCGGTGTCCGATCGCTGCGGCCCGGGTGAGCACGTCCCGGGCCTGCTCGACGACCTCGGCGCCGTACCGTGTCGGCCGGACCCCACTCGGCCCGCGCTCGAACAGTGGTTCGCCCAGATGGCGTTCGATGCGCCGCAGCTGGGTGCTCACGGCGGGCTGCGAGTACCCCAGCTGTGCGGCGGCACGGCCCACGCTGCCCGCGTCCGCGATCGCGCACAGCACCCGCAGGTGCCGCAGCTCCAGCTCCATCGGTCCACTCCCCGTTCGTTCCCGCGGCCGGTCGCACGCCCCGGCCCGCGCCCCGTGCGCGCGGGCGGCGGACCGAAGCGTTCCATGGCGCCCTCCGCGACACAAGCCGCAGGTCCGCCAGGGTGCGCGGGGCAGGCCGGCCGGAGCCGCCCGCTGCGCGGGCGGGCGGGGCGCGGGACACCGGCGCCGATGCCGGGCAGCGCCTCGGCGTCGCACCCACGTAGCCCCGGGCTCAGACCAGGTGGGCGAAGACGACCAGGTTCTCGGTGTAGTCCCGCACCGAACGGTCGTAGGCCCCGGCACAGGTGATGAGCCGGACCTCGGGGCGTGCGGTGTCCGCGTACACGCGTGAGCTGGGGAAGTCGTCCTTCGGGAAGGACTCGGCGTCGTCCACGACGAAGTCGGCCGTACGCCCGTCGGCCCGCTCCACGGAGAACCGGTCGCCGCGCGTCAACTGGTCGAGGCCGGCGAAGACCGCCGCGGAGACCACCGTGTCGACGTGCCCGGCGATGACCGCGGTGCCCTTCTCGCCGGGCGAGGCGCCCTTGGCGTACCAGCCGACGAGATTGGTGTCGGCGGCGGGCGGCGGCTCGAGCTGGCCCGAGGCGCCGATGGACAGGGAGGTGAAGGGGGCGTCGACGGAGATCTTCGGGATGAGCAGACGGGTCGGCTCGGACCGGGGCAACGCCTCGCCGACCCGGTGCGGGTCGGCCGGTGCGGCGGCCGTCACGCTCGGGGGACGGGGCTGTGGCCCCGGGGTGGCGTCCGGCCGCTGGTGACCGCCGAACATGCTGACGGCGAGGACGGCCACCGCCACGCCCCACAGCGTCAGCCGGCCGCCGTGGCCGGAACTCCGCTCGTCCGGCGCGGAGGTCGGGGAGGACGTATCTGCTGCCATCGGACACCACCTCACTCGGGCACGGCAGTACGGGGACTCGCGGCAGGGAAGGCACGCGCCTCGGGACGGCGCCCGGGGCCGGGCGCGGGCCGCCGGCACGAAGGTGCGCCGGCGGCGTCCGCAGACCCTGGGACGTGCCGTCCCTCAGGACGCCGGCTGGACGGCCTTCTTGCGGCGCAGCGCGTACGCGCCGGCGGCGCCTACGGCCAGGACGGCGATGCCGCCCGCGGTGGCCCCGGGAGCGGCGAGCGCGCCGCCACCGGTGTGCATGCCACCGCGCGGCTTCTCGTGGTCGTCGCCCCATCCGCCCTTGTCGTGACCGCCGTCGTTGCCCTTGTCACCGCCGCCCTTGTCCCCCTTGTCTCCCTTGTCTCCCTTGTCCCGGTAGGTTTCGGGGTCGAAGCGGCTGCCGTCGTGCTCCGAACCCCAGTCGTCGCCGCGCACCATGGCGAGTGCTCCGCCACCCGTGTGCATTCCGCCGCGCGGCTCGTCGTGTTCCCGGCCGCCGTCGTCCTTGTCGCCGTAATCCTTGTCGTGACCCCTTCCGGAGCCCTTGTCGTGGTCGCTGTCGGAGTCCTTGTCGTGATCCCTTCCGGAGCCCTTGTCGTGGTCACGGTCGGAGTCGCTGTCGTGCTCCTTGCTGTACGAGGAGTCGTCGTGATCGCCGGCGGGAACGGCGAACGCGGCACCGGGAGTGGCGAAGGAGAGGGCGGCGGTGGCAGCCGCGGTGGCCAGGAGCATGCGGGCAGAGCGCATAGTGATGTCCTTCCGCCATGGCCGGTCAGCGGACACCTCATCAGCTGGGTGGACCCGGCCCTGACATGAACCAACGTCAGCGAGGCCGTCGCCTCCCACCATCCGGGCCGTCCAGCCGGGTCACCACGCCACCCGTCTGCCCCAGTGCGGCTCCCCCACGGCCCCCCGTACGGGTCAGTCGGGAAGGCGGGCGTCCCATGCCGTGGAGCACTCCGGGGTGCGGGGGATCCGGGGACGGCTGCCTGCCGCGTCGGCCGCCGCCCTGGTGGCCGGGGCCGATGTCGCCCTCCGGCCCGGGCCGGAGCGGAGGAGTGACGGAGCATCCGGTCGCCACGCGTGGCGGGCGCCGTCACCGCCGGGATCCCCATCGGCCCGGACCGCGCGGTGCGTTTCGCGGAGCACGGCGCCGGGCGGACCGGGCGGCTGACGAGCTGACGAGCTGACGGCACGGTCACCGATGTCCCGGACACCGGGCCGGCCGAGATCACCCCGGGGCCTGCCGGGGCACTGCGGTTCACCGCGACCACCGCCGGACGCGTCGGCCGGCGCAGACTCCCGCTGCCCGGGGGCGCCGCCTCCCCCTCCGGCATCACCGCTGGGCCCGGCTGCCTGTGTACGCCGACCGCGCGGCCGGATCGGCGGGATCAGGCGCGACCGGCACGGCGCAACGCCCTCGGCCGGGTCGCGCGCCGGTCCGGTGACGCCCCACCCCTTGTTATGACAGTCGTCATAACGCAGGCTGGTGCCGACAGCACGGCAGGCCGACGCGGTGGGAGGAAGCAGTGGCGGACGGAATGGCGCGGGCACTGTGGGAACGGTACGAACCGGTGCACGACCTCGTGTACTTCGCACCGGAGGCGCACCGGGCGGCGGACGGGCTCGGCATGCGCGGTTACTGGATGGGCTACTTCGCCCTGCGCGCCGCCCCCCTGGGCGCGGCGGCGCCGTCGGTGGTGACGAGCTGTTTCTACGTCTTCCATCCCGCCCGGGTGGCCCGGGCGCTTCCGGACGCCTGGCGGTTCGCGGCTCCGGCGGACGTGCTGGCGGCCCGGGAAGAGGCGATGGACGCGGCGATGACCCGCCTGTTCGGGGCGGACACCGTCGGCTCGGCCGACTTCGCCGAGGCCGCGGACCTGGCGTGGGAGGCCGCGTCGGCGGCGGACACCACGGGCCGGGTGCTGGCCGCCGCGAACCAGGCGCTGGAGCGCCCGGAGCGGCCCGCCGCCCGCCTGTGGCAGGCCCTGACGACCCTGCGCGAGCACCGGGGCGACTCGCATGTCGCGGTGCTGGTGAGCCTGGGGCTCGGACCGGTCGAGGCCATGGTGCTCAAGGCCGCGGCCGGCGAGTCCGACGGATCGTTCCTGCGCATGACGCGCAAGTGGGAGGAGGCGGACTGGGACGCGGCCGTGGCTCGGCTGCGCGGGGCCGGCCGGCTGGCGGCGGACGGCTCGCTCACGCCGGCGGGGGCCGCGGTGCGCGCGGAGGCGGAGGCGCTCACCGACGCGGCGGCCGAGGGGCCGTGGTCCGCGCTGGGGACCGAGCGCACCGGGCGTCTGGCCGGACTGCTGGAGCCGCTGGCCGGAACCGTCCTCGGTTCGGGGCTGCTGCCGCCCGGCAATCCGGTGGGGCTGCCCCGGGCGTCGTACCCCGTCGCCGGCTGAATGTCCGCACGGGCGGGTCCGGCGTCGCACGGGGGCGGGACGCGGGTCACCGCGCGGGACCCCGCCGCACCTGAGTGCACCCCGGTGCGGGCCGGCACCGCCGAGCGCGGTCGGTCCGCGAGGCGCGGGGAACGGGTCCCGTCAGGTTGTGGCGTACGGCGGCACCTCCCGGAGGCGCCACCCGTCGCCCTCCGCGTCTTCCGCCGACGCCCGCCGGGCGGGAGCCGGGGCGGCGGCGACCGCACGGGTGTGCTCCGTGCCTGTCGCGCCCGAGGCCGAAGTGGCCCGCGCGCGGCCCTGGTTGGGGCGGTACGCTGGTGCCGTGGTCAACCGGGACGAGGATCCGGGACAGGTGGCGGCCCGGCTCACCGGGCGCCCGGCCGGCCGGGTACGCACGACGCCGGAGTCACCCGTCGAGGTACTGCTGGACGGCGGGACACCGGTGATGGTCAAACGCGGCGACGGTCCGGGGGCCGTGCGTGCCGAGGTGGCGGGGCTGCGCTGGCTGGCCGAGGCGGACGCGGTCCGGGTCCCGGCGGTGCTCGGACACGACGAGCACTGGATGGTGACCGAGCGGGTACCGACCGGCAGCCCCGGCCCCGCGGCGGCGTTCCGTTTCGGCCAGGCCCTCGCCGCTCTGCACGCGGCCGGTGCGTCCCACTTCGGGGCACCTCCGCCCGGCGGCCCCGAGGACGCGTACATCGGGGCCGCACCCCTGCGCAACGCCCAGGGCACCGACTGGCCCCGCTGGTACGCCGAACACCGGGTGCTGCCGTATGTGCGCGGCGCGGTCGACCGTGGCACGCTCCGCCCCGGTGAGGCGGCCCTGTTCGAGCGGGTCTGCGAGCGGCTGCCGGAACTGGCGGGCCCCCCGGAGCCGCCGGCCCGGCTGCACGGCGACCTGTGGAACGGCAACGTGCTGTGGGGCGCGGACGGCGAGGTCCGGCTCATCGACCCGGCCGCGCACGGCGGACACCGGGAGACCGACCTGGCGATGCTCCAGCTGTTCGGCTGCCCCCAGCTGGACCGGATCCTCGCCGGCTACGAGCAGGCGGCGCCGCCGGCGGACGGCTGGCGGCAGCGGGTGGGCCTGCACCAGCTCTTCCCGCTCCTGGTGCACGTCGTGCTGTTCGGACGGGCGTACGCGGACCAGGCCCTGGAGGTGGCACGGGACGCGCTCACGCGCTGACCCGGCACCCGCCCGGTCGTCCGGCCGCTCCCCCGTGTCCGGGACGGTGACGCGGCCGGCCTCCCCTGCCCGTACGCCGGGTACCCGTACGCCGGGGGCCACGGGCGGGGCGAGCCGCGGGCGGGCACGGCCGTCCGGTCGCGTCGACGGAACAGCGAGGTGTCTTCCTCTTGCTCAGGCACGGTCCCGGGCCCCGTCCGGCACGTGATGACGGAGAGTAAGGAAACCAATCACCCGTTCGACTCGTATAAGGACGTGAAAGCCTAAACAGGGAGAGACCATGCAACCGTTCACGCTCAACTACGCGCGGCCCGCAGTGCAGTTGGACGTCACCGCTCCGTACGCGTACGACTCCGGACTGCAAGTGAACGTCCTCCCGGACGGGCGCATCGCCGCCACCGATCACGCCACGTTGAGAGCACTGGGCACCACGACCTCGACCGCCGGTTCCAAGACGCACTTCGACGACTGAACCGCGGGCGTCGAGACGATGACCGTGCTCATCCTGACCTGCGAAGAGGACGTGACGGCGGACATGGTGGTCCTCCGGCTGGGCGAGGCGGGCGTGCCCGTCGTCCGGCTCGACCCCGCCGATCTGACCAACGGAGTAGCGCTGTCGGCCGAGTTCGTCCACGGTGCCTGCCGTGGACACCTGTCCGTCGGTGGACGACTGGTCGGCATCAACGGCCTGCGCTCCGTGTGGGTGCGCAGGCCGGGGAGCCCCGCGGCCCGCGCCGCCCAGCCGTCGGCCTGGCTGACGGAGGAGTCGTCGCAGGCGCTGTACGGCATGCTGCGCTCCAGTGACGCCCGTTGGATGAACCACCCGGACGCGGCCCGCCGGGCCCGCCACAAGCCCTGGCAGCTGCGCCTCGCGCAGAGCAGCGGCCTGCCGGTGCCGGCCACGCTGATCACGACGTTCCCGCAGGCGGCGCGGGCGTTCGCGGAGCGCTTCCCGGATCTGGTGGTCAAACCGGTCTCCGGCGCGCATCCGCAGGAGCCGCCGCGGGCGGTGCCGACCAGCCGGGTGGCACCGGACGCCGACTTCACCGCGGTCGCCTTCGGACCGACGCTGCTGCAACGGCGGATCGCCAAACGGGCCGACATCAGGCTCACCGCCGTCGGCGGCACGTTGCTGGCCGCCCGCAAGCCCACCGACCCGGACGCCGGTCCCGACGACGTGGACGTCCGCTTCGCCCCGTCGGTCTCCCCCTGGGTGCCCACGGACGTGCCGCCGCGCGTCGCCGAGGGCGTGCTGCGCTACCTGCGGGACGCGGAACTGGCATACGGCGCCTTCGACTTCGCGGAGGACGCCGACGGGATCTGGTGGTTCCTGGAGTGCAACCAGTCCGGCCAGTTCGGGTTCGTGGAGATGGACACCGGGCAGCCGATCGCCGCCACCATCGCCGCATGGCTCGCGGAGGAGACAAGTCCGGGCCCCAGGTGTCCGGAGGGCGACCGGAGTGCGGCATCTTGAGGGTGCGGGAAACGGCTCGGAGAAAGGAACGCGACATGCGCATCGGACTGCTGGGGACGGGCCCGTGGGCACAGGCGGCCTACGCCCCCGCCCTGGCCGGGCACACCGGTCCGGAGTTCGCCGGGGTGTGGGGGCGCCGGCCGGAGGCGGCCACGGAACTGGCGGAGCAGTACGGCGTCCCCGCGTACGCCGACGTGGACGCGCTGCTGGCCGACGTGGACGCGGTGGCGGTGGCCCTGCCGCCGTCCGTACAGGCCCGATTCGCGGTGCGGGCGGCAGCGGCGGGCCGGCATCTGCTGCTCGACAAGCCGCTGGCGGTGTCGGTCGCCGAGGGACGGGCCGTGGCGGAGGCGGTGGAGCGGGCCGGGGTGGCGTCGGTGGTGTTCTTCACCGCGCGCTTCCAGCAGGAGCCGGAGGCCTGGATCGAGGAACAGGCCGCGGTGGCGGGCTGGTTCACGGCACGGGCACAGTGGCTCGGGGCGGTGTTCACGACCGACAGCCCGTTCGCGGCCTCGCCGTGGCGGCGGGAGAAGGGCGCGCTGTGGGACGTCGGCCCGCACGCCCTGTCGGTACTGCTGCCGGTCCTCGGCGACGTACGGCAGGTCCTGGCGGCGGCACACGGTCCACAGGACACCGTCCACCTGGTCCTCGACCACGCCGCCGGCGCGTCGAGCACGCTCACCCTGAGCCTGTCGGCCCCGCCCGCGGCGGCCGGGGCCGATGTGGAACTGCGGGGCGAGGCGGGGGTCACCGTCCTGCCGGGGAGTTCCGAAGGTGCGGTTCCCGCACTGGCCCGGGCCGCCGACGCCCTGGTGCGGGCGGCCCGCACCGGCCGTCCGCACCCCTGCGACGCCGGTTTCGGCCTCCGCGTCACCGAGATCCTGGCGGCGGCGGAGGCCCGCCTGTCGGAGGGCACCGACTAGCACCTCCGCAGGGTCCTCGGCTCCTTGTCACGCACTCGCACGAGTGGAGGGGATCCGCCGGCCGGAGTGTGCGACACCGCTTTCGCCGGCGGGCGGCGGCTCGGCCACCGGGCTGTCTGCCGGTCACCCGGCGCCGGTGGCGTTGTCGGCCCAGTAGTTGACGCGTTCCCGTACGACGGGATAGCCGGCCGTGGTGAAGTGCGCGGCCATCGGGAGGTTGCCCTGGTCGGTGGCGGCGGCGATGAACTCGGCGCCCTGTGCGGCGAGGAAGTGGGTGCACTCGGCGAGCAGGTCGTAGGCGTAGCCGTGGCCGCGGTGTTCCGGCACCACTCCGATGAAGCCGACGCACGGTCCGGCGGGGTTGCGTGCGGGGATGTGGATGCCGACCGGATCGCCGTCGGGGGTGCGGGCGATCTGCCACCAGGTGCGCGGGGACGGGAGCCCGCGCAGGAGTTCCAGGTCCTCCTGGGCCGCGTGGTCCACGCCGCCCTCCTCGATGGCCCTGCGGGCGTGCGCGTCGAGGGTGGCGGAGTTGATGCGGCGCAGGAGGCCGTGGAAGACGGCGTCGTCGGATTCGGGCGTGAAGCGGAGCCGGCCGGGCCGCTCGGGCAGGCCCAGGTCCCGGGTCCAGCGGTAGATGAAGCGCTCCACCAGCGGTGCGTATCCGGCTTGGCGCGCGACGGTGGTACGCGTGCCGGCCGCGGCCCGCAGGCGCGGGTCGTCGCGCCAGCCGGCGGGCAGGTCGAGTTCCAGTTCGGGGGTCCGCCAGGGCGCCGTCCGCAGCAGTTCGGCGCCCGCCGCCTCCTCGCCCTCGGCGACGTCCAACCAGTTGATCACCAGCGGTTGCGGGTCCTCGGGCCGGCCCCACCAGGCGGCGCGGGCCACGGTGCGGCCGTCACGCAGCGCGACGCGCTGCCAGTCGGGGCGGTAGCGGGTGTTCCGGTGCTTCTCGGCCAGGGCCAGCGGGTCGGGCATGGTACGGAACAGGGCCGCACTGCTCGCGTCGAGCGTGCGGATGACCAGGTCGGTCAAGATTCCTCCGGGATGCGTTACGGGTGTGGCGCTCCCGGTCGGATCAGACGTGACACGCCGGCGGCACGGGGAGGAGGGAGCGCTGGATGGTGGTGATGTGCATCGTGCCCGCCTCCTTCTTCCGTCCGCTTCGGGCGTGGTGCGCCACAGGTTAGGCGGACCGCGGGGCGGGCGTCCACCGGTTTTCGGCGCGGTCCGGTGCGCCCGGCGGCGGCCGCGCCGGCGGTGGGCGGCGTAGCTTGGGGGTGTGGGATCGCTGCGCGGCCGGTCGTCGGACGGGGACCGGGAGAATCGCGGCTGGCTGCGGGGCGCGCCACCGCCGTGGTGGGTACGGGTGCTGCCCGTGCTCCTGCTCGCGACGGTCACCGTCGCCACGCTGCTGACGCCCCACGCGCGTGATCTCGGATTCCTGCTGGGCGCCATCCCGCCGCTGGCGGTCCTGTCGTACGGCCCGGTGATGACCGGCCTGCTGGGCGTGGGTGTGATCGTGGTGCTGAACGTGCCGGCCACGCATCTGGACCGGCCCGGCCGCACCGACCTGCTCACCATCGTGTTCGTGGCCGCCCTGAGCGTGTTCGTGTCCTTCGTGCGCAGCCGCCGGGACGCCCAGCTGGACACGGAACGGGCCATCGGCGAGGCGGTGCAGCGGGCCGTGCTGCCACCGCTGCCGGAGCGGGTCGGGCGGGTCGGCTGCACGGCCTTCTACCGGGCCGCGCAGAACGGCACGCTGGTGGGCGGGGACTTCTTCGACGTGCGGGAGGGGCCGTGCGGTGTGCGCGCGGTGATGGGGGACGTGCAGGGGCACGGGCTGTCGGCGGTCGCGACGGTGGTCTCGCTGCTGGGGGCGTTCCGGGAAGCGGCCCTGGACCAGCCGGACCTGGAGTCGGTGGCGGCCCGCATGGACCGCCGGCTGGCGGTGGACTCGGCGGACGTACGGCACGCGGAGCTGTTCGCGACGGCGCTGCTGCTGGAGTTCGCCGGGGGTACGGCCGCGGTGCGGCTGGTGGCGTGCGGTCATCCGGCGCCCGTCCTGCTGTGCGAGGGGCAGGCCCGGGATGTGGCCGTCGCGCCCGGTCCGCCGCTGGGGATCGGGCTGGTGGGCGTCGGTCCGCCGAAGGAGGCCACCGTGGCACTCGGTCCGGGCGACCGGCTGTTCCTGGCCTCGGACGGTGTGTGGGAGGCGCGGGACGCCGCCGGTACCTTCTATCCCCTGCCCGAGCGGCTGGCCGCGCTGGCCGGCACTCCGTCGGCCGGGCTGCCGGGAGCGGTGTGGGCGGATCTGGCCCGGCGGCGCTACGAGGTCCGCGACGACGCCACCATGCTGGTGCTGGCACCCGAGCCGCCGTCGGTGTCCTGACTCGCGCTTCCCCTGTCCTCCTGGTCACCGCCGGGCGGCCCGTGGCCCCGGTCGTCAGCCCACCTCCCACAGGAAACGGTGCGTGTGGATGCCGAAATACGGGAAGGACCGGATCTCGCGTACGCCCTCGAGCGGGCGTACCACGTCGTTGACGAGGTCCAGCAGTGCCTTCGGGCCGGGGGCGACCACCTCGGCGAAGAGGTCGAAGCCGCCCGAGGTGAGGACGGAGTAGACGACCTCGGGGCGTTCGGCCAGGGCGTCGGCGACGGCGCGGGGGTCGCCGTCGACGCCGATGCCGAGCAGGGCCATGGCCTGTCCGCCCATGGCCATCGGGTCGGTGACGCCGACCACCTGGACGGCCCTGGAGTCCAGCAGGCGTTGCAGGCGCTGCCGCGCCGCCGAGGCGGACAGGCCGACCCTGGGGCCCAGGTCGGCGTAGGCGATGCGGCCGTCGGTCTGCAGTTCCCGCAGGATGGCGCGGTCGATGTCGTCCATGTCCCTCATGTGTCCCGGCTCTCTTCCGGCCTCCGTCAGCCGGCCAGTTCGGCGAGCGCTGCGGCGAAGACCTCGGTGTGGGTGTCGACATCCCGCTCGGTGGTGTCGGGGCACATCAGGGCCATGTTGTGGAACGGGGTGAGCAGGATGCCCCGGTTGGCGAGGTAGAGGTGCAGGAAGTCCTCCAGCCCGGGGTCGGCGGCCGCCGCGGAATCGGTGCCGGTGCGCGGGGCCGGGGAGGTGAAGCGGTACTCGGTGCGGGCTCCAAGGCGGCTGACCGACCACGGCAGTGCGTGTGCCTGGACGGCGGCCCGGACACCCGCCGAAGCGCTCGGCGAGGGTGGCCATCCGGGCGAACGCCTCGTCCGTGAGCACGTGTTCCAGGGTGGCCCTGGTCGCCGCGACCGACAGGGCGTTGCCGGCGAGGGTGCCGCCGACGCCGCCCATGTCGACGAGGTCCAGGTCGGCGCGGGCCAGCAGCCGGTCGGCGAGCTCGGCGGACAGTCCGTAGGCGCCGGCCGGGATGCCGCCGCCGATCGCCTTTCCGATGGTGAGCAGGTCGGGCTCGAGGTCCCAGGCGGCCGTGCAGCCGCCGGGTCCGGCGGAGAAGGTGTGTGTCTCGTCGTTGATGAGCAGGATGTCGTACCGCCGGGTCAGTTCGCGGACGCCGGCGAGGTAGCCGGGTTCGGGCAGCACGATGCCGATGTTGGTGAGGGCGGGCTCCATGAGGACGGCGGCGACGTCGCCGTGGGCCAGCTCCCGTTCCAGCCCGGCGAGGTCGTTGAACTCGGCGACCCTGCTGGTCAGCGTCACGTCGCAGGGCGCACCGACGTTGCCGGGGCGGGCGGTGCCGGTGCCGTCCGGGCCGGTGACGATCAGTGACTCGTCCACGCTGCCGTGGTAGCAATAGCTGTTGACCAGGATCTTCGGCCGGCCGGTGACGGCCCGGGCGAGCCGGATCGCCCAGCGGTTGGCGTCGGTCGCGGTGAGGGAGAAACTCCAGCGCGCCAGGCCGAACCGGCGGGTCAGTTCGGCGCCGGTCCACTCGGCGTCCTCGGTGGGCAGCATGGCGGTGGCTCCGCCCAGGTCGGCGTACCGCCGCTGGACCGCCTCGGTGACCGGGGCGGGTGAGTGGCCGGCCATCGCACCGGTGTCACCGAGACAGAAGTCGACGTACTCGTGTCCGTCTCGACAGACGGACCGGCAAACGGACCTCGAACGTCCTGGCCGGAACGCCACGGCGCGCCACCCCTTCCGCGCCGTAGAAACATCTACAACCATGCATACGCCGGGTGGGCGCACGGACACGTGGGGTGCCCGGTCACGGTTGCTCCCTGCGTTCAGGCAGGCGGGCGAGGAGACCCGGAGCAGCGCATGACGAACACGATGTGGACGCGGGGCGTGGAGTGGCTGGCCGCGGCGGCGGCCGACCCGCGCGGCTGCAAACGGGAGTGGGATCACGGCGAGGGCATCGCCCTGCTGGAGGCGGGCCGCTTCTGGGACGTGCTGAGCGTCCCCGACCGGCTGGGGCTGCTCACCCTGGACCTGCTGTGGCGGCCCGCGCTGCCGGTGCCGGGACCGACCCTGGTGGACACCGCGGCCGGGCGGGTCGGCTTCTTGCTTCCGCCGGACCCGTCCGGGGGCTGGGTGGGCGCCGGACTGCGGTACGCGAGCAGGGGGGCCTGGGTCGCCGTACCGCCGCCGTACCGGCCCGCCCGCTACCTGGAGTGGCTGGTACCGCCCGACGGCTCCGGCGCCCTCCACGCGCCCGGCGTCCTGGAGGAGGCGCTGCGGCTGGCCAACGGCACTCTGGCCGTGCTGCCGCCGCTGCGCGGGCGGTAGCGGATCACCGCCCTCCGGGCTCGTGCCGGGAGGCGAGGGTGGGGCCGGAGGGGGCCGTCCACAGCGCCTCGGGCCGGGCGGGAACGGTCCGCTGCTGCCCCCGGGTCCGGTGAGGCCATCGCCCGAACCGGCCTCCCGCCCCTCGGAGGAGCATCCCGCCCGCCGGGTCCGGTCCGGCCGCCGCGCCCGTACGGAGCGGGGCCCGGCCGGCGCGCGCGGCGGGTCGGGCGCTCCTATGCTGAGGAGATCCGGGCTCGGACGTCTCGCTCAGGTCGTCTCTCACGCGTCTCTCACGTGGTTGGAGTCAGCCCATGTCGCCTTCGTCCGCACGCCTGCGCAGGGGGGCCACCGCCGCCGCGCTCGCGGGGGCGCTGTTCGTGCCCCTCGCCGCGGGGACGGCACCGGCCGCCGTACCGGCCGCGCCCTCCTCCGACCCACCCGGTCCGTCGGCCTCGGGCTCGGACGTCCGCGCCCTCACCCCCGACGTGGCACGCCAGGTCGACGCGGCCGTACGGCGGGTGATGCGCGAGACCGGCACCCCCGGCGTGAGCGTCGGCATCTGGACGCCGGGGCAGCCCGCTTACGTCCGCTCGTTCGGCGTCGCCGACAAGTCGACCGGTCGCCGGATGGCCCCGGACATGTACACGCGCATCGGCAGCGAGACGAAGACGTTCACGGTGACCGCCCTGCTCCAACTCGTGGACCAGGGCAAGGTCGGCCTGGACGACCCCATCGGCAGGTACATCGACGGCGTACCCAACGGCGACAGGATGACGCTGCGTCAGCTGGCCGGCATGCGCAGCGGGCTGTTCAACTACTCGGAGGACGACGCCTTCTTCAAGGCGCTCACGTCCGACCCCCGGCGACCTTTCACGCCCCGGCAGTTGCTCGCCTACTCCTTCAAACACCCGGTGCTCTTCCAGCCGGGCGAGAAGTTCTACTACAGCAACACCAACCTGATCCTGCTCGGCCTGGTCGTGGAGCAGAGGAGCGGTCAGCACCTCGGGGACTACATCCAGCGGCACGTCCTCGATCCGGCCGGCATGAGGCACACGCTGTTCCCTGACGGCAACGAGTTCCCCGCGCCGCATCCGCAGGGCTACACCGACCAGACGGCGGACGGGAAGACCGCTGACGCCGCCGACTGGGACCCGTCCTGGGGCTGGGCGGCCGGAGCGATGATCTCGACCCTGGACGATCTGCGCATCTGGGCGCGCACGGTGGCCACCGGCCGACTGCCCGACGGGAAGCGGATGGTCAGCGCCACCACGCAGAAGCAGCGCCTCATCACCCCGGCGACGCCGATCCCGGGCGCCGGATACGGGCTGGGCATCTTCGACGTGCAGGGCTGGATCGGCCACAACGGCTCCCTGCCCGGCTACGAGTCGCTGACCATCTACCTGCCGTCGACGCGCACGACCCTGGTCATCGTCCTCAACACCGACATCGACCACGCCGGCAACGAACCCAGCACACTGTTCGGCCGGGCGGTCACCCGGATCGTCTCCCCCCGGCACGTGTTCGACCTGCCGGCCGAGCCGGCGGCCAGGTGAGGCGCGCAACCGCCGAGTGACCGAACGGCGAGGCAGCACACCGGACATGGCTCCGCCGGCGGCCTGGGGGGGGGATCGGCCGCCGGCGGAGACGCCACGCCCGGGGCGGGGGGACGGCCCCGGGCGGCTCCTCCCTCCTCTGCCCCGGTTCCCGGGAAGTACGCACATCGATTGCGGACGATCGCAGCGGCGGGACGAGGAGGGGCGGCCGGGGGCCGTACCCGGGTCGCTCCCGCAGGTCCGGGCTCGCCGGCGCCGCGCGCACCGGCGGTCACTCACGGCCGGGGCCGCCTGGACGGCACGCACAGGGTGCCGGGGCCCGGGGGGCCGCGCGTCAGTGGGCGGCGGGGTGGGGCCGGGGCGCCAGTGGGCCGCAGGCGTCCATCTCGCCCCCGGCGAGCGAGGGCACGGCGTTCGTGAGGGAGAGGCCCGGAGCGCGCGCACCTCGCCGAGGTGGCGCCGGGCGACCGGTGTCAGGTGCAGCCGGGCGACGCGCTTGTCGGCGCTGTCCTGCGGGCGTTCCAGCAGGCCCGGTCCGGACGAGCCGGGAGGCCAGCGCGCTGACGCCGTCGAGCTTCATCCGCAGGGGCGCCGGCGGCCTCCCGCACGGTGGCACCCTGGGCGCTCCGCGAGGCAGCGCAGCAGGTTCAGCGGGCCCTCGGGCGGCCTGGGATGGGCGTGGTCGCGGGCGACCAGCCGGTCCAGGGCCCGGTGCAGCGCGGGCAGGGCCTCGGCGCGCGCCGGGGCGACGCCGTCGACGACCCGCCGGGGGCGCTGGATCCGGGCATGGCCGCCACGACAGGTACGACCTCGTCCCTGTGCCGAACAGGTCGGGCGGAACCGGGTGGTGCCGGCGGGGCACCGCCCCCTGCGCGCAGGGCGTCCGCCGACGGAATAAGCTCGTCGAATGGCGAAGTACTTCGACGTGCACCCCGACAATCCGCAGGCCCGCAGCATCGGCCAGGTCGCCGACGCGATCCGCTCGGGGGCGCTCATCGCATATCCGACCGACTCCTGTTACGCACTCGGCTGCCGGCTCGGCAGCCGGGACGGCATGGACCGCATCCGCTCCATCCGCCGGCTGGACGACCGGCACCACTTCACGCTGATGTGCCGGGACTTCGCGCAGCTCGGCCAGTTCGTCCAGGTGGACAACGACGTGTTCCGGGCCGTGAAGGCGTCGACACCCGGCAGCTACACGTTCATCCTGCCTGCCACCCGCGAGGTGCCGCGCAAGCTGATGCACCCGAAGAAGAAGACCGTGGGTGTGCGCATTCCCGACCACGTCGTCACCCAGGCGCTGCTGGCGGAGCTGGACGAGCCGCTGCTGTCCAGCACGCTGCTGCTGCCGGACGAGGAGGAGCCGCTGACCCAGGGCTGGGAGATCAAGGACCGGCTGGACCACGTGGTGGACGCGGTGGTCGACTCCGGCGACTGCGGCACCGAGCCGACGACGGTGGTCGACTTCTCCGGCGGGGAGGCACAGATCGTCCGCCGGGGCGCCGGGGACACGAGCCGCTTCGAGTGAGCGCGCGGGAGACCGGGCCGCGGGGGCCTGCGCACGTGTCCCGTCCCCCGCGTGCCCCTCTCGGCGTGACCGGCGGCTCGTGGGAGGTGATCCCGGGACGCACCCGGGAGTCCGGCACCGCGTCGGTGTGAGCGGACTTCGCACAGCGACGCGGCGGGCTCGGGCCGGGCGGGAGCTCTCGCACGGGAGGCGTATCCGGCTCTCAGGGGACCGCGTCCGGCGGTGGGCCGGGGAGCACCGCACGTGGGCGGATGTGACGGCGGAGTCCGGTGCCCCCGGCGCCGCTCCCGCGACACGGCTTTCCGATCTTGCGTGGCAGCATGGGCTCCGTCGTGGCGCCGGGCAGGGACCGCCCGCGTCCGTCCCCGAGGGAAGGCCTTCTCACCATGACCGATGTCCGGGCGACCAGCGTCGACATCACCACCGAGGACGGGGTCGCCGACGCCTGCCTCGTCCAGCCGGCCGACGGGCGTCCCCGCCCGGCCGTGCTGCTCTACCAGGACGCCTACGGGCTGCGCCCGCATCTGCGGTCCATGGCCGAGCGGCTCGCCGGTGCCGGTTACACGGTGCTGGTGCCGAACGTGTTCTACCGGCTCGGCCGGGCTCCGGTGCTGGACCTGCCCGCGTTCATCGACCCGGGCGCCGACCCCACGCTCTGGGAGCGGCTCGGACCGATGCTGGCCGGGCTGACACCCGACCTGGTCAAACGGGACGCGGGCGCCTATCTGCGGTGGCTGGCCGACAGTCCGGCGGCGGCCGACGGCCCGGTCGCGCTGACCGGTTACTGCATGGGCGCCCGGCTCGCCCTGTGGACCGCGGGCGCCCACCCGGACCGGGTCGCTGCGGTGGCCGGTTTCCACGGGGGCCGGCTCGCCACCGACGACCCGGCCAGCCCGCACCTGGAGGCGCCGGGCATCACCGCGGAGCTCTACTTCGGGCACGCCGACGAGGACCCGTCGCTGCCTCCGGAGCAGGTGGCGCGGTTCGAGGAGGCCCTGACGGCCGCCGGCGTCCGGAACACCTGCGAGGTGTACGCCGGCGCACACCACGGTTTCACCCAGGCCGACACTCCGGCCTACGACCGGGCGGCCGACGAACGGCACTGGACGGCCCTGTTCGGCCTGCTGGAGCGCGCGTTCTGACCCCGGTCCCCGGCGCCCGCGGACCAGCGGGCGCCGGGCCGATCCGGTCCGAACATTGACATCACGTGTCCGGAACATTGACATGTACGTGTCCTGGCATGACCCTGAGAGCGCTCTCAGAACAGGTACGGACCAGAGCCGTACGCCCCGACCCCACACGGAGGTGGAGAGTGCCTCACAAGCTCACACGCCCCGCCCTGCCCCTGGCCGCCGCCGCGGCGCTGATCGGCGGAGCCCTCACGTTCGGCGCACCGGCCCGCGCCGACGCCGCCGTCCCGGACACCATCCCGCTGAAGATCACCAACAACTCGGGCCGTTCCGACCAGGTCTACGTCTACGACCTCGGCACCCAGCTGTCCTCCGGACGGCAGGGCTGGGCCGACGCGAACGGCACGTTCCACGCCTGGCCGGCGGGCGGCAACCCGCCGACCCCCGCACCGGACGCGGCCATACCCGGCCCGGCCGCCGGACAGTCCACGACGATCCGGATCCCGAAGTTCTCCGGCCGGATCTACTTCTCGTACGGCCAGAAGCTCGACTTCCGGCTCACCACCGGCGGGCTGGTGCAGCCGGCCGTGCAGAACCCCTCCGACCCCAACCGGAACATCCTCTTCAACTGGTCGGAGTACACGCTCAACGACTCCGGTCTGTGGCTCAACAGCACTCAGGTGGACATGTTCTCGGCGCCGTACGCGGTCGGGGTCCAGCGGGCCGACGGCGGTGTGAGCACCACCGGCCACCTGAAGTCCGGTGGCTGGACCGGCTTCTTCAACGCGCTGCGCGGACAGCCGGGCGGCTGGGCCAACCTGGTCCAGACGCGCTCCGACGGCACCGTGCTGCGCGCGCTGTCCCCGCTGTACGGCGTGGAGACCGGCGCTCTGCCGGCGAACGTGATGGACGACTACGTCAACCGGGTCTGGCAGAAGTACACGACGTCGACCCTGACGGTGACGCCGTTCGCGAACGAGCCCAACACGAAGTACTACGGCCGGGTCTCGGGCAACGTCATGAACTTCACCAACTCCTCCGGCGCGGTGGTCACCAGCTTCCAGAAGCCGGACGCCTCCAGCATCTTCGGCTGTCACAAGCTGCTGGACGCGCCCAACGACGCCGTGCGCGGCCCCATCTCCCGCACGCTGTGCGCCGGTTTCAACAGGTCGACCCTGCTGGTGAACCCCAACCAGCCGGACACGACGACGGCGAACTTCTACCAGGACACGGTGACCAACCACTACGCGCGCAAGATCCACGCGCAGATGGCCGACGGCAAGGCCTACGCGTTCGCCTTCGACGACGTCGGCAACCAGGAGTCACTGGTGCACGACGGCGGCCCGCGGCAGGCGTATCTGACCCTGGACCCGCTGAGCTGACACGACGACGGTCCCGCACCCGGGGTACGGGGTGCGGGACCGCGGTCGGATGCGGGGATCAGCCGGTCGTCAGGGCCGTGTCGTCCACGACGAAGCTGGTCTGGAGTGAGGAGTCCTCCACGCCGTTGAACTTCAGCGTGACGGTCGAGCCCGCCAGCGAGGACAGGTCGAAGGACTTCTGGCTGTAGCCGGAGGCCGCGTTGACGTTCGAGTAGGTCGCGAGGGTCTTCGAACCGGCGGTCACCGTCAGTTTGTCGTACGCGGTGCTGCCGGTCTCCGCGGTGTCGATGTGCAGGTAGAAGGTCAGGGTCGCCTTGCAGCCCGCGGGGATCGTCACCGACTGGGACAGCGAGTCGGTGTGCGTGGAGCCGTAGCCGTCCAGCCAGGCCTTGTAGGAGCCGCCGTGGGCCGCCTCACCGCTGTCGGTGGTGATGACGCCGCTGGTCGCGGTCCAGCCGGTGCCACCGGACTCGAAACCGGGGTTGCTCAGCAGCTGGGCCGAGCCGCAGCCGCCGCCGGTCGAGCTGACCGTCCAGCCGAAGGTGGCGGTGCCGGTCGCGCCGGTGGAGTCGGTCACCGTGACGGTGGTGCTGTACGTCCCCGCCGTGGTGGGCGTGCCCGAGATCAGACCGGTCGAGCTGTTGACCGACAGGCCGGCCGGCAGGCCGGAGGCGCTGTAGGACAGCGCGCCGCTGTTGGTGCTGCTCGCCTTGATCTGGAGGCTGACGGCCGTGCCGACGGTGGTCGACTGGCTGCCCGGGTTGGTGACCGTCACCCCGCTGCTCGGCGGGTTGATGTGGCTGCCGACGTTGATGCCGGCGAAGGCGTTGCCCACTCCGGCGTACTGCGTGGAGTTGGTGCCGTACAGCGCGGCCGCGGCGTTCAGGGCGGCGGTGCGGGCGCCGGCGTAGTTGGTGCTGGACGTCATGTACGTCGTCAGCGCCTTGTACCAGATCTTCAGCGCGGCGTCGCGGCCGATGCCGGTGACGGCGACGCCGTCGGAGGTCGGGCTGTTGTAGGTCACGCCGTTGATGACCTTGGTGCCGCTGCCCTCGGACAGCAGGTAGAACATGTGGTTCGCGGGGCCCGAGGAGTAGTGCACGTCCAGGTTGCCGACGCCGGAGTACCAGCTGTCGGCCGAGCCGCCGTCCTTGCTCGGCTTGTCCATGTAGCGCAGCGGCGAGCCGTCGCCGTTGATGTCGATCTTCTCACCGATGAGGTAGTCACCGACGTCGGACGTGTTGTTCGCGTAGAACTCCACACCGGTGCCGAAGATGTCCGAGGTGGCCTCGTTCAGGCCGCCGGACTCACCGCTGTACTCCAGCCCGGCGGTGTTCGAGGTGACGCCGTGGCTCATCTCGTGGCCGGCCACGTCCAGCGAGGTGAGCGGGTCGTTGTTGCCGGAGCCGTCACCGTAGGTCATGCAGAAGCAGCCGTCGTCCCAGAAGGCGTTCACGTACGCGTTGCCGTAGTGGACGCGGGAGTAGGCGCCGACACCGTCGTTGCGGATGCCGCTGCGGCCGAAGGTGTTCTTGTAGAAGTCCCACGTCTCCTGCGCACCGTAGTGCGCGTCGGCGCCCGCGGTGGCGGCGTTGGAGTTGGTGCCGTCGCCCCAGGTGTCGCTGGTCTGCGAGAACAGGGTGCCGGTGCCGGAGGTGCCGTGGTTGAGGTTGTACGTCTTGTGACCACCGCGGGTGCCGTCGGTCAGCGTGTAGCTCGAACCGGACTGGGCCGTCGTCAGCGTCACCTGGCCGCTGTACCGCGTCTTGCCGACGCCGGTGTCGATCGCCTGGTAGCGGTACAGCTCCTTGCCGGTGGTGGCGTCGGTGACGACGTGCAGCCGGCTGGGCGTGCCGTCGTCCTGGAGGCCGCCGACCACCGTCTCCCAGGCGAGCTTCGGGGTGCCGGTGCCCGCCCAGATCACCTTGCGGGCGCTGTCGGTGGTGGGCTTCGCGGCGTCCAGGGCCTTCGCGGCCTTCAGCGCCTTGGTCTCGGCGGCGGCCTTGGTGTAGGTCGCGGTGGTGGAGCGCACCCGTATCGTGCGCTTGCTGTTGAAGGTGGTGCTCACGGTTCCCGCGGCCTGCGAGGCGGGCGGGGTGTGCACCACGAGGTCGCCGCCGAGGACGGGCAGTCCGGCGTACGTGCGCTCGTACCGCGTGTGCAGGGTGCCGTCGTTGTCCTTGACGACGTCCCTGACGACCAGCTTCTCCTGGGCGCCGAGCCCCAGGGTGCGGGCGGTCGTGTCGGTCTTCTGCCGGGCGCTCTTGATCAGCGCCTGGTGCTGGGACGGGCTGAGGCCCGCTGCCAGGCCGCCGCCGCGCAGCGGGCTGGGGTGGGGAGCGGCCGGTGCGGCGGTGGCCGGTACGGCCTGGAGACCGACGGCGAGGAAGGCCGCGGTGGAGACCAGGGCGGCTCCGACCGTGGCCCGCTTGTGGGGAAGGGCTCTGTGGGGTCTCACTCGTACTCCTCCTGCTGCGGCCGCCGGTTCGCGGCCGGTGACAGACCGGGCGGACGGGTCCGCCGCCCGGCGAGCTGAGCTGTGCGGGAGCGTGATCCGTGTGCGCGTGGGGTGGATCAGCGTTCGGAGGGAGAATGGCAGCCCTGACCGGGGCATGTCACCCAACGGCGGGTCAATCGAGGGTTTTCCCCCGGTCCGCCCGACACCGCCTCGCGGCCGGGGCCGAGACCCCCGCAACGGCCGGCGCCCCCACCCCGGCGAGGGGGAGGGGGCGCCGGCCGGTGCGTGCGCGGGTCACGGCTTGCGGGCCAGTCCCCCGTGCTCGGCGACGACCTCCGGTGAGGGCGTGCCGGGCTCCGGACGCCACCACGTGACCGGGACGACGCCGGGCTCGATCAGTTCCAGGCCGTCGAAGTACGCGGTGATCTCGTCCACGGTGCGCAGGTTGTACGGGACGGCACCGCTGTCGTTGTAGGCGTCCTGCGCCTCCTCGAAGACCGGGTCGATGCCGCGCGAACCGTCGTTGACGGCGAGGTAACTGCCCGACGGCAGGGCGTCCATGAGCCGGGTCACGATGGAGCGGGCCCGGTCGTGGTCGGCGACGTGTCCCAGGATGTTGCTGAGGATGAGCGCGGTGGGCCGGCCCAGGTCCAGCGTCCGGGCGGCCTCCTCGAGGATGCGGTCCGGGTCCGTCACGTCCGCGTCGATGTAGGCGGTCGCACCCTCGCGGGACGAGTACAGCAGCGCACGCGCGTGGGCGAGGACCATCGGGTCGTTGTCGACGTAGACGATCCGCGCCTCGGGGGCGAGTCCCTGCGCGACCTCGTGGGTGTTCTGGGCGGTCGGCAGACCGGTGCCGACGTCCAGGAACTGCCGGATGCCCGCCTCGGACACCAGATACGTGATGGAGCGGCGCAGGAAGGCACGGCTGCCACGGGCGATGGTGACGATGCCCGGGAAGACGGCGGTGTAGGCGTCACCGGCCTCCTCGTCGACAGGATAGTTGTCCTTGCCGCCGAGCCAGTAGTTCCAGATGCGGGCGGAGTGCGGCACCGACGTGTCGATCTTCTGGCGCATCGCTTCTTCGGGCGTCGTCACAGGGTCGGTCATGGGTCGTGTCCGTCTTTCAGCCGAGGCGTGGATCATTCAGGGCACAACTTACGTGCTCCTGCTGGTTCCTGGCCCGCCGCTCCGGGTTTCCGGGGCCCCTGGTTGTTACCGTGCACCGCGTGTCTGACTCCTCACGCGATACCGCACAGGGCGCCGGCTGGGGCGCCGCCGAACGCGGCACGTACCAGCAGCTGATGCCGGGCCGTACCGAGAGACTGTCGTGGCTGAACCCCCGGATCCTGTGGGCCGCCCGCAACGGCGTGCTGGCGTCCTGGTTCGGTGATCCCACGGGCCGTACCCGCAGCCACTGGGTGGCCCGGCGGGCGGCGGCCGGCGCGCCCGCCGACAAGGTGATCCGGCGGGACGTACCGGACCGGTTCTCCTTCATGGTGATCGGGGACACCGGAGAGGGCGGCGACTCCCAGTACGCGGTGGTACCTGGCTTCCTGAAGGTGGGGCGGGACACGGAGTTCGCCGTCCTCGCCAGCGACGTCGTCTACCCCGTCGGCAGCACCGACGACTACGGCCGCAAGTTCTTCCGGCCGTACCAGGACTACCCCGCGCCGATCTACGCGATACCGGGGAACCACGACTGGTACGAGGACCTCGGTGCCTTCATGCGCGTCTTCTGCGCCGACCCTCCGCCGCTCCCCCCGGAGCCCCGGCCCCGCCCCCTCACCCGCGCCTGGCTGCGTTCCCTGCTCTGGCACCGGGCACGCCCCGCCGACGAGCAACAGCTCGCCGACGCGCGTCGGTTGCGGTCGGCTCCGGAGCAACAGGCCGTACAGCCGGGGCCGTACTGGGCTCTCGACGCGGGACAGGTGCGGATCGTCGGCATCGACACCGGGCTGCTGGGCACCATCGACGCCGAACAGGGCGCCTGGCTGCGGGAGGTGTCCCTGGGGCCCCGGCCGAAGATCCTCGTGACCGGGTCGCCGTTGTACGTCGACGGCGAGCACCACCCGTGCCCCATCGAGGGCGGCGGCACGGTGGACGACATCGTCCGGGCCCCGGAGCACCACTACGTGGCCGCGATCGGCGGCGACATCCACAACTACCAGCGCTACCCGGTCGAGGTGGACGGCCGCACCGTCCAGTACGTGGTCGCGGGCGGCGGCGGGGCGTTCATGCACGCCACGCACACCATCCCGCGGGTGTCGGTCGGCGGCGTCACCGAGCGCGACTTCCGCTGCTATCCGCTGCGCGGCGACTCGCTGGCCTTCTACAGCCGCCTGTACGGCCGCCGGCTGCGGCTGCCCCGCTTCTTCGGTCTGACGGCGGCCGAGGCGACGGCCGTGATCACCGAGCGGCTGGGCATCGAGCCGGGCCGTGCGCCGGAACCCGGCGCACGGATCACCCGCCGCACCCGGCTGGTCGCGAGCCTGCTCGGCGCCGGCCGCCGGCCCGGGAAAACCGCCCGGTTCCGGCTCCCGGTGCGGAAGATCCACACCCAGCTGTTCTCGCCGTCCTCCACCACCTACAGCCCGCCGTTCTTCAAGTGCTTCCTGCGGCTGGACGTCGGTCCCGACGCGGTCCGGCTGCGCTGTTACGCCGCGACCGGCAACCGCGCCCAGGAGCTCGACCCGCCCGTCGAGGACGAGGTCGTGATCCCGCTCCCGGGCCCGCCGAACTGATCACACGGTTGTCACACTCGCCTGCCAGAATCGGGTCAGCACCGACGTACGACCGTTGGAGGAGCCCGTGCCGTCCGTCCCCCGCCCCCTGCGCAGGCTGGGCTTCCTCACCATCGGCCTGTTCGACGCGGCGGACCCCGGCCGCGGCCACGAGTCCACGCTGGAGATCATCGAGCTCGGCGAGCGGCTCGGCTTCGACAGCGCCTGGGTCCGCCACCGCCATCTCCAGTACGGCATCTCCTCCCCGGTCGCCGTCCTCGCCGCCGCCTCGCAGCGCACCCGCCGCATCGAGCTCGGCACGGCGGTGACACCGCTCGGCTGGGAGAACCCGCTGCGGCTCGCCGAGGATCTGGCGACCGTCGACGTGCTGTCCGGCGGCCGGCTCAACGCGGGTGTCAGCGTGGGTCCGCCCCAGCACTTCGACCAGGTCAGGGACGCCCTCTACCCGGACACCGCCGACGCGGAGGACTTCGGCCACGAGCGCGTACGCCGGCTGCTGGACCTGGTGCGCGGCGAGCCCGCCACCGGCTTCCACGGGGAGGAGGGCTTCGAGGTGTTCTCCTCCGTGGTCCAGCCGCACTCCCCCGGCCTCGGGCGGCGGCTGTGGTACGGCGCCGGCAGCCTCGGTTCGGCCCGCTGGGCGGGCGAGCACGGCATGAACCTCCTGACCAGCAGCGTCGTCAAGGCCGAGGAGGGCGGGCCGCTGGACTTCACCGGGATACAGCTGTCCCACATCCGGGAGTTCCGGGCCCGCCACCCCGACGGGGACGCGGCCCGCGTCTCCCAGGGGCTGGTGGTGATCCCGACCGACTCCGCGAGCCCCGCGCAGCGTGCCCGGTACGCCGAGTACGCGGCCCGGCGGCTGCCCCGTACGGCCTCCCCGCAGGGCCCGGCGCGGCTGCTGTTCGCGCCGGACCTGGTCGGCACCTCGGCGGAACTGGCCGAGCGGCTGCACGCCCACGCCGCGTTCCGCGAGGTCGACGAGGTGGCCTTCGCGCTGCCGTTCACCTTCGAGCCCGAGGACTACGCGCAGATCCTGACGGACATGGCGACGAAGCTGGGTCCGGCGCTGGGACGGCCGCCCACCCGCTGACTCACCACTGCCCCACCGCCGGACCGGTCACCGGCTCCGACGGCCTGCCGTCCACGCCCACCGGCACGTCTCCGGCGAGCATCACCCGGTGCATGATCCGGGGAGCGCCGAGATGGGCGCTGTCACTCGGGGCGAGGTGGATCGTGGCCCGGTTGTCCCAGAAGGCGACGCTGCCGGGCTCCCAGCGGAAGCGGACCGTGTACTCGGGGCGCACCGCCTGCTCCAGCAGCATCTCCAGCAGCGCGGCGCTCTCCGGGCGGGAGACGCCGGCGATCTGCTCCACGTAGTAGCCGTTGACGAACAGCACCCGTTCCCCCGTCTCCGGGTGCACCCGCACCAGCGGGTGCACGGAGGCGACCTGGTGGTCCAGGAGGTGACGGACGTACGCGTCGTCGCCGGGCCGTGGCTGGTAGCCGACGCCGAGCCGGTGCTCGGCGCGCAGCCCGTCCACGAAGGCGCGGACCGGCGCGGACAGCCCGGCGTAGGCGGCGGCCAGGCCGGCCCAGGTGGTGTCGCCGCCGTAGGGCGGGACGGTCTCGGCGCGCAGGACGGTCGCCGCCGGCGGGTCGATCCGGGCGCCGTGGTCGCAGTGCCAGCCGCGCAGCAGGGTGTGCCGGCGGCGCCGCAGCCACTCCTCGTGCTCCATGCCGAACCGTCCGCCCAGTTCCAGCCGGTCCGCCGTGGTCTCCACCTCGGGGAAGCCGGCCGGTGAGGCACCGCCCCGCCGGCCGGGGACGACGGGTTCGCCGAAGCGGCGGGCGAAGGCGACATGGCCGGCGTGGTCCAGGTGCTGGTCCCGGAAGAACACCACCTTCCAGCGCAGCAGGGCCTGCCGGATCAGGGCCACCACGGCGTCGTCGAGCGGCCCGGTGAGGTCGACCCCGGCGATCTCGGCACCGATGTGCCCGGCGACGGGCCGGACCTCCACACCGGGAACCGTGACGTCCGCACCGGCGGCCGTCACCCCGGCGCGGGGCCCGGTCACCGCGTCGTGGCGGGGCGGCTGTCCCTGCCCGTCCGCGCCCCGCTCCGGCTGCCCCGCTGTGACCCCGTGCGTCGTCATGCGCGCTCCGATGCTCGTCCGTACCGGCTCCGCTCAGATCGTGACACCGCGGCGCCCGGACCGCGAGCACCCCTCGCCAGGAGGCTCCCCGTGCGTACCGCCTCCGTGCCGCGCTCTCCGTCGCGGTGGCCGCCGGCACCCCGCCGGCCGGCGGCGCCGCTCACGCCACGCCCGCCGGGCCGGGTGTCACCGCCCGGCTGATCGGCCGGCCCCGATCGGTGACACGGACCGCGTCGTGCGGGAGATCCACGGTGCCGCCGGGGCGGACGACCGGCCGGCACTACCCTGCGGACGGGCCGCTGTACGGCCGGGTCCGGCAGGCACGCTGACCCGTTGCCACGCCGACTGCGCCGAGGACGGCATGTACCGCACGGGCGGCACGTGTGTACGGACCGCGGGGGACGGACGAGGTGCACCTCGTGGCCTAGCGGGGCGACGAACCGCCGGTCCTGGACGTGGTGCACGTCCTGCCCGAACGGCTCGCCGTACGCCGAGTCGGTGCCGGACCGCGGCAGTTCCTTCGAGTGACCGGAGCCGGTTCAGCCCGTGCGGGCGCGCAGGGCGGCCAGCGCCCGGTCGGCGTGGGTGTTCATGCGCAGTTCGCTGCGGACGACGTCGAGGACGGTACGGTCCGCGTCGATGACGAAGGTGACGCGCCTGGTCGGGGCCAGGGAGAAGCCACGCCGGACGCCGAACCGCTCACGGACCGTGCCGTCGGCGTCGGAGAGCAGCGGCATGCCGAGGCGGTGCCGGCCGGTGAACTCCTGCTGCCTGTCCACCCCGTCCCCGCTGATGCCGACGGGGCGGGCGCCGACGGCTGCGAACTCGGCGGCGAGGTCGCGGAAGTGACAGGCCTCGGCGGTGCAGCCGGGGGTGAGGGCGGCGGGATAGAAGAAGAGGACGACCGGTCCCTCTGCCAGCAGCTCACTGAGCCGGCGGACGGTTCCGGTCTGGTCGGGCAGGGCGAAATCCTCGGCCCTGTCCCCGACCGCCGGAGGACGCCGGGTCACCGCTGCCCCTTCCCCGGCCGTCCGGTCACGTCCGCCGCGCCGCGGGCCACGTTGCGGGCCCACAGCACCAGCGGCGCCTGGAGCGGGAGCCGGGCGAGGGCGGCGCTCCGCTGCGGCGTGGGCCGGTCGCGCGAGTCGACGGCCAGCTGGACGTTGGCCGGGAACACGCCGACGAAGAAGGCGGCTGCCGCTCTGGCCGCCACGGCGCGCGTCCGGGGCGCCGCGATGCCGGCCGCCAGAGCCAGTTCCGCGACGCCGCTGCCGTACGTCCAGGCCCTGGGCGAGCCCGGCAACCGGCGGGGAATCGTCGCGTCGAACCGCCGGGGGGCGGCGAAGTGGGCGACCCCGGACACCGCCAGGAGGCCGGCGAGCAGCAGGGGTGAGCGTTCGGACCGGGACACGGTTCCTCCTCTGGTGGCCTGCCGCCGGATATTACTGGACGGTAGGGACCGTGGGGGGACCCGGGCGCCCCAGCGCGACGCGTTCCGTCGCGGAACGCCTTGACGAACACGGACCAACCCGGTGCGCCGGGGAGCCGGGCAGGCTCCCCGTCGGCCCGGTCCTGTCCGCGCCGGGTGCGCGGGCGACCCGGCCCTGTGGGCGCCCGGGGCGGACCCCGTCCCGCGCCGCCCGGGTTGGCGGCGGCCCTCCGTGCGGGATCGTGGCTGCGCTCTCAGGCCGCGGCCAGTTCGGCCCAGCGGGTGATCCCGGCGGGGTGGACCCGTATGCCGTGGCGGGTCGCCAGGGCGTGGACGATCGCCTCACCCCTGCCGTGCTCGTCCGGATCGGTCCCGGGGAGGGAGCAGCCCGCCGGCAGCGCGGGCCCCGCGTCGGTGACCTCGACCCGCAGGGTGCGGCCGGCGTCGCCCCAGAGCCAGGACAGGCGCAGCTCGGCCGGGGGCCGGGCGTGGATGACCGCGTTGGTGACGAGTTCGGACACCACGAGCAGCGAGTCCTCGACGATGTCCGGGCAGACGCTCCACTCGTCGAGGACCGTCGCCACCCGCCGGCGTACGGCCGAGACGGCGCCGGCGACGGGAGGCAGCGGACACACGTGTTCGCATGCCGCCCGAAGCAGCGTGTTGAGCTGTGCCGCCATGTTCTCTCCCGATGGTGTGCTGCCGGTCTTGCGAGGTGCTGTCGGCGCGTTCCGTGCTTAAGGCACGCTATGGAGACAAATCGGGCCCGTCAATGAACGGCGGTCGGCATTACCGAACAGCCCCTTGCCCGGCCGTCCCGCCGCCCGCGCGGCGAAGCGTCGGTGGCGGTAATAGGCTCGCCTCATGGCCGGCCCAGTCCAGTCGATCGAACGGGCGGCGGCGATCCTGCGCCTGCTCGCCGGGGGGCCCCGCCGACTCGGTCTCGGCGAGGTGGCGGCCTCGCTCGGTCTGGCGAAGGGCACCGCGCACGGCATTCTGCGCACACTCCAGCACGTGGACTTCGTGGAGCAGGACGCGGCGACCGGGAAGTACCAGCTGGGAGCCGCCCTGCTGCACCTGGGCACCAGTTACCTGGACGTCAACGAGCTGCGCTCGCGGTCCCTCAACTGGGCCGACGCCCTGGCCGCCCGCAGCGGCGAGGCGGTGCGTCTGGGGACGCCCCTGGAAGGCAGGGTCCTCGTCGTCCACCACGTGTTCCGGCCGGACGACACCTTCCAGACCCTGGACGTGGGCTCGCTGCTCCCCCTGCACGCCTCCTCGCTCGGCAAGGTGCTGCTGGCCTACGGGACCGCCGCCGTCGAGCCGTGCCGGGAACCGGGCACGGGCCTGGAGTCCTACACCCGGCACACCCTGGTCGACCCCGAGGAGCTGGCCCGGGCGCTGGCCGCGGTCAGGGAGGCCGGGTGGGCCGCCGAGGTCCAGGAGATGAGCATGGGCGAGGCCGGGCTCGCCGCGCCGATCCGGGGGCACGGCGGGCTCGTCGTCGGCGCCGTCGGGCTGTCCGGACCGGTCGAGCGGATCTGCGACGGCCAGGGCCACCCCCGTCCGGGCCTGGTCACCCTGATCCGCGAAGCCGCGCGGGCGATCTCCAGGGATCTGGGAGCCGCCCGCTGGTAGCGCTGGACAGCCGCCCCTCGATCCGTCGGAAGGCAGAACCGATCATGGCTGAACGGTACGTGATGTCCGTCGATCAGGGCACGAACTCGACCCGGTGCATCCTGTTCGACCACCGTGGGCGGCTGGTCTCGGTCGCGCAGCGCGAGCACCAGCAGCACTTCCCCCGGCCGGGCTGGGTGGAGCACGACGCCGTCGAGATATGGCAGAACCTGCGCCGCGTCGTGCCCGAGGCCCTGTCCGACGCCGGTGTCGAGGCGGACCAGGTCGCCGCCCTCGGTCTGGCCAACCAGCGCGAGACGACAGTGCTCTGGGACCGGCGGACCGGTGCCCCGGTGAGCCGGGCGATCGTCTGGCAGGACACCCGCACGGGACCGCTCGTCGAGGACCTCAGGAAGCACCCCGGAGAGGCGTTCTTCCTGGACCGTTGTGGCGTGCCGCCCTCGACGTACTTCTCGGCGCTGCGGATCCGGTGGCTGCTCGACCACGTCAAGGGCGTCGAGCGGCGCGCCAGGGACGGCGAGGTGCTGTTCGGGACGATGGAGAGCTGGCTGATCTGGAACCTCACCGGAGGCATCGGCAGCGGTCTGCACCTCACGGACGCCACCAACGCCAGCCGCACGATGCTGATGAACATCCGCACCCTCGGCTGGGACGGGGAGCTGCTGGACTTCTTCGGGGTGCCCCGCCCGATGCTGCCCGAGATCAGGTCGTCGGCGGAGACGTACGGCGAGGTCCGCTCGGTGCTGCCGGGCGTCCGCATCACGGCCGCCCTCGGCGACCAGCAGGCAGCCCTGTTCGGCCAGACCTGCTTCTCGCCGGGCGAGGCCAAGTGCACCTACGGAACGGGGGGCTTTCTGCTGCTCAACACCGGCGCCGACCTCGTGCGCTCCCGGCACGGCCTGCTCACCACCGTCGCCTACCGGATCGGGGCCCAGCCGCCGGCGTACGCCCTGGAGGGGTCGATAGCCGTCACCGGCGCACTCGTGCAGTGGTTCCGGGACCGCCTGGGCCTGATCAGCAGCGCCCCGGAGATCGAGACCCTCGCGCGGACGGTCGAGGACAACGGCGGCTGCTACATCGTCCCGGCCTTCTCGGGGCTCTTCGCACCCCGCTGGCGCAGCGACGCGCGCGGGGTCGTCGTCGGGCTCACCTCGTACATCACCAAGGGGCACCTGGCGCGCGCCGTCCTGGAGGCCACCGGATGGCAGACACGGGAGGTCGTCGACGCGATGAACGCCGACTCCGCTCTCCCCCTGCGGCAGCTGAAGGTGGACGGCGGCATGACCGCGGACAACCTGCTGATGCAGTTCGTCGCCGACGTGCTCGACGTGCCCGTGGTTCGGCCCATGGTCGCCGAGACGGTGTCCCTCGGCGCCGCCTACGCGGCCGGGCTCGCCGCCGGCTACTGGCCCGACCTGGAGGTGCTGCGCCGCAACTGGCACCGCGCCGCCCAATGGCTTCCCGACATGGACCCCGGGCGCCGCGAGTCGGAGTACGAGGACTGGCAGCGGGCCGTCGAACGGTCCCTGGACTGGGTCAGACCGCCGCGCTCCCCCTGACATGGGGTGCCACTGACCACCGGCCGGCGGTCGGCGGCCGGGGCCGACCGGTGCCGGCCACAGGCCGACGATCGCGTCGGCGAGCCCCGTGGCGGCCTCGCGCCCAGCGGCGCGCGGGGTCGGACCGCAGCCCGTCCGCGGCGCCCACCGAACCGGCGCCCACCGAACCGTCGGATCAGCGGGTCGTCCGGCCGTCCGGCTGATCCGGCCGACCGAGCCGGCCGGGGGGTACCGGCCCCGGGCGGGTCCCGCGGCGGGGCCCGTTCAGGGGAACCGGGGGCGAAAGGCGCGTGAGGGCGCCGGGGCCGGTCGAGACCTTCAGCCGTGACCGCCGTGACCCTGCCGCTCGTCCCGCCGATGCTCGCTACCCCCGGCGTGCTGCCGTCCGCCGCCCAGGACGAGCGCTGGGCGTACGAGACCAAGCAGGACGGCCAGCGGGTCATGGTCTACCTGCCCGGCGACGGCAGTGTGCTGCTGCGTGCCCGCTCCGGCGAGGACATCACCGCGGCCTACCCCGAACTCCGGCCGCTCGGCGCGGCCCTGGGCGGCACGCCCGCCGTGCTGGACGGCGAGGTGCTGGCCCTGGACGAGCGGGGGCGGGCCGACTTCCAGCTGCTCCAGAGCCGGATGGGCCTCGCGCACGCCCCCGCGCGGGCGGCGCGCCGGGCCGCTCAGGTGCCGGCGCACCTGGTGTTGTTCGACGTGCCGTACCTGGCGGAGCCGCTGGTGCGGCTGCCGTACGTCCGGCGGCGGGCCCGGCTGGAGGGGCTGGGCCTGGCCGGGCCGTACTGGTCGACGCCGGGTGCCGTGACCGGGCACGGCGCCGAGGCGCTGCGGGCCACCCGGGAGCACGGTCTGGAGGGCCTGGTGTGCAAGCGGCTCGACTCGGTGTACGAACCCGGGGTCCGCTCCCGCGCCTGGATCAAGATCCGGAACATGCGCGCCGAGGACGTGATCGTCGGCGGCTGGCTGCCGGGCAGGGGACGGCTGGCCGGGCTGCCCGGAGCGGTACTGGCAGGCCAGCGCGCGGGCGGCCGGCTGCGGTACGTCGGCGGGATCGGCACCGGCTGGAGCGAGGCGGAACGCAGGGAACTCGCGGTGCTGCTGCGGGACGTGGCGAGCGAGCGGTGTCCCTTCGACCCGGTGCCGCGCATCCCCGACGCCCGCTGGGTGCTGCCCCGGCTGGTGGGCGAGGTCAGCTACAGCACACGGACCCGGAACGGAATGCTGCGCCAGCCGTCCTGGCGGCGGCTGCGCCCTGACCTCACCCCGCGGGAGTCGGCGGCGGACCTGCCGGACAGCTTCGGCCGGTGACGGGTGGCCGACGAGATGTCACCTCTGCGACACGTGTGACCCCTTGGCAGCACGGCGTGCGGCCGGGATGCTGAACTCCCCTGTGCCCGAACGCCGTTGGAGGAAGCCCGTGCCCGTGTCCCCGATCGCCTCGCGCGTCCGGCGCGGCAGATGGTTCGCCGTCCTGGCCGGCGCCGCCGCCCTGGTCGTCGCCTCCCCCGCCGCCGCCTACGCCGCGCCGCCCTTGGCGCTGCCGCAGAACGCCGAGCCCGCCGAACTGACGTACCAGCCCGCCTTCGACTACGACACCGACGGCTGCTACCCGACGCCCGCGATAGGCCCCGACGGCTCGGTCAACCCGGGCCTGAAGCCGACCGGCGCCCTCAACGGCAGCTGCCACGACGCCTCCGACCTCGGCAACACCAACAGCTATTCCCGGTCCACGTGCAACAACGGCTGGTGCGCCTACCTCTACGGCCTGTACTTCGAGAAGGACCAGGCGCTGCCCGGCAGCAGCATCGGCGGGCACCGCAACGACTGGGAGCACGTCGCGGTGTGGGTGCGGGACGGGCAGGTCCAGTACGTGTCGACGTCCAACCACGGCTCGTTCACCGTGCACCCGGCCTCCGAGGTCCGCTTCGAGGGCACGCACCCGAAGGTCGTCTACCACAAGGACGGGATCGGCACCCACTGCTTCCGGCTCGCCAACACGAACGACGAACCCCCGGAGAACCACCGGCACACCTGGCAGTACCCGCCCCTGGTCGGCTGGAACGGCTATCCGGCGGGCCTGCGCGACAAGTTGAGCGCCTACGACTTCGGCAGCGCCCACTTCGGCCTGAAGGACGCGTCCTTCGCCTCCCACCTCGCGTCGGCGAAGCCGTCCGGGATCCCCTTCGACCCCGGCGCCTGAACCGCTCCCCCTGCGGCGGCCGGCCGGGCCGGACCGTCCGACAGCGCCGGCGAGGCGCGCGGTCCGGCCCTCGACCGCCGTCACAGCGGTCTATCGTGTCCCCATGCCTGTGCCGGAACTCATCCGTATCGTCTCCCGCGACTCACCCATGGCCCTGGCCCAAGTGGAGCGGGTCCGCACCGAGTTGGCCGCCCTGCACCCGGGCGTGCGGACCGAGGTGGTACCGGTGCGCACGACCGGTGACAAGTGGCTGGGCGATCTGTCCAAGGTCGAGGGCAAGGGCGCGTTCACCAAGGAGGTGGACGCCGCCCTGCTGGCCGGGGAGGCCGATCTCGCGGTGCACTGCGTCAAGGACGTGCCCGCCGACCGGCCGCTGCCCGCCGGGACGGTGTTCGCCGCGTTCCTGGAGCGGGACGACATCCGGGACGCGCTGGTGCACCCCGGCGGGCTGACCCTGGACGAGCTGCCGGCCGGTACCCGGATCGGTACCTCCTCGGTGCGCCGGGTCGCCCAGCTGGCCGCCACCCACCCGCGACTGGAGTGCGTGCCGTTCCGCGGCAACGCCAACCGCCGGCTGGAGAAGCTGGCCGCCGGCGAGGCGGACGCGCTGCTGCTGGCGGTGTCCGGCCTGGAGCGCATCGGCCGGACCGACGTGATCAGCGAGGTGCTGTCGCCGGAGACGATGATGCCGCCGATCGGCGCGGGCATCCTCGCCCTCCAGTGCCGGCAGGACGACACCGGGCTGATCGACGCGGTCAGCGGGCTCGGCGACCCGGCCACCCACCGGGAGGCGACGGCCGAGCGGATGTTCCTGCATGTGCTCCAGGGCCACTGCAACAGCCCGATCGCGGGTTACGCGCGCGTGGACCACGCCGGCGAACTCTCGCTGCGGGCCTGCGTGTTCACCCCGGACGGCAAGACCCGGCTGAACGCCCACGAGTGGGCCGGCCGGCTCGATCCGGCCACGCTCGGCACCTCGGTCGCGGTGGCGCTGCTCCGGCAGGGCGCGCGGGAGATCATCGACGGTATCCCGCACTGAGCCCGGCCGGGACGCACCGCCCGTCTCAGGCGGTGCCCGGCTCCGCCTGGTCCTTCAGGAAGGCGCTGACCTGGTGGGCGAGGCCGCACGGGCCGGTACCGGCGGGTGTGGCCGCCGTGGTCCCCGTGACGACGCCGATCCCGCCCGCCCACAGCCGGCGGTCGCTCCACTCGTCCTCCACCCGCAACTGCACCTGCACGTCCACGTGGGTGAGGGCGGCCTCGGGCGCGGCGGCGTAGAGCACGGCGGTGGCCCGGCGCAGCGGGTAGACGTCGAAGCCCTCGATGAACTGCGAGTTGCGCCAGTCGATGAAGGCCCCCTCGCCGTCCGGGCCGACCCGGACGTCGATCTGACCGTCCTCCAGATGGATGCCGTAGTGCCGTGTGCCGCGGTTCTCGACGGTCACCCGGACACTGAAGTACGTCAGTCCGGCGGCGGCGTCGTCCCGTCCGCGCGGCGGCTCGGCAGGCTCCAGGCGGTGGACGCGGACCCGCAGACCGGCATGCTCCTCGTACTCCTGCCAGTCCCCGACCACGTTCGGCTCGTACACGGTGCCCCTCTCGACCCTCGAGAGCTGCTGTCTATCTGTGTGCTCAGCGCACTGTCAAATGAGCAGAATGCGCTGTGGCCAGGGGATTCACCGCCGTTGATCGGTGATCAAGCGCTGCCCAGGCAGAATCCGTTCGCGGCGCCTCACCGCCGGTACGCGCGCGTGCCGCACATCACGTCCGCGGCGAGATCGGCGGGCCGCCCCGGCCGGGCACCGCGAAGCCGGCGGCAGCGGTCCCGGTGAGCCCGCGACGCCGGTCAAGGATATCCTGTTGAATTAGCCGATATGTATGCATTTGTTTTGAGATGCGCAAGGACGGGAAAGCGGACACCAGTGCTTCGGACAGGAGGCACGTCCGTGGGAGCCGGCACGGCCGGGGCCCCGGTGTCCTCTCCATGGTCCGGGCGCACCTCCCACGGTGTCTGTCCATCCAGCACCTGCCGAAAGAGGTGCGCGCCATGCGTGTCACTGGCAGCACGAAGTCCCACCCCCATGACGACGCCCCGGACACGGGCAGGATCTTCGAGCGGCTGGCGGGACTGCCCGACGGTTTCGAGCGGCAGGCGCTCCGGGACGAGCTGGTCCGCCTGTGGCTGCCCATGGCGGAGCGGATCGCCGTGCGGTTCCGCGGCCGGGGGGAGGCCCTGGAGGACCTCTACCAGGTGGCCGCGCTGGGCCTGGTCAAGGCCGTCGACCACTACGACCCCTCGCGTGGCCGCGCCTTCGAGGCGTACGCCGTCCCCACCATCACCGGGGAGATCAAGCGCCACTTCCGTGACCACATGTGGACCCTGCACGTGCCGCGCCGGGTGCAGGACCTGCGCAACCGGGTCCGCTCGGCGATCAAGGAGCTGGCGCAGACCACGTCGGGCCGAGCCCCCACCGTCGCCGACATCGCCGCGCACACCCGGCTGACCGAGGACGAGGTGCGTACGGGCATGGAGGCCCTGGAGTGCTTCTCCGCGCTGTCCCTGGACGCGGAGGTGGCCGGCACCGACGGGTACGCCCTCGGCGACTCCCTGGGAGCAACCGACCCGGGGTACGACCTCGTCGTGGACCGCGCCGCGGTCAAGCCGTGCCTCGCCGCCCTGCCCGAGCGCGAGCGCACCATCCTGTACCTGCGGTTCTTCGGCGGCATGACGCAGAGCCGGATCGCCCAGCAGCTCGGCATCTCGCAGATGCACGTCTCGCGGCTGCTCAGCGGCTGCTTCGACCGGCTGCGCGAGGAACTCCTCGCGGAGACCCGCACCCGCTGACCGTGCGGCGCCGCGCCGCGCCGGCCAGGGTCTTTCGTTCGGATCAGGCCGACCCGCGAGCCCGGCATGATCCGAACGAGAGGGCCTACGTCCCCTCCGCCTCCGGGATCTGCGTGGGACCGTACCGGTCCAGGGCGTCCTCCAGCTCCGCGCGGACGTGCGGGGGGAGGTCGCCGCGACGGCCCCAGACGAGGATCATCTCCGCGATGTTGCGCAGCTTGATGTTGGTGTGCTGGGAGACGTCCTTCAGCACCTGCCAGCCCTGGTCGGGCGTGACCCGGCCGAGGGCGACCACCATCCCGATCGCCTGGTCGACGACGGCATGGGAGACCATCGCCTCCTTCAGCTGGTCGACCTCCGCCTGAAGCGCGGCGACGCGGTCCGGCTCGCTCTCCTCCATGCCTCCATCCTGCGCAGAGGCCTGGACCCCTGCCACCCGGGGTACTCGGCGTGCACTCCGCCCCTTTCCGGTCGGACACTGGTGCCAGACCGGTGGCCGCCCGGCCCCGAGAGCAGGACGCGACTGCCATGAACCACGACACCCCCGCCGGCGTACCGCGTAGGAAAGACATCGTCTCCACGCACTCCGTTTTCGGTGCGCCGTGCTGGGTGAGCCTGACCAGCCGCGATCTCCAGGCCACCCAGGACTTCTACACGGCCGTGCTGGGCTGGCGCTGGCGCGGCGCCAAGCTCGGCGAGCACTTCCGTATCGCCCTGGCGAACGGCGTGCCGGTGGCCGGGATCGCCGCCGTGGCCACCATGTGGCAGATGGCGGTCGCCTGGACGCCGTACTTCGCGGTGCCGGACGCGGACGTGGCCGTGTCCCGGGCCCGGGAGCGCGGCGGTACAGCGGCGGTCGGGCCGCTGTCCTTCCCGCCCGGCCGGGCGGCGCTGCTCGCCGACCGGGACGGGGCGACCTTCGGCATCTGGCAGGGCGAACTGGTCTCCAACTGGGAGGCGTGGCGGCAGGCCGCGCCGGCCTTCGTCCGGCTGCACACCCGGGACGCCTTCGACGCCGCGATCTTCTACGGCGAGATCCTGGACTGGGCGTCCGGGCTGCCGGGCTGCTGCGAGGTCGAGTACGTGGGCGGTGAGGTGGTGCTGCGCAGCCGCGGTGACGTGGTGGCGCGCATCGACTCGGGCGCGGTGGGGGCCGCCCCGGACCCCTCGGTGCGGCCCCACTGGCAGATCCACTTCGCGGTGACCGACGTGGCGGGCTGCGCCCGCGCGGCGGAGAAGCACGGTGGCAGTGTGCTGCGCGAGGACGAGACGGAGGCGATCCTGCGCGACGCGGACGGCGCGCAGTTCACGGTGACGTCGCGGCGCGGCCACTGACGGTCCCGTGGCGTCAGCCGCCGGCCCGCGACGGGCGGGACAGCAGGACCAGGCCGCGGGACTCCACGCGGAGCCTCGTGCCGGCCTTGTGTTCGCGTTCGTCGGGGACGCCCTCGGGGTCGGCGGTGTCGACCAGGGTGGTCCAGCGCTCGCCGTAGGAGGCGTCGGGCAGCCGGAAATCGACCGGCTCCCAGTAGCCGTTGACGAGCAGCAGGAAGGAGTCGTCGGTCATGCGGCGCCCGTAGGCGTCGCGTTCGGCGATGGCGTCGCCGTTGAGGAACACGCCGACCGAGTGCGCGTCGTCGCGCTGCCAGTCCCGGCCGGTCATCTCGCGGGCGTCGGGGCGCAGCCACATCAGGTCGGGCAGCGGCTGCTCGGCGTTGGTCACGGTGTCGCCGCGGAAGAAGCGGCGGCGGCGCAGTACCGGGTGCCCGGCGCGCAGGGCGATCAGGTGCCGGGTGAAGTCGGCGAGGCCGCGCTGCTCGTCGGTGAGGTCCCAGTCCACCCAGGAGATGTCGTTGTCCTGGCAGTAGGCGTTGTTGTTGCCGCGCTGGGTGCGGCCGAGTTCGTCGCCGTGGCAGAGCATCGGGATGCCCTGCGAGAGCAGCAGGGTGGCCAGCAGGTTGCGCTGCTGGCGGGCGCGGAGTTCCAGGACGGCGGGGTCGTCGGTGTCGCCCTCCACCCCGCAGTTCCAGGACCGGTTGTGGCTCTCGCCGTCCCGGTTGTCCTCGCCGTTGTCCTCGTTGTGCTTGTCGTTGTACGACACGAGGTCGCGCAGGGTGAATCCGTCGTGCGCGGTGACGAAGTTGACGCTCGCGCGGGGCCGGCGCCGGCTGTGCTGGTAGAGGTCGGAGGAGCCGGTGAGCCGGGAGGCGAACTCGCCGAGCGCGCCCGGCTCGGCCCGCCAGAAGTCTCGTACGGCGTCGCGGTACTTGCCGTTCCACTCCGACCACAGCGGCGGGAAGTTGCCGACCTGGTAGCCGCCCTCGCCGACGTCCCAGGGTTCGGCGATGAGCTTGACGCGGCTGATCACCGGGTCCTGCTGGATCAGGTCGAAGAACGCCGAGAGCCGGTCCACCTCGTGGAACTGCCGGGCCAGGGTGGCCGCGAGGTCGAAGCGGAAGCCGTCGACGTGCATCTCGGTGACCCAGTACCGCAGCGAGTCCATGATCAGCTGGAGCACGTAGGGGTGCCGCATCAGCAGGCTGTTGCCGGTGCCGGTGGTGTCGTAGTAGTGCGCCCAGTCGCCGTCGACCAGGCGGTAGTAGGAGGCGTTGTCGATGCCCCGGAAGGACAGCGTGGGCCCCATCTCGTTGCCCTCGGCGGTGTGGTTGTAGACCACGTCGAGGATGATTTCGAGGCCGGCCGCGTGCAGCGCCTTCACCATGGCCTTGAACTCGTCGACCTGCCGGCCGCGGCTGCCGAAGGCGGCGTAGGCGTTGTGCGGGGCGAAGAAGCCGATGGTGTTGTAGCCCCAGTAGTTGGCCAGGCCGCGGTCCTGGAGGATGCCGTCCTGCACGAACTGGTGCACCGGCATCAGCTCCACCGCGGTGACGCCGAGCGAGGTCAGGTGCCCGGTCACGGCGGGGTGCGCGAGACCGGCGTAGGTGCCGCGCAGCCGGTCGGGGACGTCCGGGTGGCTGCGGGTGAGGCCGCGGACGTGGGCCTCGTAGATGACCGAGTCCGCGTACGGCGTCCTGGGCGGGCGGTCGTCGCCCCAGTCGAAGAAGGGGTCCGTGACCACGCCCAGCATGGAGTGGCCGGCGCTGTCGGCCGGGTCGGGGCCGTCCGGGGCGCGCTCGTACAGGGAGGGGTGGTTGTCGATCTGGCCGTCGACGGCACGGGCGTACGGGTCGAGCAGCAGCTTCGCCGGGTTGCACCGGTTGCCGAACGCCGGCTGCCAGGGGCCGTGCACCCGGTAGCCGTAGCGCCGGCCGGGGGCGACGCCGGGCAGGTAGGCGTGCCAGACGAAGCCGTCGACCTCCTGCAGCGGGACGGTGGTCGCGCTGCCGGCCTCGTCGACGAGGATCAGCTCGACATGCTCGGCGACCTCGCTGAAGAGGGCGAAGTTGGTGCCCTGTCCGTCGAACGAGGCGCCCAGCGGGTAGGGGTGCCCGCTCCAGACGGGCACCCCTTCGCGGACCTTGCGGGCGGTCACCGGCTGCCCGCCAGAACGTGTGCGCCGGCGGGCGCGGCGAGCACGGCCACGCGCTGGGCGCGCGGCACCTTCAGGCCGGTGCGCAGGGTGGGGGCGGGGGCGATGGGCACCAGCGGGACGCGCTGGCCGGCGCGGGCCCGCTGCGAGAACCAGATGATCTTGGTTCCGGTGTCCGAGGCGCAGCAGCCCCAGCCGTCGCTCATGGCGGCGATGTCGGCCAGGCAGGCCCGCAGGTCCTGGTCGGGGCGCAGATCGGGGTCGTCGCCCCCGAAGGCCGTGATGAGGTGCTGACCGTTCCACCACATCTCGATGGAGGTGTGCTTGTCCGTGGCGTGCGCGTCGATCGCCCGCAGCAGCAGCTCCGCGCCGCGGCAGACGGGGTCGACGAGGTTGTCGAGGTCCCAGTGGCGGAGGTGGGCGGCCAGGATGCGGCTGACCTGTCCCACCCGTTCCGGGCTGACTTCCACGTCGAGGTGGTAGTAGCAGGGCACTGCGGTCTTCATCGTCGCTTGCTCCTCACCGGCGAAGCTCTCGCTCCCTCAACCCCGTCCGGGAGGGATCCCGGACACGAAGCGTGAGCGTTCATCGCTCCTGAGTCACCTTCTACCGTGCGGCCGCTACGCCATTCGTGCAACAGGAACACCCGACACCCGTAACCGTTGAAGCCCCAACAAGACGCTGGGTCGTGGTGCGTGCACCATGAGTGAAAGCCTCGATCGCCGTAACGGTGCCGCGCCTCCCCGTGTGCGGACACCACCCGACCGTCGGGAACGCGCCCAGTCGAGAGCGTGGAAGGTGAACAGGGCCATGCTGCTACCGGCCAAGGCCGAAGTGGCCCGGCAGTTGCGGCGGTACCGGGCGTGGGAGCGCGTGATGCTCGCCTCGCCGTACGACCGCACGGTCCGGGCCACCTTCGAGGACTCGGGATACACGCTGTGCGTTCTGATGGGCAAACGCTGTGCCCGCGAGGCGGCGGACGCCGCCGAACGCTATCTGCGCACCAGCCTGGTCACCTACCTGCGCGAGCAGGGCGGCCGGCCGCAGCCGCGCCGGGCGGGCAGAAGAGCGCCGCCACCGGAGCGGCGTTCCACGGCGCCAAGCCCCTGACCTGGCACCGTACAAGGCGTTCCTCTCGGGTCCGGCACGCGCCGGCCCGACTTCGGAGCGCGAGGCCGGGCCGGGTGCCCGGCTTCGCGCACGGCGGAGGTGAGATACATGCGCAGGACCCCGGCCATCGGCCGTGTACCGGTACGTGACGTCCGGCCGGCCGTGGACTGCGGCAGGCGCCCGGCGAAGGCGGTGGCCGGCGAGACCTTCCAGGTGACGGCCACCGTGTTCCGCGAGGGGCACGACGCCGTGGGCGCGAACGTGGTCCTGCGCGATCCGAAGGGCCGCAGGGGCCCGTGGACGCCGATGCGGGAGCTGTCCCCGGGCAGCGACCGCTGGGGCGCGGACGTCACCCCGGACGCGACGGGACGCTGGACCTTCCGCGTGGAGGCCTGGAGCCATCCGCTGGCGACCTGGCGGCAGATCGCGTCCGTCAAGGTGCCGGCCGGCATCGACACCGGCCTGGTGCTGGAGCAGGGCGCCGAGCTGTACGAGCGGGCGGCGGGCGGAGTGCCCAAGGGCCCCGGACGGGACCTGGTGCTGGCCGCCGCGCGCGCCCTCGGCGACGACTCCCGCTCCGTCCACCACCGTCTGAAGGCGGCGTTGTCGCCCGAGGTGGAGGCGCTGGTGAGCCGGTATCCGCTGCGGGAGCTGGTCACCGCCTCGGACGCGATGCCGTTGCTGGTGGAGC
>NZ_JBIBVY010000008.1:0-303426 GCF_043080665.1 Streptomyces sp. NPDC014991
CGGCGAACACCGGCGACGATTCCAGCAACTCCCGCCCCATGCCCAGCCACTGCGAACCCTGACCGGGAAACACCAGCACCGTCCGCCCGGGCGAAGCCACCGCACCACTCACCACAGCGGCAGCCGACTCCCCGCGAGCCAGCGCGCCCAGCCCGGTCACCGCCTCGTCACGGGAACCGGCGACGACCACGGCCCGCTCGGACAGCAGCGCCCGCCGGGAGGCGAGCGCGCCCGCGACCTCCACCAGCGACGCATCCGTGTCACCGACGAACACCGCAAGCCGCTCCGCCTGCCCCGCCAGAGCACCCCCCGAGGCCGCCGACACCACCAGCGGCAGCACACCGTCGTACGTCTCGGTGGGGGTGACGGGCTCGTCGGGCACCTGTTCCAGGATCACGTGCGCGTTGGTGCCGCTCACGCCGAACGAGGACACGCCGGCCCGGCGGGGACGGTCGGCCTCGGGCCAGTCCCGGGCCTCGGTGAGGAGTTCCACCGCGCCCACCGACCAGTCGACCTGGGAGGAGGGGGCGTCGACGTGCAGCGTGGCCGGCAGGATGCCGTGCCGCAGCGCCTGCACCATCTTGATGACCCCGGCGACTCCGGCGGCGGCCTGCGTGTGCCCGATGTTGGACTTCAACGAGCCGAGCCAGAGCGGTCGTTCGCGGTCCTGACCGTAGGTGGCGAGCAGAGCCTGCGCCTCGATCGGGTCGCCGAGAGTCGTACCCGTGCCGTGGCCCTCGACCGCGTCGACGTCGGCCGGGGTCAGGCCCGCGTCGGCCAGTGCCCTGCGGATCACCCGCTGCTGGGACGGGCCGCTCGGAGCGGTGAGACCGTTGGAGGCGCCGTCCTGGTTGACCGCGCTGCCCCGGACCACCGCGAGCACCCGGTGCCCGTTGCGGCGGGCCTCCGACAGCCGTTCCAGGACGAGGACGCCGGCGCCCTCGGCCCAGCCGGTGCCGTCGGCGGCCTCCGCGTACGACTTGCAGCGACCGTCGGCGGCCAGGGCGCGCTGCCGGGAGAACTCCACGAAGGTGCCTGGCGTCGCCATGACGGTGGCGCCGCCGGCCAGGGCCACGGAGCATTCCCCGCGGCGCAGGGCCTGGGCGGCCAGGTGCAGGGCGACCAGGGAGGAGGAGCAGGCGGTGTCCACGGTGACGGCGGGGCCTTCGAGGCCGAACACGTAGGCGACCCGGCCGGAGGCCACGCTGGTCGCGGTGCCGGTGGTGACGAAGCCTTCGAGTTCCGCGGGTACTTCGCCGCCGGTGCCGTACTGCTGGCCCATCACCCCGGCGAACACGCCGACATCGGTGCCTTTGAGGGAGGTCGGGTCGACGCCGGCCCGTTCCAGTGCCTCCCAGGAGGTCTCCAGCAGGAGCCGCTGCTGCGGGTCCATGGCCAGCGCCTCGCGCGGCGAGATGCCGAAGAAGCCGGCGTCGAACCGGCCGGCGTCCGGCAGGAATCCGCCCCGGTCGACGTAGGAGGTGCCCGTTCTGTGCGGGTCCTGGTCGAAGAGGCCGTCCAGGTCCCAGCCCCGGTCGGTCGGGAATCCGGAGACGGCGTCCCGGCCCTCCGTGAGCAACTGCCACAGCTGGTCAGGGGTGTCGACGCCGCCGGGCAGCCGGCAGGCCATGCCGACGATGGCGATGGGCTCCTGGGGGTCGGTGGCGCCGGCGGGCCGCTCCCGTCGTGCCCGGGTGTCGTCCAGGCCGAGGACCGCGCCGTGGAGGTGGGCCGCCAGGTCGCGCGGGGTCGGGTGGTCGAAGGTCACGGTGGTGGGCAGCCGTAGCCCGGTGTGCTCGGTGAGCCGGTCGCGCAGGGCGACGACGGTCACCGAGGTCAGGCCGAGGTCGCGGAAGGCGCGGTCGGCGGGGAGCGGGGCCGTGCCCGGTCCGTTCATGACCGCGGCGGCCTGTTCCCGGACCAGTTGTTCGAGGTGGGACAGCTGGGCGCGGTCGTCCAGGCCGGCCAGGCGGGTGCGCAGGGCCGCGGTGACCGCCGGGTCGGGCCGTACCTGCCGGGCCGGCGGTCGGGTCAGTGCGCGGAGGATCGCGGGCGCGGGCCGGGGCGGGTCGGGCAGGGCGGGGCGGGGCGCGAGGAGGGCGGGGGCCCGTCCGGCCAGCAGTACGTCGAACGCGGCCAGCAGGTCGACGGGTCGGCCCGTTCCGTCCTCGGTGTCCCGGGAGCCGGTCCAGGCCAGGGTGGAGGCGGTGGCGCCCCGCGCCCGGCGGGCGTGTGCGACCGCCTCGGTACGGGCGTGGCGGACGGCCCGGTCCAGGTCGCCGGGCGCGCCCAGGGTGGCGGAGCCGTCGGTTACGGTGACGAACTCGGCTCCGTCGTCGGCGAGTTCGTCGAGGGCGTGGGCGAGGTGGGGATCGCCGGTGGTGTGCACCACCGCGGTGATCGGGTGCCGGATGTCGGCCAGGGCGTGGTGCGGGCCGGGGCCGTCGGCGGTGACGCTGGTGGTGTGGGTGCCGGCGGGCCAGGCGTTCGGGTCGGTGCCGTCGGTGGTGCCGGGTGCGTGGACGAGCAGCAGGTGGCCGGCCCCGTGGACGTCGGCGAGGTGGTGGGCCAGCGCGGCGCCGAGGGGGGTGTCCGTGCCGGTGACGACGACGGTGCCGGGGCGGGTGAGCGCCGGGGCGGGCCGCGGCCGGTCGTCCAGGGGGGCGGGCAGCAGCCGGGGTACCAGTAACTGGTCTCGCCGAAGCGCGAGTTGGGTTTCGCCGGTGGCGAGGGCGGTGAGCAGCGTGTCCGCGTCCGGGCCGTCGGTGCCGAGGTCGATGACGGTCACCTGCGGGTGTCCGTCCGCCTGGAGGGACCGTACGGCGGCCCACAGCGCGGCGCCCGCGGGGTCGGGCGCGGTGTCGCCTGCGGGCGTGGCTCCCCGGGTGAGGACCACGAGCGGTGCGGGGGCGGCACCGCTGGTGACGTGTTCGGTGAGGACGCGCGCCGAAGTTTCCGGGTCGGCGGTGGCGGCCGGCGGCAGCAGGACGGTCAGCGGCGAATCGCTGCGCGCCGCCGACGCCAGGTCGGGGTGGAGGTCGGCGTGGACGCCCGCCGTGCGCAGGGCGGCGGCGAGTTTGGTGGTGTCCTCGCCGGCCAGGGCGCACGCGGCCGGGCGGGCGGCGGCGGGCCCGGTGGGCGCGGGGATCCAGGCGGAGGTCACCAGGGCGTCGTGGTGGCCGTCGGCGGTGTGCCGCGGCCAGTACGGCTGTGCGGCGAGCAGCCTGCGGACGATCTTCCCGGAGGCGGTGCGCGGGATGGCGGTGGTCTCCTGGATCCGCTCGGGGATCTTGTGGGCGGAAAGCCGGGTGCGGCAGTGTTCGAGGAGGGCGGCCGTGTCCAGACCGGCCGGACCGGGGACCACCCAGGCGACGGGGACCTCGCCCAGGGTGTCGTGGGCGGCGCCGGCGACTCCGGCGTCGGCGACTCCGGGGGCGCCGCGCAGGACCGATTCGACCTCGTCGGGGTGGATGTTCTCGCCGCCGCGGATGATCAGGTCCTTGAGCCGGCCGCAGACGGTGAAGTAACCGGCCGCGTCCCGGCGGGCCAGGTCGCCGGTGCGGAACCAGCCGTCGCGCAGGGCGGCACGGGTCGCCTCGGGGCTGTTGTGGTAGCCCACCATGACGTTGGGGCCGCTGACCCAGACCTCGCCCTCCTGTCCGGTGGGCACGTCCTGTCCGGTACGGGGGTCGACGACGCGGACGTCGACGCCCGGGACCGGCAGCCCGCACGAGCCTTCGACACGGGCGCCGTCCGGCGGGTTCATGGTGATCGCGCCGCAGGTCTCGGTGCTGCCGTAGGCGTCCACCAGCGGGACGCCGAAGGTCTCCTCGAAGGAGCGGCGCAGCTCGGAGCCGGTGACGGCGCCGCCGACGAGGCCGATGCGCAGGTCGGGCAGGGACAGGCCGGTGTGCCGGGCGGTGGCGACGAGGTGGTGGTAGGTGGTGGGGACCCCGGCGAGCAGGGTGGCCTTCTCCTCGCGGAGCAGGTCCAGTACGTCGTCGGCGGAACTGCCGTCCGTGATGCGGGCGGTGGCGCCGACGGCGGTCACGGACAGCACGCAGGCGATGTGGGACAGGCTGTGGAAGAGCGGCAGCGGCCACAGCACCCGGTCGTCCGGGGTGAGGCCCGGCAGGGGCACGTAGCTGGCGGCGACCGACCACAGGCAGTTGCGCTGGGTGGACAACACGCCCTTGGGGCGCCCGGTGGTGCCGGACGTGTAGAACATCCAGGCCACCTCGTCCAGACCGAGGTCGTCGGGGGCGGGCGTGCCCGGGTCGGTGACCGCCAGCTCGTCGTAGGCGTGGGTGCCGGGTGGCACGGACGCGGTCCCGGCCACCAGGACGGTGGTACGGGGGGCGGCGGACGCCACCGCCTGGAGAAACGTCACTGCACTGCCCGCCCCGGCGAGGGCGAACACCGCGCCGCTGTCGGCGAGGAGGTACTCCAGCTCGGCGGGCGCGGACCGGGGGTTCACGGGGACGCCGACGCCGCCGGCGCGCACGACCGCGAGATAGCCCTCCACCATGGCGACGGTGTTGCCGAGGCAGAGCGCCACCCGGTCACCGCGCCGCAGACCGAGGCGGACGAGATGTCCGGCGAGCCGCCGGGTACGCGCCTCCAGCTCGCCGTAGGTGACGGAGCGCCGGTCGTCTGCGAAGGCGACCTTCTCCGGAGTGCGGGAAGCGTGCTGTCGGAGCGTGACCGCAAGCGGTGTGACCAGGTCGGGACGCACGCCTCGGACTCCTTCCACAGGGCGGCAGCGGGTACCGGGAGCAGCAGGACGGGAGCGGTTGCCGGACACGGCGGAGGCGGCTGTGCGGCATCGGACAGCCGGCCGTCGTCCGGAACGACGGAAGCAGAACATCCCTGCGCCGCGCTGGTGCGCGCGGCGGTCAGGCGCCCGGAGGAGCGGGGGCGGCCGGCCCCGCGCGACACTGCGCGGGGCGCCGCCGCGCCGCCTGAGGTGGTCGGAGCGGTGGTGCTACCAGGGGGTGCGGGGTGCTACCAGGTGACGGGCAGGCTCTTCAGCCCGAAGACGGATCCGCGCAGGCTCAGCGGGATCTCCTCGGCCGGTGTGGCCGCCCGCAGGTCCGGGAAGGCCTCCAGCAGCGCGCGCAGGCCGGTGCGCAGTTCGAGGCGGGCCAGGTTCTGGCCGACGCACTGGTGGATGCCGTGGCCGAACGCCAGGTGTCCGGCGGTGTCGCGGTCGAGGTCGAGCTGTGCGGGGCAGCCGTACTTCGCCGGGTCGCGGTTGGCGGCCGGCAGGGACACCGTGACGGTCTCCCCCTTCTTCACGGTCCGGCCGTCCAGCTCGACGTCCTCCAGCGCGGTACGGAAGATCTCGTACTGGTTGACGGTCACATAGCGGAGGATCTCCTCCACCGCCGCGTCGACCCGGGTGAGGTCGGCGCGCAGGGCGGCGAGTTGCTCGGGGTGGTGCAGCAGCGCCAGCACGCCGACGCTGAGCGCGCTCTCCGTCGTCTCGTAGCCCGCGAAGAGCAACAGGGCGACCATGTTGCCCAGTTCCTCGTCGGACAGCTCGCCTGCGGCCAGGAGCCGGCTGATGATGTCGTCGCCGGGTTCCTTGCGCTTGCGCTCGACGGTCTCCCCGATGAGCGCGCCGACCTGCTGGTAGGCGGCCATCGCCTCCTCGGCGTCACCGTCCGGGTCGTGCGTGATGGCGGGCACGTCCTGGTACCGGTCCCGCTCCTCGTACGGCAGGCCGACCAGCTCGGACAGGACCCGCAGGACGAACGGCTTGGCGAAGGTGGCGAGCAGGTCGGCGGGGGCGCCGTGCTCGCGCACCGCCTCGATCTGCTCGGCGGCCACGGCCTCGACGCGGGGGGCGAGTTCGGCGATGCTCCGGACGGTGAACTCCCGCGCCAGCATGCGGCGGAAGCGGGTGTGGTCCGGCGGGTCCATGTGGATGAACATGCCGGGCAGCGCCGGGAACTGCGGTACGGGAGCACCGTACTTGGTGACCGGGAAGTGGCCGATCTCCAGGCTGTGGCTGAAGCGGGGGTCGCTGAGGACCTCCCGGACCAGCCGGTGGCTGGTGGCGATCCAGCCGATGTGACCGTCGGGGTAGGCCATCCGCGCGAGCGGGCGTTCCTCCCGGAGCGTGTCGAAGATCGCGGGCGGGTCGAAGTGATGGGTGCGTGACCAGACTTCTTCGTAGGAGAGCATCTCGCTCATGAAGCACCTTCCCCACAGTGTGTGCGAACGTACCTGCCCGCGGAGAACCGCGCCCCCCACGGGTGCGCCCGCCCGCGAAAACGGTGGTGCCGAAGGTCAGAGGGCCAGCTTGCGCAGGGTCTCGCGGGCGTCCGCCAGGGACTTCTCGCCCAGCGGCTTCAGCTGCGCCATGGCGGGCACGATCGCCGCGAAGGTGAGTTCGGCGTGCACGAACTTCAGGTGGTCGGCGAGGCCGATGGCGCTGAGCACGGCCCGCAGGTACGGCTCCTGGTAGTCCCAGCCCTCACGCGGGGTGCCGGGGGCGTAGGAGCCGCCGCGCGCGGTGACGGCGATGACGTTCTTGCCGCTCAGCGCGCCGGACTCGGCACCCGGGAGAATCATGTGGGCCGGGCTGACCAGCCGGTCGATCCAGGCCTTGATCGACGACGGGATCGTGTAGTTGTACATCGGGATGCCGAGCACGATCGTGGTCGCCTCGCGGACCTCGGAGACGAGCGCCTCGGTGAGCGCCTGCTCCTCGGGGCTGACGCCGTGCAGGTCGCCGGTCGGGTCGAAGAGCCACTCCCGCACCTCGTGCGTGATGTGCGGGACCGGCTCGGCGCCGAGGTCGCGGTAGGTGTAACCGGCGTCGGGGTGGTTCTGCCGCCACTGGGTGGCGAACTCGGCGGTGAGCTGCCGCGTCACGGACTCGCCGGAGCGGATGCTCGCGTCGATGTGCAGAAGATGGGTCATGACATGACTCCTGGCCACTCGTACGGCTGTTCCGGCAACCCGTCCGGTCCCTTCCGGCCGGCAATCGCCGGCGGACGGCACACCACGGTGAGGAGCGGTGCCTCCCTCGACGGGAGGCTACGGGCAGAGACCACCGCGGCGGCATCCCCCAGGTTGGTAGGGCGGGGGCGGTGGTCCCGGCGCGGGGCTGCCACCTGCGACGAGGGCCCCGCGCCGATGGGTGGCTACACGGCCTGCCGGGCCATGGGCGGCCGGATCTTGAAGCCGGGCTCGGACTCCCGCGGGGAGTCCGCGCGTTCCTCCACCAGGATCCGGTTCCAGGAGCGGGCCAGTTCGACGCGGGAGGTCACGTCGAGCTTGCGGAAGATCTTCTTCAGGTGGAACGCCACCGTGTGGGGAGAGATGTACAGCTGGCTGCCGACGCGCCCGTTGGTCAGGCCCTGGCTGACGAGTTCGGCCACCGCGAACTCGGTGTCCGTGAGCCGGCTGACCCGGGTCCGGCTGCGGGTCGGCCGGCCGCACTGGCCGTCGAGTTCCCGGATCCGGCTCTGCACGCGGGACAGGTCCCTGGACGCGCCGGCCCCCAGGTAGGCGTCGGCCGCGCGCCGGAGCAGGTCGACCGCCCGGTCGCGCTCCGAGACGCGCGCGGAACGTATGCGGCTCGCGTCCTCCAGCGCGGACGCCCGGGCCCACGGGTCCAGGTGCCGTTCCGAGGCCGCCTCCAGGGCGTCCGCGTTCCGCTCGTACAGCGCGGAGGCATGCTCGGCCGCCGCCTGTACGCTGCGGAAGCTCCGGTTGGCGCGGGCGAGTTGGCTCATGTGGCGCGCGGTCCCCTCGGCGAGGTCGTCGTCGCCGAGGCGCTGCCCGGCCCGGACCAGCCAGGAGGCCGCCGCCGGCTGGGACACCAGCAGATCGCCGGCGAGCACGTCGTCGTGGGCGATGCCCTTCAGCAGATGGGCCACGCTCTGGAGGCCGTTGCGGGCCTCCAGAGCCTGGGCGGCGGCCCACACGCACTGGCCCGGCATCAGGTTCTCCTGCCCGAGCAGCCCCGCGTCCCGCAGGTAGTTGGCGTACAGCAGACCCGTCGTCAGGTCCAGGGAGCGCACCGAGCACACGGCCATGACCACGTGCCCCCGCGGCGGGAGACCACGGCTCCCGGCCTGCCCGGCCAGCCGGAGTCCCGCCTCGGCCGCTGCCGCCGCCTCGGCGGGCCTGCCCGCGGCGAGGTGGATCTCCGCCTGGCACAGGTGCAGCGCCGCCTGCACCTCCGGCCGGTGCGGTGCGTGGGGGGCGGACGTGGCCGAGGCGACGAGACGGCCGGCCGGCCGCAGGCCGCGGACTCGTGTCAGCAGCGTGGCGTACCAGATGCGGGCCTCCAGCGCGGTGCCGCGACCGGCCCGTTCCCCCGGGGCCGGTTGCGACGCCGCGGCTGCTAACTCCATGCTTTTGCCAAGCCGTCCGTCAAGCCAGAACAGCGCGGATTGTGCAATAGAGCGGCCCGGTTCGGAAGATGATTCCAGAAGAATTTGTTCGGAGATGACTGAATATCGCGGGGGCACTACAAACCTCTGACTCGTGATCGGGTGGCGTTCTGATCTCGTGGGGGTGTCGCTCTGACCCGTTGGCCGCTTCTTCGGGGCCGCTCGGAGGTGGTGCCCTGTCCCCCGCCGTGGCTCTCCGGGGACCTGCCCGGAAGAGCGGAAAGGTGTCCTGCGTCTGCTCGTGTCCGCCGTCCAGCACGATTTCGCACCTCACAGCTGCCTTGTCCGCCGACGGCCCGCACGCACGATCCGTGCGGCGCGCCCTTCTCCGACTCGACCGGGGCGCCTCAGCGCCCCGTCCGCCGTGCTGCGCGAAGGGACGGTCTGCGCGCTCCGCCCTGCCGGAGCGGCTGCTGCGTGACACGGCCCGGTTTGATGAAGAACATCAAGTAACCCCCCTGGCCTGTGCGTCAGCCGCCCGTGTTGCCTACACACATGGTGAACCGCAGTTCGCGCCCGAACCTCACATGACCGGCGAGAAATACCGCCCTCGCCATCCGTTCATGGATCTCTTCGCACAACCATACGTATTTATGCGGTGAAGCACCACGAATCGCTGTGACGCTGCCGTTAACGCTCGCCGACGACCCGCCGGGCGCAGACGTGATCACGACCACCGTTCACCATTCCCCCACACAAGCCCCACCCCCGTCCCTGCGGCAAGGCGGCTCGCCGCCCGCGCCCCCGAGGAGAAGCCCTGCCCCTGTCGGCGTCCGCGTGAACGTGACCAATGCCACGGAGAGGGGGGCCGTCGATCCGGAGGCACGACCGTCGGGGTTCGGCCACCGTGGCCGGACGGTGGTGTCAGGGCGGGGGTGCCTGGACGCCCGGCCGGAACTTCGGCACCCGGACCGTGATCTTCGTACCGGCTCCCACACCCGTCTCGATGACGAGTCCGTGGTCGTCGCCGTACACCTGGCGCAGCCTGCGGTCCACGTTGCTCAGGCCGATGCCGGTGGACGCCCCGCCCGTGCCGCGCAGGATCCCGCGCAGCCGATCCGGTTCCATGCCGACGCCGTTGTCCTCGACGACGACCCGGGCCTCGGTGCCCTCGTCCTCGGCGGTGATCGTCACCCTGCTGCGCTCCACGGAGTCCTCCAGGCCGTGCTTGAGGGCGTTCTCGACCAGGGGTTGCAGACACAGGAACGGGAGCGTCACGGGCAGCACCTCGGGAGCGATGCGCAGGGTGACCTGGAGGCGGTGGCCGAACCGGGCGCGGGCCAGCTCCAGGTACTGCTCGATGGAGCGCAGTTCCTCGGCGAGGGTGGTGAAGTCGCCGTCGCGACGGAACGAGTAGCGGGTGAACTCGGCGAACTCCTGCAGCAGTTCGCGGGCGCGGTCGGGGTCGGTGCGGACGAAGGAGGCGATGCTCGCGAGGGAGTTGTACACGAAGTGCGGGGAGATCTGTGCGCGCAGCGCCCGCACCTCGGCCTCGTGCGCACTGGAGCGGGCCCGGTCGAGGCCGGCGAGGTCGAGTTCCACGGAGAGCCGGCGGGCCGCCTCCTCCGCGGCCCGGACCAGCGTGGCGGACTCCGCGCCCGCGAACACGGCGAGCGTGCCGGCGGCCACCCCGCCGGCAGTGAGCGGTGCCAGGGCGGCCCAGCGCACGGGGCAGCCCTCGTCGGCGCAGGACAGGGCGAAGGCACGGGGGCGCGGGGCGGGAGCCAGCCGGGCCGCGAGCTGGTCGCGGTGGTGCTCGGCGGCGCCGTCCCAGACGAGGACCCGGGTGTCGTCGGCGAGGGCGAGGGCCGGGGCGCCGAGCAGGGGGCGCAGCCGGCGGGCCGTCCTGCGGGCCGTTTCCGGGGTCAGTCCGGCGCGCAGCGGTGCCGCGGCGAGCGCGGCGGAGTGCAGGGCGTGCGCGAGGGCCCGCGTCCCGTCGGTGCCGGCCGCGTGCTCCAGCTGCCGGCGCGCCGCGCCGTGCCCCAGGGCGGCCCCCAGCACGAACAGCGCGAGCCCGGCGAGAACGAGGACCGTGGTGACGAGCACGGTCATGAGCGGTACGGCTGGAGACGATCCGGCGGGCGGACGGACACGGGACTCCTCGGTCGGGGTGGGGGCGGTCAGGGGTGGGCGGGGGGGGGTTCGGGAAGGTGGAGGCGGGCCATCGTGGCGGTCGTGCCGGGTGGCACCCGGTCGCGGGTGGCCAGGGACGTCAGCACCATGGCCGCGAACCCCACGGGCACGGACCACACGGCGGGCCAGGCCAGCAGGGTGTGCAGCCAGCCCGAACGGGCGCCGCCCGCGATGGTCACCGAGACGGCGGTGAGCGCCGAGCCGCCGCCGAGCAGGAGCCCGGCGATCGCGCCCGGCGGGGTCAGGCCGCGCCACCAGATGCCGAGCACGAGCAGCGGGCAGAACGAGGAGGCGGACACGGCGAAGGCGAGCCCGACCGCGTCGGCCACCGGCAGGTCGCTGACCACGGCACCCGCGGCGGTGGGCACCGCGATCGCGGGCAGGGCGGCGAGCCGGAAGTGGCGTACGCCCAGGGCGGGCAGCACGTCCTGGGCGAGCACGCCGGCCACCGACATGGTGAGCCCGGAGGCGGTGGACAGGAAGGCCGCGCAGGCGCCGCCGGCGACGAGGGCTCCGAGCAGGTCACCGGCGACCCCGCCGATCAGCCGCTGCGGCAGCACGAGGACCGCGGCGTCCGTGTCGCCCGTGAGCAGCAGGTCGGGCGCGTACAGCCGGCCCAGCATGCCGTACAGGGGCACCAGCAGGTAGAAGGCGCCGAGCAGGCCGAGCACGATCACGGTGGTGCGGCGGGCGGCACGGCCGTCGGGGTTGGTGTAGAAGCGGACGACGACGTGCGGCAGCCCCATCGTGCCGAGAAAGGTGGCCAGAATCAGCCCGTAGGTGGCGTACAGGCTGTGCTGTTCGCGGTCCGAGGAGAGCGGTCTCGCCCAGCTGGACGGGGCGGTACGGCCGGACGCGCGGTCCGGCAGCGGGACCTGGGCGCCGGCCGGGAAGCGCAGGGTGGTGTCCGCGCCGATCCGGTGCCGGCCCTCGGCGAGGATGACCGAACCGCCGTGTACGGTACGGCCGTCGACGGACCCGTGGACGGTCACGTGGACCGGTGCGCGGGCGGTGAGGGTGACCGGCTGGTCCAGGCGCACCTCGGTCGAACGGTGGAGGACGGGCCGGTCGTCCCAGGAGGGAGCCGGGGCGTGGTCGGCGCGCCAGGCGAGCAGCAGGAAGGCCACGGGCACCAGCAGGGCGGTGAGTTTCAGCCAGTACTGGAAGGCCTGGACGAAGGTGATGCTGCGCATCCCGCCGGCGGCCACCGCCGCGGTCACCACGGCCGCGACGATCAGGCCGCCGAACCAGCCGGGCACGCCGGTGAGCAGCCGCAGGGTCAGCCCGGCCCCGCGCAGCTGGGGCAGCAGATACAGCCAGCCGATGCCGACGACCAGCCCGCCCGCGATCCGGCGGACCGCCCGGGACTCCAGCCGGGCCTCGGCGAAGTCCGGCAGGGTGTAGGCCCCGGAGCGGCGCAGCGGGGCGGCGACGAAGGCCAGCAGCACCAGGAACCCGGCGGTGTAGCCGATGGGGAACCACAGCATGTCGACGCCCTGGGCGAGGACGAGCCCGGCGACGCCGAGGAAGGAGGCGGCGGAAAGGTACTCGCCGCTGACCGCACAGGCGTTGAGCCGGGGGGCGACGGTGCGTGAGGCGACGTAGAAGTCGGAGGTGGTGCGGGAGACGCGCAGGCCCAGCGCGCCGACGAGGACCGTGGCCAGGACCACGGCCGTCACGCCCGCGATGCCGTACGTCCGGTTCACCGGCCGGCCCCGGTGTGTGGTCGGCGCATGGTCAGGGGCGCTCCGCGGGGGCGGCCGTGCCGGTCTCGTTGCGCTCGGCCCGGCGGACGTACCAGGCACCGATGCCCAGCAGCGCCGGGTACGGCGCCACGCCGAGCAGGAGCCAGAGGGCGGGCGGGACGCGGGGCGCGGTGCCGGTGAACGGCAGGACCCGCAGGAGGACGGGGAGCAGGCCGAGCGGGGCCGCGAGCAGGGCCGTCGCGGTGACGGCGGCCCGCATCTGACGCCGCATCAGGGCTTGGACGGCGGCGTCTCCGTCCGGGTGGGCGGGGCCGGGGGCGGGCACGGGGGCCGGGGGCGGTGCGGTGCGGCCGCCGCCGGGCGTGTGCGGCCGTCCGGTGACCACTTCTCTGCGAGGGACGGACTCCGTACCCATCACGCACTCCCCGACGCCACGGTGATCACTTTGTGTGTGCGGCGAGTGTACGCAGGGCGCCACCGTCGGGACACCCGGCGGACGGGATTCCCCACGGCCCGGCGCTCCGGGCGCGGCGCCCGGACCGCCGACGCCGTGGGCTCAGCGGGACCGGGCCGCCGCGCGCAGGGCCAGCAGGTCGCGCAGTTCGCGGGCGTTGCGGCGGCTCACCGCGAGGATACGGTCGCCGACCCGGACGCTCAGGTTGCCGCCGTCCAGACGGAGTTCCTCGATCCGGCCGAGCGCGACGAGACGACTGCGGTGGATCCGTACGAAGCCGCGTGCGCGCCACTGTTCCTCCAGCGTGGACAGCGGTATCCGTACCAGGTGGCTGCCGTCGCGGGTGTGCAGCCGGGCGTAGTCGCCCTGTGCCTCGGCGTAGGTGATGTCGGCGACGGACACGAACCGGGTCACCCCGCCCAGTTCCACCGGGATCTGGTCGCCGAGGGCGGGCGTGGGCGGCGGGAGGACGGCGGGCCGGGGCCCCTGCCCGGCCCGGACCAGTTCGGCGACCCGCCGCACGGCCTCGGCGAAGCGCTCCTTGCGCAGCGGCTTGAGCAGGTAGTCGACGGCCTTGAGGTCGAAGGCGCGGACCGCGAAGTCCTCGTGGGCGGTGACGAAGACGATCAGCGGCGGCGTGACGAATCCGCCGAGCAGACGCGCCAGATCGAGGCCGTTCAGGCCCGGCATGCTGACATCGAGGAACACGACGTCGAAGGTGTCCGCGCCGTCCGGCCCCTCCCCCATGGCCCGGCTGAGGCGGCGCAGCGCCTCGGTGGCCGCGGGCGCGGGCACGACCGTGCCGACCCGCGGGTCCTGCCCCAGCAGGTACAGCAGTTCCTCGAGCGCGGGTTGCTCGTCGTCCACCGCCAGGACGCGCAGGGGTACGTCGCTCACGTGCATGTCCGGCAGCTCCTGTCGCCCTCGACCGCTCCTTGCAGGGAATGGTGGTCCCGTCGGGCCCCGGCGTCGAGATCGCGTACGGCGGTGGGTGCGGACCGGAGGTGTTCCGGGGCCGACGCTGCCCGGGTCGGCGGGTGTGTCCGGTCCCTCCCCCGGCCATGATTGCCTTGGCGGCGGAACGGACCGGCACGCACGGAGGAGACCCGGTGGCACACCTGACACCCGAGGAGTGGGACGCCCACTACGCGAGCGGCGGCCGGTTCCGGCCGCTGGGCGACGCCGAGCGGCGGCTGCTCGCCGGACAGGTCCCGGCGCCCGCGGGCGGGCTGGCCCTGGACGTGGGCTGCGGGCTCGGCGAACTCGCCCGCCACCTGGCCGGGTCGGGGTACCGGGTGGACGCGGTCGACCTGTCCGCCACCGCGCTCGCCGAGGCCCGGCGCACGGACGGGCCGGAGGTGGCGTACCTACGGCTGGACGTCGAACGCGACGACCTGGACCAGCTCCCCCACCCTGCCTACGACCTGATCACCGTCCGGCTCGGCTGGGCGTTCGTCCGCGACCGTACCCGGGTGCTGAACCGGCTGCGGGAGCGGCTGCGTCCCGGCGGCGCGCTGTGCGTGATCACGCCGGTCGCGGACGCCGTACCGGAGGGCGAGCGGGCCGTCGCCCTGGACGAGGGGGAGATCGGACTGCTCCGCGCGGGCTGGGAGTCGGCCGGGCGTCACGACGCCGATGGCCTGGCCCTGCTCGTGCTGCGCGGCCCCGCCCCCGGCCCGCTGGTGTGCGCCGCCAAGGGGCGCCCCGTCCCGCACGCCCTGACCGGGGCCGGTGTCGTGGTCACCGATCCGGCGGGGCGGGTGCTGCTGGGCTGGTCGGTGCGGGGCGTCTGGGAGCTGCCCGGCGGCAAGAACGACCCGGGTGAGGACTTCGCCGCCGCCGGGGTGCGGGAGCTGGCGGAGGAGACGTCACTGCGGGCCGACCCGGCCGGCGCCCGGGTACGGGCCGTCCTGCTGGACTCCGTCGACGGCATACCCCGGCTGACGGCCGCCGTCCAGGTCACCGCGTTCTCCGGCGAACCGGTCGTCACCGAACCGCACCTGATCCACCGCTGGGAGTGGCACGAGGTCGCCGACCTGCCCGCCCTGTCCCGACCGCTGTTCACGCCGAGCGCCCACGTCCTGGACACCATGTGGCCGGACCTCCTGCCGGACCTGCCCCCCGTGCACCGCTACCCGGTCGCCGAGGGCTGACGGACCCGGCCGGGCCGGGTCAGGCCTCGGACAGCAGGCTGGTGAGGACGCGGTCCGGGGTGAGGGGGAGTTCGCGGAAGCGGATGCCGGTGGCGTGGTGGACGGCGTTGCCGAGGGCGGCGGCGGTGCCGACGATGCCGATCTCGCCGATGCCCTTGCTGCCCATCGGATTGAGGTGGGGATCGTCCTCGTCGATCCAGTCCGCCTCGACGGCGGGGACGTCGGCGTGGGCGGGCACGTGGTAGGAGGCGAGGTCGGTCTCGGGGAAGTCACCGAACGCGGGGTCCAGGGTGCTGCCCTCGGTGAGCGCCATGCCGAGGCCCATGACCATGGCGCCGGTGAACTGGGAGCGCGCGGTGCGGGCGTTGAGGATCCGGCCGGCGGCGAAGACGCCCAGCAGCCGGCGGACCCGGACCTCGCCGGTGACGGTGTCGACGGCGACCTCGGCGAAGTGGGCGCCGAACGCGTGCCGCGCGTAGGGACTGTCGGCGTCGGCGAGGCCGGTGGTGTCGGCGCGGACGGTCAGGCCGTCGGGGGGCAGCGGGCCGGGGTGCGCGGCGAGCCGGGTGCACGCCTCGTGCACGGCCCAGCCCCAGGAGGCGGTGCCGGAGGAGCCGCCGGCCAGCGGGGCCGGCGGCAGGTCGCTGCGGCCGACCTCGGTACGCACCCGCTCCAGGGGGACGCCGAGGGCGTCGGCGGCGATCTGGGCGAGGACGGTACGGGCGCCGGTGCCGATGTCGGCCGCGTTGATCCGGACGGTGAACGTGCCGTCGGGCAGGGCCTGGACGGAGGCCGCGGACGGGGACACCATCACGGGGTAGGTGGCGGCGGCCACGCCGGTACCCAGGAGCAGGGGGCCTTCACGGCGGACGCCGGGGCGTGGGTCGCGGCCGGCCCAGCCGAAGCGGCGGGCGCCCTCGCGCAGGCACTGCACGAGGCTCCGGCTGCTGAACGGCTTGCCGCTGCCGGGTTCGCGGTCGGGTTCGTTGCGGACGCGCAGCTCCACCGGGTCCACGCCGACCGCGTCGGCGAGTTCGTCCAGTGCGGATTCCAGGGCGTACATGCCGGGGGCCTCGCCGGGCGCCCGCATCCAGGACGGGCTGGGCACGTCCAGGGGGACGACGCGGTGGGCGCTGCGCAGGGCGGGGGTGGCGTACATGGTGCGGGAGACGACTCCGGCGTACTCCACGAACTCCTTCACGTGCGAGGTGTAGGTGGTCACCTCGTGCAGCAGTGCGGTGAGGCGGCCGTCCGCGTCCGCTCCCAGCCGGATCCGCTGCCGGGTGGGGGCGCGGTGGCCGGTGGTGGTGGGCAGGTGACGGCGGTGGCAGGCCAGGGTGACGGGCCGGCCGGTGTGCCGGGCGGCCATCGCGGCGAGGACGACGTCCGGGCGCGGGGTGCCCTTGGAGCCGAAGCCGCCGCCGACGTGCTCGGCGACGACGGTGATCCGCTCCTCGGACAGCTCGAACAGCTGGGCGAGCACGGAACGGACGGCCGTACCGCCCTGGCTGGAGGTGTACACGGTGAGCCGGTCGCCGTCCCAGTGGGCGGTGCTGGTGTGCGGTTCCATGGGGTGGTTGTGCAGCGGCGGCACCCGGTAGGTGACGTCGACGCGTACGTCGGCGGCGGCGAAGGCCCCCTCCGGGTCGCCGTGCTCCAGGCTGCCCGGCTGTCCGCCGGCCTCCTCGGGCGCGTACGCGTCCCGGTGGCCCTCGTTCAGGTCCACGTCGTGGGGCCGGGTGTCGTAGCTGACGCGGACCGCGCGGGCGGCGGCACGGGCCGTCTCCAGGGTCTCGGCGACGACCAGGGCCACGCACCAGCCCCGGTGCGGTACGGCGGCGTCCTGGAGGACGGCGAGGGTGGCGTCCTCGGGTTCGGCGAGGCGCGGGGCGTCGCCCGGGGTGAGGACGGCGAGGACGCCGGGCAGGGCGAGGGCGACGGAGGTGTCGACGCCGGTGACCCGGCCGCACGCCACCGCGGCCGGCACGGGCCAGGCGTGGGCGCGGCCGGGCAGGGCGTACTCGGCGGCGTAGCGGGCGGTGCCGGTGACCTTCTGGCGTCCTTCCCGGCGCTCGGCGGGGGCGCCCAGGGCGCTGCCGGTCATGGTTCCTCCTGTGGCGGCTCAGGCCGTTGCGGCTGCCGGGGCGAGACGGTGCAGGACGTCGAGGGCCAGGTTGCGGGCGAGGGGCACCTTGTAGGCGTTGTCCCGCAGCGGCTCGGCGTGCGCGAGTTCGAGTGCCACGGCCCCTTCGAACGCGGCCGGGGTGGCGGGGGCGCCCAGCAGGGCCAGTTCGGTGTGCCGGGCCCGCCAGGGCCGGTGGGCGAGCCCGCCGAAGGCGACGCCGGCCTGGTCCACGACCCCGTCCACGACCTTCAGGACGACGGCCACGGAGGCGAGGGCGAACGCGTACGACGCCCGGTCCCGGGCCTTGCGGTAGGCGGAGGGGACACCGGCCGTGGCGGACGGCAGGACCACCCCGGTGATCAGTTCGCCGGGACGGATCCAGGTATCCCGTTCGGGGTGCTCACCGGGCAGCCGGTAGAGGTCGGCCACGGCGAGACGCCGGGGGCCGTCGGCGCCGTACAGCTCGACCTGGGCGTCCAGCGCGGCCAGGGCGACGGCCATGTCGGAGGGGTGGGTGGCGATGCAGTGCTCGGAGTGGCCGAGGACCGCGTGGTCGCGGTGGACGCCGTCCCGGGCGCCGCAGCCGCTGCCCGGCTCCCGTTTGTTGCAGGGTTTGTCCAGGTCCTGGAAGTAGGGGCAGCGGGTGCGCTGGAGCAGGTTGCCGCCGGTGGTGGCGGCGTTGCGCAGCTGTGCGGAAGCGCCCGCCAGCAGTGCCTGGGACAGGACCGGGTAGCGGTCGCGGACGCGTGGGTCGGCGGCCAGGTCGCTGTTGCGTACGGTGGCGCCGACGCGCAGGGAGCCGTCGGGCAGCTCCTCCACGGCGTCCAGCGGCAGCCGGCCGATGTCGATGAGGAGGGCGGGCCGCTCGACGCCCAGTTTCAGCAGGTCGACCAGGTTGGTGCCGCCGGCGAGGTAGCGGGCGCCCGGGTGGGCGGCGTACGCCTCGACGGCCTCCTGGAGGCCGGCGGGCCTGAGGTATCCGAAGCCGGTCACTCGATCACGTCCTCGATCGCCTCGACGATGCGCGGGTAGGCGCCGCAGCGGCACAGGTTGCCGCTCATCCGCTCGCGGATCTCGGGCCGGTCCAGCGGTACGGGCCGCCCGGCGGGGGCCGCCGGGTCGGTGACGTGGGAGGGGTGGCCGGCCGCGGCCTCGGCGAGCATGCCCACGGCGGAGCAGAGCTGGCCGGGGGTGCAGTAGCCGCACTGGAAGGCGTCGCGGTCCAGGAAGGCCCGCTGGAGCGGGTGCGGCGTCTCGCCGTCACCGCCGAGGCCCTCGACGGTGGTGACCTCACGGCCGTCGAGGGCGACGGCGAGCAGCAGACAGCTGTTGAGGCGGCGCCCGTCCACCAGCACGGTGCAGGCACCGCACTGGCCCTGGTCGCAGCCCTTCTTGGACCCGGTGAGATCCAGGTCCTCGCGCAACACGTCCAGCAGGACGCGCCGGTGGTCGACGAGCACGGTGTGCGGTTTGCCGTTGACCCGGAGGGTCACCTCGGAGTGGTGGCCGGGCTCCTGTGCGCTGGTCATGAGGGGGCTGACCTTCCGGACGGGCGGTGGTGCCGTCCAGACCGCGTATCCAGGCCCGGGCGGCTCACACCTGTCAGCTGTCGGCCGCGCCGGATCCGGCCGCCTCGTCGGTGCCGTCCGCGGTGTCGCCGGGCGGGCGGCGCGCCGGCCCGCGCGTCGGTTCCGAAGTCCGAGAGGCGCGGCACGGTCGTGCTCGCCACCGCGGTGCTCCCCCGCCCGGCGTCCTGTGTTCGAGCGGGTGCGGTGAGGCGGACGCTCTCCTGGCGCAGCCGCCCCCGCACGTCCGGCCAGTCCGGTCCCGGCCTCGGAGAGGGTGGGGTCTGCCTCCGGTCCGGGCCTGTCGGCGGGTACTCGACCCGATCACGGCTTCCGCGTCCGGTTCCGCTCACGCCCCGGGGAGGGGCCGGGTACCCGTGGGCCGTGGCCGCTCAGACCGTCGGTACGGTCGCGTCCCGCCGGGCGAACTGGGTGCGGTGCAGTTCCGCGTACCGGCCGCCCGCCGCCAGCAGTTCCTCGTGCGTGCCGCGTTCGGCGATCCGGCCGGACTCCACGACCAGGATCTGGTCGGCGGCCCGCACGGTGGACAGGCGGTGCGCGATGACGACGGCGGTGCGGCCCTCCAGGGCCTCGGTGAGCGCCTCCTGGACGGCCGCCTCGGAGGTGTTGTCCAGGTGGGCGGTGGCCTCGTCCAGGATGACCACGCGCTGGCGGGCCAGCAGCAGCCGGGCGATGGTCATGCGCTGGCGTTCGCCACCGGAGAGCCGGTAGCCGCGCTCGCCGACGACCGTGTCCAGGCCGTCGGGCAGGGACCGTACGACGTCGGCGAGGCGGGCGCGGCCGAGGGCGTCCCACAGGTCGTCGTCCGTGGCGTCGGGCCGGGCCAGCAGCAGATTGGCGCGGACCGTGTCGTGGAAGAGGTGACCGTCCTGGGTGACCATGCCGAGGGTGGCCCGCAGCGACGCGGCGGTCACGTCACGGACGTCGGTCCCGCCGATGCGGACCGCGCCCGCGTCCACGTCGTACAGGCGCGGCAGGAGCTGCGCGATGGTCGACTTGCCGGCGCCGGAGGAGCCGACGAGGGCGACGGTCTGGCCGGGTTCGGCGCGGAAGGAGATGCCGTGCAGGACCTCGGCTCCGCCCCGGGTGTCTAGGGCGGCGACCTCCTCCAGGGAGGCGAGGGAGACCTGTTCGGCGGACGGGTAGGCGAAGCGGACGTCCTCGAACTCGACGGCGACCGGGCCGTCGGGGACCTCGCGGGCGTCGGGCTTCTCCTCGATGAGCGGCTTCAGGTCCAGCACCTCGAAGACCCGCTCGAAGCTGACCAGCGCGCTCATCACCTCGACCCGGGCCCCGGCGAGCGCGGTCAGCGGGGCGTACAGACGGGTCAGCAGCAGGGCGAGGGAGACCACCGCGCCGGGCTCCAGGGTGCCGCGCAGCGCGAACCAGCCGCCCAGGCCGTAGACGAGGGCCAGGGCGAGGGCCGAGACCAGGGTGAGGGAGGTGATGAAGACCGACTGGGCCGTGGCCGTGCGCACGCCGATGTCACGGACCTCGCGGGCGCGGGCCGCGAACTCGGCGGACTCCTCCTCCGGGCGGCCGAACAGCTTGACCAGGGTGGCGCCGGGGGCGGAGAACCGTTCGGTCATCCGGGTGCCCATGGCCGCGTTCAGCGTGGCCGCCTCCCGCTGCATGCGGGCCATCCGGCGGCCCATGCGGCGGGCGGGCAGCACGAACACCGGGAGCAGCACCAGCGCGAGCAGGGTGATCTGCCAGGACAGGGTGAGCATCACAGCGAGCGTGAGCAGCAGGGTGACCAGGTTGCTGACCACGCCGGAGAGGGTGTTGGCGAACGCCCGCTGGGCACCGATCACGTCGTTGTTGAGACGGCTGACCAGCGCGCCCGTACGGGTGCGTGTGAAGAACGCGACGGGCATGCGCTGCACATGATCGAACACGGCCGTGCGGAGGTCGAGGATGAGTCCCTCCCCGAGCGTCGCCGACAGGCGCCGGCCGAGGATGCCGAGCCCCGCCTCGGCGAGGGCGACGAGGCCGATGAGCAGGGAGAGCCGGACCACGGTGCGGGAGTCGTGCCCCGCCACGATCGCGTCGACGACGCGGCCGGCGAGCACCGGGGTCGCCACGGCGAGCAGGGCCGTCACCACCCCCAGGAGCACGAACCGGACGATGCCGGCGCGGTGGGGGCGGGCGAAGGCGGCGATGCGGCGCAGCGTGGCGCGCGCGAGGGGGCGACGCTCGGACTGCGCGTTCATCACGCTGTGCAGCTGCGTCCAGGCGGTGGTTTCCATGCTCATGGAAGAGAACGTAGAACCTCAAGCATCGTCGAGGTCAAGGGCCACGCTCTTCCACTCCCGCCGACGCCCCCTGTCCCGCACCCTCCCGGCGGGGCGCGCCGCCGCCGGCTGCGCGCCGCGGGCGTCGGCCACCCGCGTCCCGCGTCCTTGCCGCGGCTGTGCGTGGCGGCCGTCGCGACGTGCCTGACCTGGGCGGCAGCAGCGGTCACCCGGCAGGGGCGGCGGTGCCGGGGGCGTCGACGCCCGGGGCGCCGGTGCGCCTGAGGGACCATCGACGGCAAGCTACCGGGAGGTCACCGTCCCCGCCTGCGCAGGGGGCCCGAGAAGGAGGTTGCCGTATGCCGGTGCGGATCGAACGGCAGGAGTACGTCACCACGGTCGTCCTCTCCCGGCCGGAGGCCCGCAACGCGGTCGACGGGCCGACGGCCGCCGCACTCGCCGCCGCCTTCCGGTCGTTCGAGGCGGACGACGGCGCCCGGGTGGCGGTGCTGTGGGGGGAGGGCGGCACGTTCTGCGCGGGCGCGGACCTGAAGGCGATCGGCACGGAACGCGGCAACCGGGTGGCGGAGGACGGTGACGGGCCGATGGGGCCGACGCGGATGCGGCTGTCCAAGCCGGTGATCGCGGCGGTGGCCGGGCACGCCGTCGCGGGCGGCCTGGAACTCGCCCTGTGGTGCGATCTTCGGGTCGCGGAGGAGGACGCGGTGTTCGGGGTGTTCTGCCGGCGCTGGGGGGTGCCGCTGATCGACGGCGGCACGGTACGGCTGCCCCGGCTGATCGGGACCGGCCGGGCCATGGACATGATCCTCACGGGCCGCCCGGTCCCCGCCCGCGAGGCGCACGCGACGGGGCTCGCCGACCGCGTGGTGCCGGCCGGTACCGCCCGCGCCGAGGCCGAGGCGCTCGCCGCGCGGATCGCCCGCTTCCCCCAGGCCTGCCTTCGCGGCGACCGCGCGTCGGTCCTCGACCAGGAGGGCCGGGACGAGGAGACGGCACTGCGCGGCGAACTCCGCCACGGCATGGCCGTTCTGGCCCACGGCACGGAGGGCGCGGCCCGCTTCGCCTCCGGAGCGGGCCGGCACGGCGCGTTCCCGGACGTGTGAGCCGCCGTACCCGGGGCCGGGGGCAGGGAGCGTTCCCGGGCCCGGCAACCCGCCGCTCCCCCGCACCCGGGGCCGGGACCCGACGGTTCCTCCGGGGGTCGGTGCACCGTTCCTCCAGGACCGCCCCGCGGCCGGGACTGGACGCCGCGTGAGATCGCGGACCGCTGTGCCGGCGACCCGGTACGGGGGTGGGCGGCTGCGGTGCCGTTCACCCGGTGGCCGGGGACCCGGCGGTAGGGCGCGCCGGCGTTCGCGTCCGACGGTGCCTCGGGAGGCGGCGAGGCCGGTGGCGCGGCGTCGACGGCCGGAGGCTACTCGGTGCTCACCCGTACCGCTCCGCCCTCGGGGTCGACCAGGCCGTGCCAGTGGTCGGTGAGGGTCAGGGGGCGGTGGGGTGGGACGGTGCCGGGGCCGAGGCGCTCGCGGTGCAGCAGGCGGCCGTCCTGGTGGACGAGGAGGACCGGGCGGGCCAGCGGGGTGCCGGTGCGCAGCACGTGGGGGGCGGACCGGGCGCCCGGTGTGACGCGGTTGGGGGCGATCCAGCGCAGCGGCGCCTCGACGGTGACGGGGACGCCCGGGTCCGGCCAGGGCGCGCCCGCCAGGAGGTCCAGGACGGCGCCGGCCGCCCGGGCGCCCTCGCGGGCCGCGGTGCCGGCCGGCTCCACGGCGTGCAGGACGTTGCCGGCGGCGAGGACGCCGGGCCGCGAGGTGTGCAGGGAGCCGCCGACGGCGGGGCCGCGGGTGCCGGGGTCGAGGACGAGGCCGCCGCGCCGGGCGAGTTCGTGGTCGGGGACGAAGTCGCCGGTGAACACGACGGTGTCGCAGGGCAGGACGGCCGTACGGCCGTCCCGGTGGCGGACGCGGACACCGGACAGGCGTCCGTGGCCGAGGAGTTCGGCGACCGTGGCGCCGGTCAGCAGCGGGATGCCGCGGAACAGCCGGGCCGCCTGGGCGCGGGCGCGGCCGGTCCGGGCGCGCGGGTGTTCCGTGACCAGGGCGACGACCTCGGTGCCCGCCGCGCGCAGGGTGCCGACGGCCGCGTACGAGACGTCCTCGGCACCGACGACGACCGCGCGGCTGCCGATGTGCTGACCGAACAGGTGGACGGCCTGCTGGAGTTCGCCGGTGGTGTAGACGCCGGCGGGGCGGGTGCCGGGCACCAGCCGGGCGGGGCGCGGGCGTTCGCGGGCGCCGGTGGCCAGGACGACCGCCCGCGCCTCGATGGTCTCGGGCCCGCCGGGACCGACGACTTGGAGCGCCGGGCCCGGCGTCGCCCAGTCCAGCGCGGTCGTGCGGGTGCGGACGGTGGCGCCCGCCCGTACGGCGGCCTCGGTGAGCAGGCGGGCGTAGCGGGGGCCGGTCAGCGGGCGCGTCCAGGTGCCGAAGCCGCCGTGCGCGCAGTGCCGGGGGACGCCGCCGGGCGACGCCTCACGTTCCAGCACCTCCACGCGCCCGGCACCGGCCACGGCCAGCCGCGCGGCGGCGGCGAGCCCGGCGGGACCCGCTCCGACGACGAGGACGTCGACGCGGCGCACTGTCGTCATGGCCCGTTCCTTCCGTCGCCGGGCCCCCGCTCGAACAGCTCGCGCACCGCCGCCCCGCAGTAGAAGCCCTGGCAGCGGCCCGCCCGGGCCCGGGTGCGTCGGCGCAGGCCCTCCAGGCTGCGGGGCGGGACCGGGCCGGCGAGGGCGTCGCGGATCTCCCCGCGGGATACGCGCTCGCAGTGGCAGACGAGGATGCCGTACTCGGGATCCTCGGCGATGAGGTCGGGTCGCTCGTAGGGGCGGGGAAAGGCCTCGCCGAGCTGGGGCAGGGCGACCGCGGCCGGTTCGCGTACCGGGCCGGGATCGAGGCCGGTGTCCGTCAGCAGGCCGGTGACGTGGGCGGCGATGGCCATGGACGCGGTGAGGCCGGTGGAGCGGATGCCGCCGACGGTGACGTACGCCTGCTCGGGATGGGCGGTGATGCGGTAGTCCTCGTGCCCGGTGGCCGCGCGCAGTCCGGCGTAGACGGCGGTGACCTCCTCGTCGAGCAGGGCGGGCAGGATGCGCCGGCCCTGGTCGCGCAGCGAGGCGAGCCCGTCGGCGGTGGACCCGGTGGCCCGTTTGTCGGGCAGGTCCTCGGCGGTGGGGCCGAGGAGGACGTTGCCGTGGACGGTGGGGGCGACGAGGACGCCCTTGCCGAGGGCGGTGGGGACGGGCAGGAGGATGTGCCGGACGAGGGGGCGGGCGAACTTGTCGAACACCAGGAGCTGGCCGCGGCGCGGGGTGACGGTGAAGTCCCGGTGTCCGAGGCGGTGGTCCAGGGTGTCGGCGTGCAGTCCGGCCGCGTTGACCAGGTGGCGGGCGTGCAGGGTGCCCCTGGTGGTGGTCAGCCGGTGCCCGTCCGCCCACCGCACGTCCCGTACGGCGGTGTTGAGGTGGAGGTCGACTCCGCTTCGGACGGCCTGGGTGGCGTAGGCGAGGGTGGTCGTCCAGGGGCAGATGACGCTCTCGCCGGGAACGTGCAGGGCGCCGAGCGCGCCGGGGCCGAGGTGGGGTTCGCGGGCGTACAGCTCGCCCGGGCTCAGCAGCACGGTGCCGGCGCAGGCGTTGCGCTCGGCCTTCGCGGCGAGCCGGGGCAGCGCGGCCAGCTGCTCCTCGTCCCAGGCGACCAGCAGCGCGCCGACCCGTTCGACGGGGATGCCCGTTTCGGCGGCGTAGGCGCCGAGCCGCCCGTAGCCCTCGCGGACCAGGCGGGCCTCCAGGGTGCCGGGGGTCGCGTCGAAACCGGTGTGCAGGATCGCGGTGTTGGCCTTTGAGGTGCCCTGGCCGACGTCGTCCTGGGCCTCGACGAGGGCGATGCGCAGGCGGGGGTGGCGGGCGAGTTCACGGGCGACGGCGCAGCCGACGACACCGGCGCCGACGATCGCCACGTCGTACGCCGTCGACGGCAGCGGGCCGTCCGCGGTGACGGTCACGGGCCGAGGAGGGCGGCGACGGCGGTACGGAAGCGGGTGCGGCGTTCGGCGGCCCGGTCGGCCGGGATGCGGGGCTCGTACACGGTGGCGGGCTTCCAGTCGGGCAGGGCGTCCTCGACGCTCAGGGCGGGAGTCACGCCGAGGCGGGCGAGGGCGGCGGCGCCGAGCGCGGTGGCGTCGGGCAGCGCGGACACCTCGACGGGGCGTTGCAGCAGGTCGGCCTGGGTCTGCATGAGGAGCGCGGAGCGGGTCAGTCCGCCGTCGACGCGGAGGGTGTCCAGCGGGGTGCCGAGGTCGGTGGCGGCGGCCTCGGCGAGTTCGGCGACCTGGGCCGCGATGCCCTCGCACAGGGCGCGCACGAGGTGCCCGGGGGTGGTGTCGAGGCCGAGGCCGGTGAGGGAGCCGCGCGCGTCGCCGCGCCACCAGGGGGCGGCGAGTCCGGCGAGGGCCGGGACGAAGGTGACCCCGCCGCTGTCGGGGACGGTGCCGCCGACCGGATCGAGGTCGGCCGCGGAGGAGAGGACGCCGAGGTCGGTGAGCCAGCGGACGGCGGAGGCGGCCGTGTACACCTGGCCGTCCAGGCAGTAGCTGGTGTGTCCGGCGAGCCGCCAGGCCACGCAGCTGACCAGGCCGGAGCCGCCGCGCCGGGGGCGGTCGCCGGTGTGGGCGAGGAGGAACGCGCCGGTGCCGTAGGTGCACTTTGCGGCGCCGGGCCCGGTGACGCGCTGGGCGAGCAGGGCGGCCTGCTGGTCGACGGCGAGGCCGGTCAGCGGGATCTCGGGGCCGAACGCCCGTGTCGTGCCGACGTGTTCCGCGGCGTCGGTCACCTCGGGCAGGCGTTCGCCGGCCAGCCCGTACAGGTCGAGGGCGCGCGGGGACCAGGTGGCGCTGTCCAGGTCCAGCAGCTGGGTGCGGCCGGCGGTGGCGGCGTCGGTGACGTAGGCGCCGGTGAGGCGGTGGACCAGCCAGGCGTCGGAGGTGGTGACGACGCCCTCGCGGGTGAGGTGACGGCGGATCCAGGCCATTTTGGGGGCGGCGAAGTACGGGTCGAGGGGCAGGCCGGTCAGCTGCCGCAGCTCGTCGGCGTGCGCGGCCAGTCCGGCACAGACGGTCTCGGCGCGCCGGTCCTGCCACACCAGGGCGTCGGTGAGCGGGCGGCCGGTTGCGGGATCCCAGGCGAGGACGGTCTCGCCCTGGTTGGCGAGGCCTAGGGCGACGACGTCCTCACCGGCCTCGGCGAGCGCGCGGCGGCCGGCGTCGACCACCGAGTCGTACAGCCCGGCCGGGTCCACCTCGACCAGGCCGCCGGGCAGGTACCGGGGGCGGACCTCGGCGAACCCGGTGCCGAGCACGCCGCGTTCGGGGCAGACGACGAGCGCCTTGGTGCCGGATGTGCCCTGGTCGACCGCGAGCACCGGCCCCGTCATCGCCGGCTCTCCGGTGCGGCACTGAAGATCACCACGTCAGCCTGCCGTCGCACGGGGTCCGGCGTCAAGGGTTTCCCGGTCCGGTCAACTGATCTGTTGAATGGTTGAGTTGGCAATAATGGTCCGGCGGGAACCCACGCCTCTATAGTGACCGCCGACCACACGCGAGATCTTCATGACCGCCCAGGGGAGGGCTGTTGCTACGTCACCCCGCCACCACGCCCGTGCGCCAGTGGCAAGGGGCCGGCGACTGATGGCCAGAGACGGAGTCCGCCCCTCCTACGACCCCGCCGGCCCCGACCAGGCCCTCCGCGCAGCCCTCCAGGACCTGCGCACCGGCCGCTGGATGGCCATGCGCGCCCTGCTCGGGGACACCACGCAGTGGTGGCGGTGGACCCAGCGCACCCAGATCCTCGCGGCGGCCGCGGCCGGCACCGACGTGGTGCGGGCCTGGCTCGCCGAGGAGCCGGGGAACGTGCACGCCACGGTGATGCACGCCCGGGTCCTGGTGGAGCGGGCACTGCGGGCCCGGCGCGAACGGCACCGCCGTACCCACGAGTTGTGGATCGAGGCATGGGACGCCGCCCAGTCCGCCACGGCCACCGCCCCGCGGGACCCGGTGCCCTGGGTGTGCCTGCTGGCGCTGGCCCAGCTCGACCCGGAGCAACGCTGGGAGGAGCACCGGGCCGCCGCGCCGGAGCCGATGCTGCCGCCGGGACCCTGGGGGCTGCTGGCCGAGGCCCGCGGGCGCGACCCGGACAACCGCGAGGCCCACCACCGGATGCTCCAGTTCCTGTACGCGCGCGGCGGTTCGGGCCGGCTGGCGGAGGCCGCCGGGTACGCGCAGTGGGCCGCCGGGCAGGCTCCGCCCGGTGCCGCGGCGCACCTGCTGCCGCTGTACGTCCGGGTCGAGCGCTACCGCCGGGACAGCGGCCACGACGCGGCGCTGGACCTGCACTGGGTGGTGGACGAGGCGGCCCGTGAGGCGCAACGCGCCCTGCACTCCTGGTTCGAGAACACCCAGCGCGCCGAACGCTCGCTGTCCGACCTCAACCACCTGGCGCACGCGCTGTGGGGCTCGCTCCAGTTCCCGGACGCGGCGCGGGTGTTCGAGGCGATCGGGCCGTACTTCACGCCCCCGCCCTGGATGTACCGCACCCGGGACCGGGAGCGTGCCGTGGAGATCTTCGTCCAGGCCCGGGACCGCTGCCGGGCCGCCGTGGACGACTCACGCCCCTGACCGGCCCGGCAGCTCCGCGCAGCAGCCGGTACCTCCCCGCACCACCCCGGAACTCCCCGCACCAGGCAATCCCCGCTCGCCCCTGAACGTGCCCTGTTCGAGAACCTGTCGATCCCGGAGGTCCCCGCGTGTCCCCCATCCCCGATCCCTCGTCCGCCCCCGCCACGGGCCTGCCGCAGCAGGACGAGGAGCAGCGCCTGCGTGAACTCGGCTACCGGCCGGTGCTGGCCCGCCGCATGGGCGGTTTCGGCAACTTCGCGATCAGCTTCTCGGTGATCTCGATCCTGTCCGGCTGCATGACCCTGTACGGCTTCGGCCTGAACACCGGCGGCCCCGCCGTGATGCTGTGGGGCTGGGCCGGCGTCGGCGTGTTCGTGCTGTGTGTCGGGCTCGCGCTCGCCGAGGTCACCAGCGCCTACCCGACCTCCGGCGCCCTGTACTACATGGCCGACCGGCTCGGTGGCCGGCGCTGGGGCTGGTACACCGGCTGGCTGAACCTGCTGGGGCTGCTCGGCGCGATCGCCGGCATCGACTACGGCGCCGCCCTGTTCACCGGCGCGTTCGCCAACCTCCAGTGGGGCTTCGAGCCGACGCCCGGCAGGACCATGCTGATCTTCTGCGTGATCCTGCTGCTGCACGCGGTGCTGAACCTGTTCGGCGTCCGCCTGGTCAGCGTGCTCAACTCGGTCAGCGTGTGGTGGCACCTGGCGGGTGTCGCGCTGATCGTCGGCGCGCTGGCCGTCTTCCCCGACCACCACCGGTCGCCGTCCTTCGTGTTCACGAAGTTCGTCAACGAGACCGGCTGGCACAACCCGCTGTACGTGGCGGCGATCGGCCTGCTGCTCGCGCAGTACACCTTCTCCGGCTACGACGCCTCCGCCCACCTGTCGGAGGAGACCTCGCACGCCTCGGTGGCCGCGTCCCGCGGCATCGTCCGGGCCATCTGGGTCTCCTGGCTCGCCGGCTTCGTCCTGCTGGCCGGACTCACCTTCGCCATCCAGGACTACGACGCCACGCGCACCACGGACACCGGTGTGCCGCCCGCCCAGATCCTGCTCGACGGCCTGGGTACCGGCGGCGCCGGCGCGCTGCTGCTCGTCGTGATCGTCGCCCAGCTGTTCTGCGGGAACGCCGAGGTCGCCGCGGCCAGCCGGATGGTGTTCGCGTTCAGCCGGGACGGGGCGCTGCCCGGTTCCCACCTGTGGCGCAAGGTGAGCGACCGCACCCAGACCCCGGTCGCCGCCGTCTGGCTGTCCGTCACCGTGGCCGGCGTCCTGGCCCTGCCGTCGCTGTACTCGGCGACGGCGTACAACGCGGTGACCGCCATCAACGTCATCGGCATCACCCCGGCCTACGCCATCCCCGTCTACCTGCGGCTGCGGGCGGGCGACCGCTTCCAGCGGGGGCCGTGGCACCTGGGCCGCTGGAGCAGACCGGTCGGCTGGGTGGCGGTCGTGTGGGTGGCGTGCGTGACGGTCCTGTTCTGCCTGCCCCAGTCGTCACCGGTCAACGTCCACACGATGAACTACGCCTCGGTGGCGCTCGCCGTCGTCCTGGTACTCGCCAGCGTCTGGTGGTACGTCGCCCGCCGGTCGTACGGCACGCCCAGCACGGCCGCCTACGGCAGCGACCGCGACCAGGCCGACCTGGCCGAGGGCATCGTCTGAGCCGGCTGTCCGGTGAGCGCCGGTCCCGGTACGGACGCGCGTACCGGATACGGCAGGATGAACGAACGCGCCGGTCCCCGGAGTTCCGGGGCCGGCGCGGTCGCACATCCCGGACATCGAGCAGGTGACAACGTGACGAGACTTCCCCACCGGCCTTCCGTAGCGGTTCCGTGCCCCGGAGGTGGCCGGTGAACCGCACGCCGACCCTGGACGACCTCGTCCTCGCCGGCATCGCCCTGGGGGCGGGCCTGCTGCTCGCCTTCCTGTCGCGCACCCTGCTGCACTGGCTCGGGGGCCACGCCAAGCGGACCCGCTGGAGCGGTGACGACGTCATCGTGGACGCGCTGCGCTCGGTCGTCCCGTGGGCGGCGATCGCGGGCGGCGCGGCGGCGGCAGCGGCCGTGCTGCCGCTCACCGGAGTCGTCCAGCACCATGTCGACCAGGTGCTCCAGGTCTGGCTGATCGCCGTGGTGACGTCCTCCGCGGCCCGGGTCATCGCCGGCCTGGTCCGTACGGTCACCCAGTCCCGCTCGGGCGTGGCGGGCTCGGCGACGATCTTCGTCAACATCACCCGGGTGCTGGTCCTGGCGATCGGTTTCCTGATCGTCCTGCAGACCCTCGGCATCTCGATAGCGCCCCTGCTCACCGCCCTCGGCGTGGGCGGTCTGGCCGTGGCCCTGGCCTTGCAGGACACGCTCGCCAACCTCTTCGCGGGCGTCCACATCCTCGCCTCCAGGACGGTCCAGCCGGGCGACTACATCCGGCTGAGCAGCGGTGAGGAGGGCTACGTCGTCGACATCAACTGGCGTCAGACGACGGTCCGCCAGCTCTCCAACAACCTGGTGGTCATCCCCAACGGCCAGCTCGCCAAGGCCAACATGACCAACTACACGCGGCCCGAGCAGGAACTGACCGTACTGGTGCAGGCGGGCGTGAGCTACGACTCCGACCTGGAGCACGTCGAGCGGGTGACCGCGGAGGTGGTCACGGAGGTCATGACGGACGTCACCGGCGCGGTCCCCGACCACGAACCCGCCATCCGATTCCACACCTTCGGCGACTCCCGCATCGGCTTCACGGTGATCCTCGGCGTGGGCGAGTTCAGCGACCAGTACCGGATCAAGCACGAGTTCATCAAGCGCCTGCACCGCCGCTACCGCGAGGAGGGCATCCGCATCCCGGCTCCCACCCGCACGGTGGCCCTCCAGCAGGGCTCGGTGGTGATCCCGCAGCAGCGCAGCGGCGAGGAGGTGACCCCGGACTCCCTCCGGCCCGAGTAGGACTCGCTCGCGGCCGGACTCCGGCCCCGCCGGACGAAGAACCTCACGTGCGGTTCCCCGGTGCGGTGGCCGGGGTGCCGGGAGCCGGGGCCGGCGTCGGGGTCCGCGGGAGCAGGGCTCCCGCGGCGAGGCCGCCCAGACCGATCACCGCGAGCGTGATCATGGCGACGGCGTAGGCGCCCTTGGTGAGTCCGGCGACGAGGATGGTCCCGGCGATCGCCGTGCCGAAGGACGAGCCGAGGTTGGACACGCTGCGGGACAGGCCGGAGATCTCGCCCTGCCGCTCCTCCGGGAAGCTCGACTGGACGACGTTCACCGACGGCGTCAGCATCAGGCCCAGGCCGAGTCCGACGAGGAGCAGTCCGGGGACGAAGGCCCAGGCCGTGGTGAAGCTTCCGGCCAGGCCGACCAGCACCGCCACGCCCGCGACGGCGACCGTGAAACCGGTCGTGATCAGCGTCCGCTGGGACCGCCGGCGCGCCAGCGTCTCGGCGGACAGCGACGTCACGAGCAGCCCGAGCGTGGCCGCCGTGAAGATCACGCCGGTCTGGATGGCGTCGTAGCCGCGCACCACCTGGAGGTAGGCGGCCACCGTGAACGACGTGCCCATGAGCAGCAGCCACTGGACGTTCTGCGTGATCAGTCCGAGGTTGGAGGTGCGGACACGGAACATGCCGAGCGACAGCAGCGGTTCCTTGCCGGCCCGTTCCTTGGCACGCGACGAGCGGAGGAACCAGCCGAGGACGAGGACGCCGAGGACGATCAGGGCGGTCATCAGCCAGACGTTGTCGTCCGCCGCCAGGATGCCCATGACGACCAGGACCAGGCCGGCCGCGGACAGGACCGCCCCGGAGGTGTCGAAGGAACGTGTGGGGTCCGGGGGCAGGGGGTCCTCGATACGGCGGCTCAGCCAGACGATCACCGCGATGACGAGCGCCTGGAACACGAAGGCCGCGCGCCAGCTGATGCCGGTGGTGATGAGCCCGCCGATCAGCGGTCCCGCCGCGGCCCCGATGCCGCCCAGCGCCATGATGATCCCGAACGCGCGGGCGCGGGACGTCAGGTCCGGGTGGAGCAGCGTGGTGAGGATGTAGACGGGCGGGATGAGCAGGGCGGTGCCGACACCCTCCAGGACGGAGTTGCCGAGGATCAGGACACCGAGCCCCGGGGCCACCGCGCTGAGCAGCGCGCCGACGCCGTACACGACGAGTCCGACGACGAAGCAGCGCTTGCGGCCGTAGCGGTCGGTCAGTTTGCCGCCCGGGATCATCAGGGCGGCCATGACCAGCAGGAAGACGGTGATGGCCACCTGGACGCCCTGGACGCTGGTGTCGAGGTCCTCACTGATGTCGTTGATCATCACGTTCATGTTGGAACCGGCGAAGCTGCAGATGAACTGGGCGAGGGCCAGCGCGGCGAGGATCCACCGCTGCTGCGGCGGCTGCGTCGGCCCGGCCGTGTCAGTCACCCGCGGTCCCCTCCCCCGTGGTCTCGGTCGGCACCGTGAGGCCCTGGATGTCGGGATGCCGGGTGGCGCCGGCTGCCGTCGTCGCCCGGCCCAGTTCCTCGTCGAGGGCCATGGCCGCGGTGACCAGGGCGAGATGCGTGAACGCCTGCGGGAAGTTGCCGAGTTGCTCCCCCGACGGGCCGATCTCCTCGGCGAACAGGCCGACGTGGTTGGCGTAGGTGAGCATCTTGTCGAAGGCGTACCGGGCCTGGTGGAGCCGGCCACTGCGGGCGAGCGCCTCGACGTAGTAGAAGCTGCACAGGTTGAACGTGCCCTCGGAGCCGCGCAGCCCGTCGGGGGAGGCTCCCGGGTCGTACCGGTAGACCAGGCTGTCGCTGACCAGTTCCTCGTCCATGGCGTCGAGGGTGCTGATCCAGTCGGGGTCGCGCGGGGAGAGGAATCCGACCCGGGGCATCAGCAGCAGCGAGGCGTCCAGGACGTCGGTGTCGAAGTGCTGGACGAAGGCCTGCCGCTTGTCGTGCCAGCCCCGCTCGATCATCTGGTGGAAGACCCTGTCCCGGACGGCCGTCCAGCGGGCGGTGTCGGCGGGGCGGGAGAACCGGGTGGCGGCCCGTATGCCCCGGTCGAACGCGACCCAGGTCATCAGCCGGCTGTAGGTGAAGTCCTGCCGGCCGCCCCTGGTCTCCCAGATGCCCTCGTCCGGCCGGTCCCAGTTGTCGGCCAGCCAGTCCAGTACGCCGCTGAGCGCCTTCCAGCCGCGCACCGCGCCGATGTCCCCGCCGACCGTCAGGGCGTCCGCGGCCTCACCGTAGATGTCCAGCTGGAGCTGGTCGACGGCCGCGTTGCCCGCCCGTACCGGCCGTGAACCCCGGTAGCCCTCCAGATGGTCGAGGACCTCCTCGCCCAGGTGGGGATCACCGTCCACCCGGTACATGATCTGCAAGGGGTCGCCCGAGGCGGTGCCGCCGGCCTCGACGCGGTCACGCAGCCAGTGCCGGAAGGCGTAGGCCTCCGCCTCGAAACCCAGGTCGGTCAGGGCTCTCACCGACAGCGAGCCGTCCCGTACCCAGGTGTAGCGGTAGTCCCAGTTGCGCTCGCCGCCGACCTGCTCGGGCAGCCCCATGGTGGCGGCGGCGATGGGCGCTCCCGTCGGCGCGTAGGTGAGCAGCTTGAGGGTGATGGCAGAACGGTTCACCATGTCCTGCCAGCGCCCGTGGTAGGTGCAGGAGCGCAGCCACGACAGCCAGAATAGGCGGCACTTCTCGATGTCCTCGGCGATCTCGGGCAGCACGGGGGCGGGCGGAGCGGGGGCGTCGGCGGCCGCGCCGGTCAGCACGAAGGCGGCGGCCTGCCCGGTGCCGAGGGTGAAGTGCGCGGTGACGTCGGCGCCGTCGGCCCGCAGGACGACCCCCGCGGTGGACTGCACGTGCAGGTCCGTGCCCGGGCCGCGCATGACGGCACCGTGGTCGTCGGTGACGCCGAGCGTGTGTGGGACCCGCCCGTAGTCGAAGCGCGGCCTGCACGTGAACGTGAAGGGCAGGCTGCCCCGCACGACCCGGGCGACCCTGATCAGGCGGTGCCGGTCGGTGGGCGTCGGCGAGTCGACGGGGGGCATGAAGTCGGCGACCTCGCCGACTCCGCCGGGTCCCATGAACCGGGTGATCAGGATCGCCGTGTCGGACAGGTACAGCTGCCGGACCGACACACTGCCGTCGAGGCCGTCCGCGGCGAGCCGGCAGTGTCCGCCGCGCTCGCTGTCCAGCAGCGAGGCGAAGACGCTGGGCGAGTCGAAGCGGGGGGTGCACCACCAGTCGACGGTCCCCCCGGACGACACCAAGGCCGCCGTCTGGAGGTCACCCACCAGCCCGTGCTCCGCGATGGGCGGATACCGGTCCATCGTTTCTCCTCCCCGTCCCCGCTACGGACGCATGGCGGAGTCGTCGTCATCGACCACGCACAGGGCCCAGATGACGAACCCGGAGAGCGCGATCATCACGACCGACCACAGCGGGTAGTACGGCAGCGAGAGGAAGTTGGCGATGATGGCGAGTCCGGCGATGACCACTCCGGACGCGCGTGCCCACATCGCCCGCCCCAGCAGGCCGAAGCCCACGATCACCGCGATCACGCCCAGGATCAGGTGGATCCAGCCCCAGCTGGTGAGGTTGAACTTGAAGACGTAGTTGGGTGTCGAGATGAAGACGTTGTCGTGGGCGATCGCCATGATGCCCCGGAACACGCCGAGCAGGCCGACGATCGACAGCATGATCCCGGCGAAGGATGTCAGGCCGCCCGCCCACGCCGTCCTGGCGGAGCGCGTGTGGGCACCGGTGGGATGTGTCGCGGTCATACGGAGTCCTCGATTCGTTGCCGTGGGCGCCGCTCAGCGCCCGGAGACGGTGGGTACGGTGTCGGAGCCACGGGCCGGTCCGGCGCCGCTGAGGACCAGCTCCTTGGCCCTGCGGAACTCGTCGTCGGTGATGTCACCGCGGGAGCGCATCTCGGACAGCTTGGCGAGTTCGTCCGCGTTGCTGGGTTGTGTCGTGCCGGACTGCGCGGTCTGCCGTACGTAGGAGTCGAGTGCCTCCTGCCGGGCGCGCGCGTCCGCCATCTCGCGCGTGCCCATGCCCTTGCCGCGGGCGATCAGGTAGACGAAGACGCCCAGGAACGGCAGCACGACGACGAACAGGGTCCAGCCGGCCTTGGCCCAGCCGCTCAGGTCGTCGTCGCGGAAGATGTCGACGATGACCCGGAACAGCAGGACGAACCACAGGATCCACAGGAAGAACACCAGCATGGTCCAGAAGGCGTTCAGCAGTGGATAGTCGTACGCGAGGTAGGTCTGCGCACTCATGTCTCTCCTCCGTCCGGGGCGCCGGCACCTGCGGTTCGCCGGGCCGGCTTCTGCCGCTTTCAGCGTGCACACGACGAGAGGGGCGCGTCCTCACCCGGAGCGGGTGAGCGTGCCCGCGGGGGGTCAGGCCGTGGAGGCGGGTGCGCCCGGCGGCGTGCCGCCGCTCCTGCGCAGGGCGGCCCGCCAGGCGAAGGCGACGCCCAGCTCGACCAGCCCCAGCAGTACGAGCCACAGACCGAGCAGCCGGGTCAGCGCCCGTGCCGACTCGGCTGGCAGCGCCAGCACCACGATCCCGGCGACGATGCCGAGCAGCGCGGCACCCAGGACGACGCCCCGGTGCGGCAGGTCCCTGGCGGCGATGGCCGTGTAGAGCGTGAGGACGCCGGACGCCAGCCAGACGAGCCCGACGATCAACGACAACGCCGCGATGGTCTGCATCGGGTTGCGCAGGCAGAGCACGCCGGCCAGGACGTACAGCACCGCGGCCAGCAGTGCGGGAAGCCGTTCCCCGTGCTCCTCCCGCGAGAACGCCGTAACGAACCGGAACGCGCCGTTGAGCAGCAGGCAGAGGCCGAGGATGACGGCCAGGACGTGCAGCGTCTCGTCCGGCCAGACGAGGATCAGCACGCCCGGCACGAGGGTGACGAGCGCCGCCCCCAGGGTCCAGGTCCAGGAGCGGGCGATCACCGTCATGGTCTGCGTGGGGCCGGTGGCCGTCCCGCCGGACGGATACTGTCCGGTCCGCGGCGCCTGTCCACGCGACTCGGTCATGGCTCCTCCTCGCGTGTGCTGACCAGGCCGCCGGCGGATCCCCTGCAGGACGGCACACGGCCCCTCGGTTCAACAGCATGGCCGCGGCGCCGGTGCGGCGGATCACCCACCGCGGGTGATCCTCGCGGGCCGGGCCGGGCCGGGCCGGGCCGGGCCGGGCCGGGCGGCGGGCGGGCGGCCGTGGGCGGACCGCACGGAATGCCGTCACCGCTCGGACCACCGGGTGTCAAGGGGCGGCCTCGGACCGGCCCGGCGTGAGTGACGAGGAGCCGGGCGGGGCCACACGCCCGGGCGGGCCGTGGCGGGCGGACCGTGGGCGCCGTTCACTCCGGCAGCTGCCGCATCTCCACGACGCGCAGTCCGAGCGACTGGCAGCGGTTGAGCAGCCCGTAGAGGTGCGCCTCGTCGACGACCGGACCGAACAGGACCGTCTGCCCGGACATCAGCACCCGTTCCAGCTCCGGAAAGGCCTGGGCCAGGGTCTCCGACATGTGTCCATCGACACGGATCTCGTAGCGCATATGGCCTTCTCCCGCCGCGGGCCTGTTGCGGTCTTCTGGCGATCCTGCTCCGCCCGGCCGCGCGGGACCTCACCCGGCGCAGGTGACCCGCCCCGGGGGCCGGTACACCGGCTCAGTGCGTCACCGCGATCTTGAACGAGATGATCACCAGACCGAGCAGCAGATTGACCGCCGCGGTTCCCGCCACCAGACGCCAGGACGCTCCCGCGCGCCGCGCGCCGACCGCGGACCAGCCCACCTGACCGGTCACGGCCACCGCGACCGCCAGCCAGGCCGCGCCCTGCACGCCCAGGCCCAACAGCGGACTGACGGCCACCGCGACGGCCGGCGGGACGGCGGCCTCGACGATCGGCCACTCCTCACGGCCCACCCGCAGCACGGTCGGCCGGTCCAGTGAGCGTTGCGCGAGGCGGGCCCCGAACAGGTGGGCATGGACGTGCCCGACCCAGAAGACCAGGCCGGTGACCAGCAGCAGGAGCACCAGTTCCAGGCGGGGGAACTCGCCCGGGCCGGAGGCGCCGATCACCACGGACGCGGCGAGCATCGACCCGTACACGGCGCCCGTGTAGTCGGCGTGGGAGCGGCGCGCGGTCCGGCGTTCCCGGGCCGTGGCCTGGTCGGTCGAGGACATCGCCGTCGCCTTTCGTGCGCACTCCGCGGCGCCGCCGCGCCGGCCACGCGGTCCCGTCGGCGGCGGGTGGCCCTGCCCGGCCGCCCCCCTCATCGAAAACGCCGACGCCCGCGACGCGCCTCACCCGCGACGGGCGAGCCGCCCGGCGGAAGGTCAGATCAGCCCGTGCTCGCGGGCCCGGCGTACCGCCTCGGCGCGCCCGTTCACCCCGAGTTTGCGGTAGAGGCTCTTGAGGTGGGTCTTCACCGTGTTGGCGGAGACGTACAGGCGGGCGGCGATCTCCTCCGTGGACAGCATGTCGGCCAGCCCCCCCACGACCTCGCGTTCGCGCGCGCTCAGCTCCTCCACGACGAGTGGCGGGGCATACGCGGCCGGTCCGGGGCCGTCGTGCGGGCCGGAACGGTCCGGCGTGAGCCAGCCCGCGGCGAGCCCCTGGAGGGACGGCGAGTCCAGCAGGCGCCGGATACGGGGGCCGGCTTCCAGGAAGGGCCGCCGCAGCCGCTCGCGCCGCGCCTCCAGGAGGGCGTGGGCGAGCTGTTTGCGGGCGGTGGCGGTGTCTCCCGCCTCCTCGGCGTCCCGTGCGCGCACCAGCGCGGCCCGGACGGTCACCCTCGGGCCGGAACGGTCCCCGGTCCGCACGTGGTCGAGCAGGCCGATGGCCGCCTCGCGGTTCCCGGCGGCGAGCTGGGCCCAGGCGAGGTCGGCCGCGTACGCGGGCTCACCGGCGCGGGACACGTCGTCGAGGACCTTGACGGCGCTGTCCGGGCGGCCCTCGGCCAGATGGGCCGCGGAGGCGATCAGCGCCGTCCCGGCCTCCGCCCAGGGGGAGGCCACGAGGGCCGGCACGGTGGGGACGGCCGCCGCCGCGGCGGCCAGGGGCTCGTCCCGGGCCAGGAGCAGCCCCGCCGTCGCGAGGGACCGGCTGGTGACCGTCACCGGATCGCACGGGGATGCGCAGTCGGCCACCTCGTCCAGCAGGGCCTGGGCCCGCCCGAGTTCGCCTCGGTCCACGGCCACGGCCGCCAGCACCAGCCGGTCGAGGCCCGAACCGGCGGAGCGGGGGTGGTCCGCGCCGGACGTCTCCGTCTCGGCCAGGGCCGCCAGCGCGGTCCGCTCGGCCCGGCAGAGCCAGCCGTTCAGGTAGTCGATCAGCGCCAGCTGTCCCAGGGAGTCCCCCCGGGGCAGCGCGGTCGACGCCCCGCCCGGGCCTGCGGCGACCTCGGACAGGGCGGCACGCGCCTCGTCGAAGCGACCGGCCCACAGCCGGGCCGAGCCCAGGTGGGCCAACAGGAGGGCGGTGAGTTCGGGGTGCTTCTCCAGGAGCCGGGCGGGGACCTCGTCCCGCAGCTCCTCGGCGGCCGCCGCGGCCTGTTCCGCCGTGCCGGGTGAACCGGACAGCCGGGCCCCGAGGGTCCGCAGCAGCAGACAGCTCAGCCGGAGCGCGGCGTCCGGCGGTTGCGCGGCCAGGTGGTCCTCGGCCCGGCGCAGGTGGGCCAGGCCGCGGTCCACCTCGTGCTCGGACAGGTCGCGGGCTGCGCGCACCAGGTCCGCCGCCGCGCTCGTGGCCTCGGGTGCCATCGGTGAGAACAGCTCGGCGAGGCCGTCCGCGCGCAGACCGCCGAGCAGCTGGCCGATCGCCAGGTCGTCGACGAGGGCCCGGGCGGTGAAGTCCCAGTCGCCCGCGGCGGCGCCGTGCGCCAGTGCCTCGGGCAGGAAGCCGGAGGCCCGCAGCCACCGCGCGGCACGCCGGTGGAGTTCCGGTTCGAGACCGGGCGAGCGGGCCCGCAGATGGGCGCGGAGGATCTCCCCGAACAGCGGGTGCAGGCGGTACCAGGACTGTCCCAGGTCCTCCACGAACGCGTTCTGGGTGTGCAGTGCGGCGAGGACCGGCTCCGCAACGCCGTGGCCGGTCAGTTCCGCGACCAGACCGGGGCAGAAGCGGTCCGTGACGCTGACGCGCAGCAGGAGATCCTGTGTGCGGGCCGTCTGCCGCTTGAGCACCTCGGCGAGCAGGAAGTCGGCGATCGTGCTGCGGCCGGCCTCGAATTCCTTCAGGTACCTCTCGGGGTCCGGGCTCCGCTCGGCGGCCAGGGCGCTCAGGCGCAGCCCTGCGGCCCAGCCCCCGGTGCGCTCCACCAGGGCACGGGTGGCCTCCGCGGGGAGCCGTAGGCCATGCAGTTCCAGGAGTGCCGCGGCCTCCTCCTCCGTGAAGGCCAGCTCGGCGCCCCGGATCTCGGTGATGGCTCCGGCCGCCCGGTAGCGGTGCAGCGGCAGCAGCGGCTCGGTCCGGGTGACGAGGATCAGGCGCAGGCCGGGTCCGGCGTGGTGCAGGACGAACTCCAGCTGTTCGGCGATCGGGGCGGAGGTCATCCGGTCGGAGTCGTCGAGCACGAGGACGACGGGCCGCTCGCGTCCGCTGAGGTCGTCGGCGAGACGGATCAGCAGCCGGTGCTCCACGCGGCCGGCGTCCCCGGGGCAGCCGATGCCGGGCGAGAGCGGTACGCCCGCGGCGCGCAGGGCCTGGAGTACATAGGCCCAGAACATGCCGCAGCCCTGGTCCCCCGGTTCGCCCGTCAGCCAGGCGACCGGTTGGCCGAGCCCGGCGGCCCAGTCCGCGACCAGCAGGGTCTTGCCCGCGCCGGCCGAGCCGTCGACCATCGTCAGCGGGGTGTCGAAGGCCTGGTCGAGGTGTTCGTCGAGCCGTGGGCGGCGCAGGAAGGTGGCCGGCCTGGCCGGCACCGCGAACCGGGTCTGGAGGAACGGCTCGCCCAGCGGATCGACGTACGCGACGGCCGGCCCCGTCGACTGCTGCCTCTCGGACACTGGGTCACCACCTGTCCGTCGGCCCCGTGAAGAGGACTCCACCCGATCAGCATCCCAGTCCCGCGGACCCGGCGCAGTTCGCGTGGGACCGCCGGGCCGGGCACGGGTCCCCGCGGGCCGCGTGCCGGTCCCGCGCCGCGCGCGGGTACGGGTACGGGTACGGCGGGGTCGCTGTCAGCGCTCGTCGCCGGGTGGACGCGTCCGCCCGCGTGCCCCGGGGAGCTGGACGCGGGCGCCGGCCGCCAGCAGGGCGAGCAGCGCCAGGACGCCGAGGAGCACCAGGACCAGCAGCAGGACCGTGAGAACCGTCGGGTGGTTCCAGAGCGCGAAGACGAACGCGATGACCAGCAGGGCGGCCAGGGTGAGCCACCGGCGGTGGGCCAGGGTCCAGGAGCCGGCTCTCCCGGTACTGATGTGATGGGCCGCCGCCCACCGCGCCGCGGAGTCCGCCGTGTGGTCGGACGTGCCCCGGATCGCCACGGGCAGCCGGCCCGGTCCGACGAGATAGGCGCCGAGGGCGACGACGACGCCCAGGACGACGGCCGTCCGCAGGCTGACCCGCAGGAAGTGGAGCAGGGTGTCGAAGACGGCCGCGGCGGCGGCCTCGGACTGCACCTGGGACGGCAGGTGGCCGAGGTAGTAGCGGCGCGCCACGACCAGGGCGACGGCCACCACCAGACAGGCGAACGCGGCTCCCAGCGCGGTGCGTACCAGGGCTCGCCGGCGCCGGTGGGCCAGGAACACTCCGGCGGCACCGAGGACGACGACGAGCACCGGGAACCAGTTCCCGACGATGTCGAGGAGGTGCGCGGCCTGGCGGTACTTGGCGAGCTGGTCGGACTGGAAGAGCACGAATTCCTTGTTCACCTGCGGGATCTTGTCGGCGGGTTTCAGGCCCGCGTCGACCAGCTCCTTCTTGACCCGGTCGACTGCCGTGCCCACGTCCAGGGTGACCGTCCCCTCGCTGACCCCGACCGCGCCGCGCCCCTTGCCGGTCAGGGCGTGCACGACGGCGTTGTGGGCCGCGCGGTTGGCGGTGCGCCACACCGTGGCGAAGGCGTCGCTCCGGACGACGCGTGTGGCGATCTTGGTGACGGCCTGGTCGACGGCGGAGTCGATCTGTGGCCCCAGCCCCCGGATGGCGTCGGCGGCGCGCGGCGGCAGGCCCTGGGACCGCAGCCAGGAGGCCATGTCCGCGGCGGCCTGCGCGCCGTTCACGTGGGCGTCCACGGCCTCGCTGACGCGGTGGACCGCGGCGTCCTGGACGGCCGGGTCGGTGGCGAGGGGCGCGACGGTGGAGACGTAGCGGTCGGTGTCGAGCGCGATGTCGTGCACCCAGATGGCCATGAGGGCGACCGGGACGAGAACGCAGGTGAGCACGATGAGCAGGGCAGAGGCCGCGCTGCGCGCCGTGCCGCCGACAGAACCGGAGGCCTTCGCGCCGGGTGGCCGCGCCGCACCGCCGGGAGCGGTGGGAGTACGGCCCGGGGGGGTCCGGTCGCGGTCCGGCGGGTGCGAATCGGTCGGCTCGGTCACGGGGCTCTCCGGCGCGGTAGGTGCCTGGACACGCCCCATTGCCTCAGCTCCGTACCCCGGGCGCACGCCGGGTGGACCGGACGGACGACGCCGGGCGGGCCGCGGCGTCAGGAGGCGGGCGTCAGGCGGTCACGCAGGGCCGGCGGGCTCCCCAGGCGGCCGGCCAGGAAGGGCTCCTGTGCCAGGACGGCGCCCGCGCTGATGCTGACGGCGACCGCGACGCAGACCACGATCAGCCAGGAGAGCAGCACGAACACGGATCCCACGGGACCGTACTCGGTCATGGCGCGGTCGAGCGCCCGCGGCATGTAGAGGCCCGCGGTGAACGTCAGCGTGGTGGCGACGGCCGCCGTGATCACGGCCCCCGGCAGCAGGGGTTTCCAGCCGATGCGTCCGCCCAGCAGCAGATGCTGGGTCCACCACCACAGGCCCGTCTGGACGACGAGGGTGAGGGGGGTGCCCAGCCAGGCGCCGGCCCCGAAGCCGTGCCGTACGGGTCCCTGGAGGAGCAGGACACCGAGCCACAGGAGGAGCCAGGCCGGCCACCGCCAGGGGGCGACCCTGGTACCCGCCCGGGGGATCTCCCACGCGCGTTTGCACAGACGTTGCAGCGCCCGGCTGACCGCGGTGGCCGACAGCAGCACCATCAGCCCGCCCACGACGCCGGTGGCCTGCTGGAGGTCGTGCGTCGTGGGCTGGAGCACGTGCTTCAGCTCGGCGCTCGCCGCCCCGGACAGTCCGAATACCGCCTGCACGGAGTCGATCAGCTGACGGCGCACCGCCGGCGGGGCGTAGGCCGCGACGACGAAGAGCAGCGGGACCGCGGTCAGGAAGCACTGCGCGGCCAGGCGGGTGGCGGAGTCGAAGATGTTCACGGACACCATGCGGTCCGCGAGGTGCGTGAGAACCGGCAGGCGGCTCTCCGCCCGCCGGTGCGCCGACTTCGCCCGGGCCATCAGCCTCTGGGCGCGCCCGTCCGCTGCCATCAGGGTTCCGGGGACGGCATGACGTTGTTCCCTTCGCTGCCACTGTCTTCGCTGCACTGTCTTCGCTGCGTCCAGAGTGGGGTGTGAGGCGGAAGGCGGCACCCCGGCGCCGGGCCGGCAGGCCAGGGACGGTGCCGGCCACGAGATGTCGTTCCCGCGCCCGCTGGCTACTGTCGTGGTGTCCCGACACGATGGGGTCGCCATGGTGCCCGACCTGCTTCTCATCGCACTGGCCATCGCGCTCGATCCGCTGCCCGTCATGTCCTTCGTCCTGGTGGTGGGGTCGGCGAGGGGAGTGTGGAAAGGCCTGGTCTTCATCCTGAGCTGGCTGGCGTGTCTCGTCGTGGTGATCGCACTCGTCCTGACCGTGACCGGTGGGCAGCCGCCGGCTCCCCGGTCGCCGCCCTCGACGGCCGTCCTCGCCGCCAAGCTGCTCATCGGGGTGCTGCTCGTCGTCTACGGCGGCCACCGGCGCCGGCGGGCCACCGGCGCCCGGGGCCGCGGGAACGGGCCGGGGCCCGGGACGGGCGGGTCCCCGGCCGCCGGGGTGAGCTGCGCGGACGGGCAGGCCTCCTCCGCGCAGCTCACGGAGAGGATGGACCACACCACGGCCTGGGCCGCCGCCGGACTCGCCGTGCTCCTGCAGCCCTGGGGTCTGGTGGCGGCGGGGGCGACCACCGTTCTGGAGGCGGACACCTCGCACCTTTCCACCTGGTTCGTGCTGGTCTGCTTCTGTCTGCTCGCCACCGCCGAGTTGCTCGCCGTCGAGCTGTACGTGCTGTTCAGTCCCGCCCGGGCGAAGGCGCGGCTGCTGCGCCTGCGGGCGTGGATGTCCGGTCACCAGGAGCAGGCGCTGGTCACCATCTGCCTGGTGCTCGGCTGCTGGCTGATGGCGAAGAGCGTCTACCAGCTCACCGCATGATCCCGGCGGGCACGGAAGTGCGGGGCCCCGCAGCGCGTGCTGCAATGGCAGGCGGGGGCCGCCGGCCGTCGGCCTCGAAGGCGCTGCCAGGGCAACGGTACGGCCGGGCGGCCCGACGGTCCCGGCTCCCAGCCGGCTTCGATGAGGAGTGGCCATGGACAGTGTCGAAGAGATGGGCCCCGTCGACTACCTGGTCATCGAGTTCCCCGGGAACCGCATGACGGGCGAGGCGTTCCCCCTGCTGGTCGATCTCGCCGAGCGCGGCATCGTCCGCATCATCGACCTGGCCTTCGTACGCAAGGAGACGGACGGCTCGGTCGTCGCGCTGGAGTTGCGGGACATCGACGGCGAGGTGGACCTGTCCGTCTTCGAGGGAGCCTCGTCCGGCGTGCTGGACCAGAGCGACCTGGAGGAGGCCGCCAACGCCCTGGAACCCGGCAACGCCTCCGCGGTGCTGGTGTACGAGAACCTGTGGGCGGCTCCGCTGGCCCGTGCGCTGCGGCGCAGCGGGGCCCAGCTCGTCGCGAGCGGCCGCATTCCCGTGCAGGCCCTGCTCAGCTCGCTGGACGCCATGGAGGACACGGTACCGCCCGGCGGTTCCGCGGCCGCCTGAGCCGGTGCCGCACCTGCCCGACGCATCGATCGACTTGGGAGATGACCGACATGCCCGGACTGCTTCGGGGCGTCGCACGCACAGCCGTCGTCGCCGGAACCGCGACCGCCGTGTCCAACCGCGTCTCACGGCGGCAGGCGGGCCGCTGGGCGCAGCAGGACTACGAGCAGCAGCAGGCGTACGACCAGCAGCAGTACGCGCAGCAGCAGGCGCCGCCGCCCCCGCCCGCCGCACCTCAGGCCCCCGCTCCCGCTCCCGCTTCCGCTCCCGACGACGAGATGAGCCACCGGATCGACCAGCTCAAGCAGCTGGCCGACCTCAAGGCCCAGGGAGTCCTGACGCCCGAGGAGTTCGAGAGCCAGAAGCGCCGGCTGCTGGCCTGAGTCGGCAGGGCCGGTGACGGACGAGGACCGGGCCCGCGCGCTCCGCTCCCTGGACCGGAGGCTGGACGCGCTCGCCCGGCAGCCGTTCCGGGCGGGGTTCCGGCTGCGCGGACGGGACCGGGCGACCGCCGCGCTGAAGGGGCCGGTGACCGTTCGCCGGCACGCCCACGACCTGGTCGCCAAGCGGCTGGCGCCGGCCGAGCCGTACAAGGACGGCAGGCAGACGCCGTACCGCGGGCACCCCGTGTTCGTGGCCCAGCACGCCACCGCCACCTGTTGCCGGGGCTGCCTCGCGCGCTGGCACGGCATCCCCGCGGGACGGGAGCTGACCCGTGCCGAACACCTGTACGTGGTGGACGTGATATGCCGCTGGATCGAGCGCGAGATGGACGGCGGCGCGGATTCCGGCCAGGACCCCTGTCCAACCGACCCCGGTCACGAGATATCTTGATGTCGAGCAATGTTGCAGACGTGGAGCGGAGCACCCGGTGACTGACTCGACCATCATCTACACCTACACAGACGAGGCCCCGGCCCTGGCGACGCATTCGTTCCTGCCGGTGATCCGGGCGTACGCCGCGCAGGCCGGTGTGCCCGTGGAGACCCGTGACATCTCGCTGGCCGGGCGCATCATCGCCGTCTTCCCGGAGTACCTGAACGAGGACCAGCGCATCCCCGACGCGCTGACCGAGCTGGGCGAGCTGGCCAAGACCCCGGCCGCCAACATCATCAAGCTGCCGAACATCTCGGCGTCGATCCCGCAGCTCAAGGCCGCCGTCGCCGAGCTCCAGGGCAAGGGTTACGCGCTGCCGGACTACCCGGACGACCCCAAGACCGACGAGGAGCGCGACATCCGCGCCCGCTACGACAAGGTCAAGGGCTCCGCCGTCAACCCGGTGCTGCGTGAGGGCAACTCCGACCGCCGCGCCCCGGCCTCGGTGAAGAACTACGCCAAGGCCCACCCGCACCGCATGGGTGCCTGGAGCGCCGAGTCCCGCACCGACGTGGCGACCATGGGCGAGAACGACTTCCGCTCCACCGAGAAGTCCGTGGTGATCGCCGAGGACGGCGCGCTGCGGATCGAGCTGGTCGGCGAGGACGGCACCACCACCGTGCTGCGCGAGTCCGTACCGGTGCTGAAGGACGAGGTCGTCGACGCCTCCGTGCTGCGCGTCGCCGAGCTGAACACGTTCCTCGCCGCGCAGGTCGCCCGCGCCAAGGAGGAGGGTGTCCTGTTCTCCGTGCACCTGAAGGCCACGATGATGAAGGTCTCCGACCCGATCATCTTCGGCCACGTGGTGCGCACCTTCTTCCCGAAGACGTTCGCGAAGTACGGCGAGACCCTCAAGGGGGCCGGCCTCACTCCCAACGACGGCCTCGGCGGCATCCTGAAGGGCCTGGAGAAGCTGCCCGAGGGCGCCGAGATCAAGGCCTCCTTCGACGCCGAGATCGCCGAGGGCCCGGCCCTCGCCATGGTCGACTCCGACAAGGGCATCACGAACCTGCACGTGCCCTCGGACGTCATCATCGACGCCTCCATGCCGGCGATGATCCGCACCTCCGGCCACATGTGGGGCCCGGACGGCCAGGAGCACGACGCTCTCGCCGTCATCCCGGACTCCTCCTACGCCGGCGTCTACCAGGCCGTCATCGACGACTGCCGGGCCAACGGCGCCTACGACCCGTCGACCATGGGCACCGTCCCGAACGTCGGCCTCATGGCGCAGAAGGCCGAGGAGTACGGCTCCCACGACAAGACCTTCGAGATCCCGGCCGCCGGCACCGTCCGCCTGACCGACCGGGCCGGCAACGTGCTGATCGAGCAGCCGGTCTCCGCGGGCGACATCTTCCGCGCCTGCCAGACCAAGGACGACCCGATCCGCGACTGGGTCAAGCTGGCCGTCACCCGTGCCCGCGCCACCGGCGACCCGGCCGTGTTCTGGCTGGACGAGACGCGCGCCCACGACGCGCAGCTGATCGCCAAGGTCCGGCAGTACCTCCCGGAGCACGACACCGAGGGCCTCGACATCCGGATCCTCAACCCGGTCGAGGCCACCAAGCTGTCGGTGGAGCGCATCCGCCGCGGTGAGAACACCATTTCGGTCACCGGCAACGTGCTGCGTGACTACCTGACCGACCTGTTCCCGATCATGGAGCTGGGCACCAGCGCCAAGATGCTGTCGGTCGTCCCGCTGATGGCGGGCGGCGGCCTGTTCGAGACGGGCGCCGGCGGCTCCGCGCCGAAGCACGTCCAGCAGCTGGTCAAGGAGAACTACCTGCGCTGGGACTCGCTCGGCGAGTTCTTCGCGCTCGTCCCCTCCTTCGAGCAGTTCGCCGAGACCACCGGCAACACCCGCGCCAAGGTCCTCGCCGACACCCTGGACCGTGCCACGGCGACCTTCCTCGAGGAGGACAAGTCCCCGACCCGGCGCGTCGGCGGCATCGACAACCGCGGCAGCCACTTCTACCTGTCCCTGTACTGGGCGCAGGAGCTGGCCCGGCAGACCGACGACGCCGACCTGGCCAAGGCGTTCGCGCCGCTGGCCGAGACCCTCGCCGCGAACGAGCAGCGGATCGTGGACGAGCTGAACGCCGTCCAGGGCTCCTCGGTCGACATCGGCGGCTACTACCAGGTCGACCAGGCCAAGGCGGACGCGGTCATGCGCCCGTCGGCCACCTGGAACGAGGTTCTGGCGTCGCTGAGCTGACGCTCGCGGCCCGACCGTCCCCGTAGTCTCCGCCCCGGCCGGCATCACCCGGCCGGGGCGGAGCCGTCCCCCCGTCCACCACACCCCCGGGAGCCGCCCGTGTCCTCTTTCGACCTCCTGCCCGGTGCCGCCGGCTCGCCCGTCCTGCTGCACGTGCCGCACTCCGCGCGGGCGATACCGGACGACGTGCGGAAAGGCATCCTGCTGGACGACGCGGAACTGGAGCGGGAGCTGGACCACATCACGGACGCGTACACCGCCGAGATCGCCGAGCGAGCCGCCGCGCTCGCCGGAATCCGGCCCTGGCGGTTCGTGAACCGGCTGTCACGGCTGGTCGTGGACCCGGAGCGGTTCCCCGACGAGCGGGAGGAGATGCTCGCCGCCGGGATGGGCGCCGTGTACACGCGGACCACGCACCGCGGCGAGCTGCGGGCCGCGGACACCGACCCGGAGCCACTGCTCGCCCGCTACTTCCGGCCGTACGCCGAGGCCATGACGGAGGCGGTCGCCGGACGGCTGGCCGCCACCGGGCGGGCCGTGATCATCGACGTGCACTCGTATCCGGCCGTGCCACTCCCCTACGAGCTGCACGGGGCCGGGCCGCGCCCGCCGGTGTGCCTGGGGACGGATGCCTTCCACACCCCGCCGGCGCTGACCGGGGCCGCGCACGAGGCGTTCGCCGGGTGCGGGGAGACCGGCCTGGACAGCCCGTTCGCGGGGACGTACGTACCGCTTGAGTTCTACGGCACCGACGCCCGGGTCGGCGCGCTGATGGTGGAGATCCGGCGGGACGTCTACATGACCGAGCCGGGCGGCCCCGCCGGGCCGGGTCTGGACCGGCTCGCCTCGGCGCTGGCCACGCTCGTCGACGCCCTGTAGCCCACCCGGGGTGAAGGGCATCACCGGGACGAAGCACCGCTCCTCCCGCCGGGTCCGGTGCGCCGGCGGCACCGGACGCGGCTCCGCCGGCCCGCCCGGTGCCCGAACAGTGGCCTCAGGCCCGTAGCCACTCGGTGACGATCACCTCCGCGCCGGTGCGCAGCCGCAGGGCGAACGGGCCGGCCGGTGGCGTGTCGCTGGCGAACCGGCCCAGGGTGTCGGCCGTGACCGGGCGCGGGGCCCGTGGGTCGCCGAGCACTTCGATCCGGGCCGGCTGCGGCGGCAGCACCTGGCCGATCAGCCCGTCGGCGGTGACCTCGACGTCCACGGTCACCTCACCCGCCCGGAACGTCAGCATGCGCGGCGCGTCCATGACTCCACGGACCGGCAGCGCGTCCACGAGCGAGTCGAAGGTGAGCTCGGCGAGCCGGGCGTCCAGGTCGTGCAGGGTGTAGGCGTCCAGGGCGCTCTGGAGCAGCTCGGCCGGGACGGGGTCCAGGACGGCGGCGGCCTGGCGCAGTTCCTCCTCCAGCAACAGGTCCGCGTACACGTCCTGGTCCGGGACCGCGTCCCGGGGCATCTCGTCGTCGCCGTTCACACCGCACCCCGCGTGTCCATCCGGGCCCGCAGCCGGCGCAGACAGCGCTGGCGGAGCGGGCCGATGCTGCCGACCGCGATGCCGAGGGCGGCGGAGATCTCCCCGTAGCTGGGCGGTGGCGAGGCCATCAGCACGCGCAGCAGCTGCCGGCAGCGCTCGCCCAGTGAGTCCAGCTCCTGCCAGAGCCGGCGGATCCGTTCGGCCCGGTCCGCCGCCTCCTCGTTGTCGATCAGCGACTCCTCCGGTGTCCGGTCCTGGCTGGCCCGGTCGAGCAGCTGCGGATCGTCGGTCAGAGTGAGTCGCGTCAGTTGCCTGAGCACCTTCAGGCATTCGTGGCGGGCGGTACTGGCCAGCCAGGCGGCGGTCTTGTCGGGTTCCCGGATCCGGCCCAGATGCTGGGCGAAGCGGAACCACACGGTCTGGAAGACCTCGTGCCCGTCGGCGTCCGAGAGCCGGTGCGCGCGCACGACCGACCACACCAGCGGACTCATCCCTTCCACCAGCGCCTTCCAGGCCGCGGCGTCCCCGTCGACGGCGGACTGGACCAGCGCGCCGACCTCTGCTCGGTCCACGGCTCCACCCCTTGTGTACGGCACGTCATCGTACGCCGCGGAGCGGAGGGTTCCGGCCGTCATGCGGGCAACGCCGGGATCACGGTCCTGACGGGGCGCCAGGTGGGCGGGCGGAGCGCGGGGACGTGCGCCCCGCGCACCTCCGCCCGGCCGGTGCCGGCCGCCAGCAACCGGGCGGCGGCCACCCGCGGGTCGCGCTCCGCGTACGCCGTCATCCGGGCGGCGACGAGTCCCGCCGCCACCGGTGCGGCGAAGGAGGTGCCGCTCCACTGCGCGAGGCCGTCGAACATCACCTGGTCCGGCTTGCCGCCGGTGTTCTCCCGGCCCTCGCTCAGCACGCCGGTGTGACGCGGGTACTGGCAGGTGCAGGCGTAGTCGGAGCCGAACCGGCAGTCGTCGTAGGTGGAGTGCTGGTAGACGTAGGGCACGGGGGTGACGAAGCCGGTGAGGGCGCTGGTGAGGCGCTCGCCGGGGGCGTGGACGCGCACCCAGGGGCCGTAGTTGGTGAAGCAGGCCCCCGACTCGCCGTCCGCGCGCAGGGCGCCGACCGAGAGCACGCAGTCGGCGTACTCGGGCAGGGCGGCGTAGGCGGCGGGCCAGAAACGGGTGTCGCTGCCGTTGTTGCCGGCGGCGGCGATCAGGAGGGTGCGCCGGTCGCGCAGTTCCCGCATGAACGTGTCGAGGCCGATCAGGCCGTCGGTGTCCGCGCCGGGGGTGCCGGCGGAGAGGCTGATGATGTCGGGCCAGCCGTTCCGGTCGACGGCCTCGAAGAGCCGGCCGGCGAACTCGGACTCCAGGACGGCGCCGGCGTCGTTGAGGGTGCCCCGGACGGTGATGTCGGTGTTGGGCGCGAGGGCCGCGACGATCCCGGCGATGAACGTGCCGTGGCCGACGTACTGGTGGAGCACCCCGTCACCGTCGGTCTCGGTCAGCTGGGCGTCGCCGGTGGTGTGGGCGAGCGGCGGGTACGCCAGGTGGTCGTGCACCAGACCGGTGTCGATGACGAGGACGCCGACCGCGGTGGCCGGGTCGTGACCGCTCCCGGAGACGGCCGGGTTGGCGGCCTCGGTACGCGGGGCGGGCACGGGCTCGTCACCGGGGCAGGCGTTGACCGCGATGTGCAGCACGTGGTTGCGGCCGGCCAGCCGGCGGCCCTGGCGCCGCTCGGCCGCCCGTACGGCGGCGAGGGCGTGCGGCACGGTGTCCTCGCCCCCGTCCGGGTCGCCGACCCGGACGCGGGTGACGCCGGTGCGGTCCGCCCGCGGGCCCACACGGCCCACGTGGTCGGGGACGAGGCCCGGGGTCTCGGTGAAGTGGGCGCGCACGGCGTCCTCGACGAACCCGGCCTCCTCGCCGCCCCGGACGAGGACGACACCCTTCTCGTAGAGGAGGCCGGGGGTGTCGTCGGGCCCCATGGTGAGGGGGACGTCCGGCAGGGAGCGCCGGATGTGCTCGAACTGCTCGTGGAATCGCTGTGGTGCCATGTCGTGATCTCCCCCTCGGGACGGTGTCCGACAGTGAGAGCCGCGGGACCGCCGTCTGATACAGCAGGCCACTACCATGCGAGACGTGACAGCGGGAAGCGAGTCGGTGCTCGAACTGCTGCCCTTGGTGTTCGCCGACCCGGGCGAGGCCCGGGCACGCGCCGAACACGTCCTGCGCACCGCCGCACCACCGTTGCACGCCAGCGTGGCCCACCAGGTGCTCGGCATCTGGCAGCGGGACTTCGGGGATCTGCGCATCGCGCTCCGGCATCTGCGGCGGGCCCGGGACCTGGCCGCGCGTGCCGAGTCGGCCGACCGGGAGGCCGATGTGCTCGCGACGCTGGGGGTCGCACTGGTGCACGCGGGGCGCACGCGGCAGGGACTCGCGTCGTTCGAGCGGGGTGTCGCCCGGGGCAGCGGGCACACGCGGGCGCGGGTGCTGTTCCGGCGGGCGTACGTGTGGTGGGTGCTGGGGCGTCACCGGGAGGCGCTGGAGGACGTACGGCGGGCACTGCCGGTGCTGCGGCAGACCGGCGACGACATCTGGACCGCGCGGGCGCTGACCCTGCGGGCGACCGTGCACCTGGCCCTCGGAACGGTGGACCGGGCGGTCGCGGACTTCACGGCGGCGGAACGGCTGTGGGACACCACCGGCCAGGAGCACGACAAGGCGGACGCGGTGGAGAGCCGGGGGCTGGCCGCGTTCCGGTCCGGGGACATCCCGGCGGCGCTGCGGCTGCTCGACGAGGCCGAGGAGCGGTACGCCAAGCTGGGCACGCCCACCTACAACCTGTCGATCCGGCGGTGCGAGGTGCTGATGGCGGCGGGGCTCGCCCCGGAGGCGCTCGCCGAGGCGGACGCGGCCGGCGCGGTGCTGGACCGGATCGGCGGGCAGTCCACCCGCAGGGCCGAGCTGCTCCTCGCGGCGGCGTGGGCCGCCCGCTCGGCCGGGGACCCGCACACCGCCATAGCCCGCGCCGCCGTCGCCGTACGGCTGTTCGCCGCGCAGCGCCGCACGTGGTGGGAGACGCACGCCCGGCTGGTGCTGATCGAGGCGCGGGTGGCGGCCGGCCGCCGGTCGGGCCGGCTGGTCGGGGACGCGGCGGCGGTCGCCGAGCGGCTGGCCTCCTTCGGGTCGCCCGCCGCCGCCGAGGCCTCGCTGCTCGCGGGCCGGATCGCGCTGGAGCTGGGCTGGACGGCCGACGCCGAACGGCATCTGGCGGTGGCCGCCCGCAGCCGGAACTGCGGGCGGCCACCGGCCCGGATGACCGGCTGGGCCGCGCAGGCACTGCGGGCACGGGCCGCGGGTTCCCGGCGGGGCGTGCTGGAGGCGTGCCGGCGCGGCCTGGACGTGCTGGACGACCACCGGATGACGCTGGGCGCCTCGGAGCTGCGCGCCCACGCCACCGCGCAGGGTGCCGAACTGGCCGCGCTGGCACAGGAGGTGAGTCTCGCCCAGGGCAGTCCGCGGCGGCTGCTGGTGTGGAGCGAGCGGTGGCGGGCGACCGTGCTGTCCGCGCCGCCGGCCCGGCCACCGCACGACCCGGCGCTGCTGAGCGGTCTGACCGCCTACCGGGAGATCGCGGCGCGCGCGGAGACCGCCCGGATGGAGGGCCGCCCGGTACCGGCGCTGGAGCGCGAACAGCGGCGCCTGGAGCGGGAGATCCGCTCCCGGACCCGTCATATGGGCGGCGCCGCCACCGGCGCGGGTGACCGCTTGGACGTGGCCCGGCTGCTGGACCGGCTCGGTGACGGGTGGCTGGTGGAACTGGCCGTCGTGGACGGCCGGGTGCACGTGCTGCTGTGCGGGCAGGGCAGGGTACGGCGGTTCGCCGGCGGGTCGCTGGCGGAGGCGGTGGCCGAGGCCGGGCATGTGCAGGCCGGGCTGCGGCGGCTCGCGCACCCGGGTGCCGAGGCACGGCTGCCGCTGGTGGAGGCGGCGGGCCGCCGGTTGCAGGAGCTGCTGCTCGCCGGGGCGGCGAAGTGCCTCGGCCCGGGCCCCGTGGTGATCGTGCCGCCGGGGGCGCTGCACCGGGTGCCGTGGGCGCTGTTGCCCGCGCTGCGGGAACGGGTGCTCAGCGTGTCGCCGTCGGCCGGCAGCTGGCTGCGGGCCAGGGAGACGGAACCGCCGCCGGAGGGCCGGCCGGTGCTCGTGCGCGGTCCCGGCCTGGCGACGGGCGGTGCGGAGGTGCCCGAACTGGCCGGCCGGTACGGCACGGCGACGGTCCTGGAGGGCGACGACGCACAGGTGCCCCGGGTACTGGCGGAACTCGACGGGGCGGCCCTCGCCCATCTCGCGGCGCACGGCACGTTCCGCGCGGACAGCCCGCTGTTCTCCGCCCTGCGGATGGCCGACGGTCCACTGATCGTCCACGACTTCGAGCGGCTGTCGCGCAGCCCCTACCGGATCATCCTCTCCAGCTGCGACACCGCCCGCCTCGCCTCGGTCGGCGCCGACGAACTCCTGGGCCTGGTGACCGCGTTGCTGCCGCTGGGCACGGCCGGGGTGGTGGCCAGCAGCGCGCCGGTCAACGACGCGGCGGTGGTGCCGCTGATGCTGGCCCTGCACAAGGGCCTCGGCGCGGGTCTGTCCCTGGCCGAGGCCCTCCGCGACGCCCGTACGGCGCTGCCGGGTGACGCGGTGCACCAGGCGACGGGCTGGGCGTTCGCGGCGTTCGGGGCGGCGTGAGGGGCGGCGTCGGGGACGGCGCCCGGGCGCCCCGCTACGCCGTCTCCCGCTCGGGCACGTCCACCAGCCAGGTCAGGGCGCCCCGGTCCGCCGTGCCCAGCCGGGTGTAGGCGCCGTACAGATGGTTGCCCACCGTCCGCACGGACAGGGTCAGCTTCTCGGCGATGTCCCGGTTGCTCAGCCCGGCCGCCGCCAGTGCGACGATCTGCCGCTGCCGCGCGGTGAGTTCGCCGAGGAGGAGCCCGGTCAGGGCCGGCGTACGGGCCCCCTGGCAGCGGCGGGCCAGGGCGACGGCCCGGGTACGGGACGACCGTGCGGCACGCGGATCGCGGTGGGCCCGTGCGGCCTGGGCGTGGGCCTCCGCCGCGTACAGGAGGAAGCCCCGCCCCGCGAGCGCCTGTGCGGCCCGGTCCAGCGCGGTCCCGTCGCCGCGGGCCAGCGCCTCGGCGTGCCGGGCGAACACGCTGCCGGCCGGCAGCCGTCCGGCCGCGCCCCGCGGAGCACCGAGGCGTACCGCGCCGTAGAGCGCGTGGACGTCGTCGGGGTCGGCCGTCCCGCCCGGTTCCCCTTCCGCCAGCGCCAGTTCCGTCCGGCACCCGGTGTCCCCGGGCGCCCCCCGCAACCCTTCCCTGGCCCAGGCCGCCGCCTCCCGCAGCTCGCCCCGCAGCCGCGCGAACCGGGCGCGGACCGCGGCGTACCCGGCCGGCAGCGGGCCGCCCTCCGCCACCAGCCACTCGCCCACGGGCGTGGGCACCGTCCGTACGTCGAACTGCTCCAACCTCCTTTCCAGTAGGCGCTGTTCGGCGGCAAGCGCCGGTCCGTACGCGAAGGGTGCGCGCCCCAGCCGGCGGGTCCGCAGCCGGCCGGCCGTGGCGCGCAGCGCGGCGCCGTGCAGGGGATGGGCGAGGGTGACGGCACCCTGGTCGTCCACGTCGACGAGGCCGTCCGCCTCCAGGCGTTCGAGGGCGTCCAGATCGAGTTCGTCCACCGGAAGCGGCCGGGGCTCGGCGAACGCCAAGCGTTCCAGGGTGTCGCGCTCACCCGGACCGGACCGCTCCAGGGCCGGTGCGAGCCGCTCGCGGACGGCCGGGGTGACCGGCAGTGCGCCCCGCCACGCCCGCTCACCGGTGCCCGGGACGGGCGCCAGCCGCCCGGACGCGGCGAGCGCGGTCACCAGATCGCGCAGCAGCCGCAGATCGCCCCGGCACGCCTGGTGCAGCCGGCGCACGGTCAGCGGTTCCAGTCCGGCGCCGGCGAGCAGTCGAGCGGTGTCCTCCCGGGGCAGCGGGGCGAGGGCCAGCCGGGGCAGCAGCTCCCCGGTCCACAGCCGGGACACCGCGCCCGGCGCGGGCACCTCGTCCGCGGCGGCCACGAGCAGGCGGGTGCGCCCGTGCACGGCGAGCTGGTGGACCAGGGCGGCGGAGGCCTCGTCCAGCAACTGGGCGTCGTCCACGACGAGCAGCCGTGTCCCGGACAGGGCGCGGATCGCGTGGTGCAGCGAGACGGTGCCGGGGAGCAGTGGGGCGAAGGCGCCGAAGGGCAGGTCGCGTGCCTCGGGCGTGCCGGTCACCCGGGCGTGGTCCGTGCCCCGCACCGCCTCCGTGATCAGCCGGGTCTTGCCGCGGCCGGCCGGTCCGGTCACCACGATGCCGGGCCGGCCCGCGGCCGACGCGCCGCGCACCAGCTCCAGTTCGTCCGTCCGGCCCGTGAACGGCCAGGGCGGTGCGGGCGTACTCGCGTCGTGTTCGTCAGTTCTCACGTCATCCTGAGCGCACGTACTCAGGTTTGATACAGGGCGACTTGAGTAGCCCCCGACTCAGGCGGGCGGCCGGGCGGCGAGGCAAGCTGGCCGCATGACCCGACGCCTCTGCTCGCTCCCGCGGCAGCCGGCCCCGTCCTTCGCACCGGGGCTGACCGCCGGGCGGCTGGGCGCGCTGCTCGCCGGGCGGCGGATGTGGGTCAACGGCACGGTCCTGCACTACTGCTTCATGGACTCCCGCTCCGACGCCTCGGTGATCCCGGTCCCCGGGACGGGTGAGCTGCGCCGGGTGCCCTGGGCGGGCGGCTCGGAGCAGCGGGACGTGGTCCGCGGGTGTTTCCGCGAGTGGCAGGACCTCGGCATCGGCGTCACCTTCGCCGAGGTCGGCGACCGTCACGAGGCGGAGCTGCGGATCGGGTTCCAGGCCGGTGCCGGTTCCTGGTCGGCGGTCGGCCGGGACGCGCTGTCGGCCGGGCGCGGCGAGCGCACCGTCAACCTCGGCTGGGACGTGACCGCCCCCGGGGAGCGCGGGACGGTCCTGCACCAGATCGGCCACACGCTCGGCATGGTGCACGAGCACCAGAGCCCGGTCGCCGGGCTCCACTGGGACGACGAGGCCGTCTACGCCGAGCTGGCGGGCCCGCCGAACTTCTGGAGCCGGGAGACGACGTACACGAACGTGCTGCGCCGGCTGGACGCCTGCGCGGCGGGCGGCTCGGTGTGGGACCCGCAGTCGGTCATGACGCTGCCGATCGGGCCGGGGCTGGTGCTGGAGCCGGAGCAGTACCGCGGAGGGCTGCGCCCGCCCGGCGCACCGTCGCCGGCCGACAAGGAGTTCGTGCTGCGCTGGTACCCGCCCACCCGGCTGTCCGAGCCGGCCCCGCTGGTGCCGTTCCGGTCGGCGCCGCTCGGTCTCGGGCCGGGCGAGCAGGCCGAGTTCACCGTCGAGCCGCCGGAGACCCGCGAGTACACCGTGGGGACCTTCGGCGACGCGGACGCCGTGCTGGTGGTCTTCGAGGAGCGTGACGGGGAACCGCGCTTCTTCGCGGGGCACGACGACGGCGGCACACCGGACAACGCCGCCGTCCGGGTCCGGCTCGTCAGGGGCCGCCGCTACATCGTCCGGGTCCGCCTGTACTCCTCGTGGGGTTCGGGAGAGACGGCCGTCATGTGCTGGTGACGGCACACGACCACAGTCCGGCGCCGGGGGAACGGCCGCGGACGTCACCCACGGGGGAGGTGACGTCCGCGGCCACGTCGACGAGCCGGGGCGGCCGGACCGGTCACGGTTGTCCGCGCTGCGGCCTCCGCACGCCCGTGTCCTGGTCCGGCCGGTGCACGATCAGGGTGATCGCGAGGAACCTCACGATGCCGCCCGCCCTGCCGGGGCGCCGACGGCGGCGTCGGGGTGGGCGAGTCCCAGGTGGTCGCGCAGGGTCGTGCCCTCGTAGTCGCTGCGGAACACGCCCTGTTCCTGGAGCAGCGGGACCACCTTGTCGGCGAACGGGTCGAGTCCGCCGGGCGTGATGTGCGGGACGAGGATGAAGCCGTCGGAGGCGTCCGCCTGCACGAAGTCGTCGATGGTCCGGGCGACGGTGGCGGGGGTGCCGACGAAGGTCTGCCGGTTGCCGGTGTTGATCACCAGGTCGCGGATGGACCACTTGTTGGCCTCGGCGAGCTGCCGCCACTCGCGGGCGATGGCGATCGGGTCGCGGTACATCCGCACCTGGGCGCGGCCCCGGGATATGTGTTCCTCGTCGACCACGGGGTCGACGTCGGGCAGGGGGCCCTCCGGGTCGTACGCCGACAGGTCACGGTTCCAGACGAACTCCAGGTGCTTGATGGCGGTGGCGCCGCTGACCTGCTGCCGGCGCACCTCGCGCGCGAGGTCGGCGGCCTCCTGGTCGGTGTCGCCGAGGACGAAGGTCGCGGCGGGCAGGATGAGCAGCTCGTCGGGGCGGCGGCCGTACGCGGCGAGGCGGGACTTGACGTCGGTGTAGAAGGCCTGGCCCTCCTTCAGCGTGGCGTAGCGGCTGAAGATCGCGTCGGCGGTGGAGGCGGCGAACTCGCGGCCCTCCTCGGAGTCACCCGCCTGGAAGATGACCGGGCGGCCCTGCGGGGAGCGCGGCACGTTGAACCGGCCGTGGATGTCGAAGTGCCGGCCGTGGTGGACGAATGCGCCGGCCGCGGCGTCCTTCAGGAAGGTGCCGGTGGCCTGGTCGGCGAGGATCTCGTCGCCGTGCCAGGAGTCGAAGAGTTCCCGGGTGGTGGCGAGGAACTCCTTGGCGCGGGAGTAGCGCTCCTCCTGCGGCAGGAAGCCGCCGCGGCGGAAGTTCTCGCCGGTGAAGGCGTCCCAGGAGGTGACGACGTTCCACGCGGAGCGGCCGTCGGAGAGGTGGTCGAGGCTCGCGAACTGGCGGGCCACCTCGTAGGGCTCGTTGAAGGTGGAGTTGATGGTGCCGGTCAGGCCGAGCCGGTCGGTGACGGCGGCGAGCGCGGCCAGCACGGTGAAGGTGTCGGGGCGGCCGACCACGTCCAGGTCGTAGATTTTGCCGCCCTGCTCGCGCAGCCTGAGCCCCTCGGCGAGGAACAGGAAGTCGAACTTGGCGCGTTCGGCGGTCCGCGCGAAGTGCACGAAGGAGTCGAACTCGATGTGGCTGCCGGCGGCCGGGTCGCTCCACACGGTGGTGTTGTTGACCCCGGGGAAGTGGGCGGCCAGGTGGATCTGCTTCAGCGGCTTGCTCATGGGGGCGGTCCTCCTGGCTCAGGCGGTGGCTGCGGCGTAGCGGCTGGCGGGGCGGGCGAGGCCGAGGTGGCCGCGCAGGGTGCCGGCCTCGTAGGCGTTCCGGAAGCGGTGGCGGCGCTGGAGTTCGGGCACCAGCTCGCGGGTGATGCGGGGCAGGTCGTGGCCGGCGACCGCGGGGCGCAGCCGGAACCCGGTCAGCCCGCCGGCCGCCAGCTCCTCCAGCAGGTCGGCCAGTTGGGCGGCCGTACCGGTGAAGACGCGGGCGTCGCTGGTGTACGGCTCGCCGGCGAGGGTGTCGAGGCGGCCGAGGCGGGCCTCGGCCTGCGCCTGGCTGTCGTCGAGGAGGACGACGAGGTCACCGAAGACGTGCACGGTCTCCTCGGCCCGGCCCGCCGCCTCCTGCTCGGCACGGATCTCCGCGACGATCGCGCGGGCCTGCGCCGTGTCGTGCGGGGTGACGTAGCCGATGTCGGCCTGGCGGGCGACGAGCCGGTAGGGGACGGTCTGGTGGGCGAGGGCGGTGACCGGCGGCTGGCCCTGCGGCGGGCGGGGCGTGATGGAGGGCCCCTTGACGTCGAAGAAGCGGCCCTTGAAGTCGATGTAATGCAGCTTGTCCCGGTCGATGAAGCGGCCGGTGGCCGCGTCCCGGATCTCGGCGTCGTCCTCCCAGCTGTCCCAGAGCCGGCGCACGACTTCGACGTGGTCGGCGGCCTCGTCGAACAGGCCGCTGACCAGTTCCTGCGCGCCCGGGCTGTCGAACCCGGTGATCCGGGGGACCGTACGGCGGCCGAAGTGGGCGGCCTCGTCCGGGCGGGCGGTGATCTGCACGCGCAGGCCGGCGCGTCCGCGGCTGACGTAGTCCAGGGTGGCGATGGCCTTGGAGATGTGGAACGGCTCGGTGTGCGTGGCCACCACGGTCGGGACCAGGCCTATGTGCCGGGTGAGCGGGGCGATGCGGGAGGCGATGAGGACCGCGTCGAGCCGGCCGCGGACCCGGTCCGTGCGGTCGTCGGGTGCCAGGAGCTGGTCGGACTGCGGGCCGAGGCCGTCCTCCAGGGTGACGAGGTCGAGCAGGCCGCCTTCGGCCTCGGCGACCAGGCCGGCCCAGTAGCCGGCGGTGAACAGCTCCCGGGGGCGGGCGGCCGGCTCGCGCCAGGACGCGGGGTGCCAGCCGGTGCCGTCCAGGGCGACGGCGAGGTGCAGGTGTGCGGAGGGAGTCGAGGACACGTCGGTGCCTTCCTTGATGTCCGTACGAGAAGTCCGGCTCGCGGGCAGGGTGCGGCGAGGGGCGAGCGCGGCAGGAGAAGACCTGGGCCGGGAAGGCCGGGGACAGGGATCAGCGGCGACAGAGCGCGGCGGACACGCGCTGGAGGTCTATGTGCGGCCGGGAGTGCAGACGGACGGGGCGGTAGGGGTGCGGGAGGCACCGCGGGTGTTGCCGCGGTCGTACGGGCGTCACGGCCGTCACCTCCCTCCGTCGGGCGAGGCGGGCCGGACCGGCGTCCGCCTGGCGGATCTCGTCAGGACGCTCAACGCCCGGCCGGCGGCGGTTGTTCCCGGGGTGCGCGGGTGCACGGTGCGGGAGCGGCGGGGCGGGGTGGACCCGATCGACTCGTACAACCGGATCGCGGGCGTGTTGCCGGCGGCGGGCGGGACCGGGGTGCCCCGGGGTCCCGGACACCCGCCGCGACCGCGCGCCCGTACGGTCGGCGGGGTCGCGCGGGGGACGTCGAGCACGGTCCGGGCCGCGTGCCCGGCGGACTGCCGCCGGGCGGGGCGGTCGGGGCGCCGCCTTGAGCGGACGTCGTCCGGGTGTGCCACGGAGGCGGGGTCCTCTCGTCGTCCGGCGGGTGCGGGGTCGGCTCAGGAGTTGGTCAGCGGCAGCCCGGGCGGGTTGACCTCGGACTTGGCGACGGCCTCGTTGGAGAGGTTGTAGGCGGCCAGCCACTTGGCGTACTGCCCGTGCTCGATGAGGTGGTTGACGGCGTCCGCGAGCGGCTTGGCGAGCCCGCTGTCCTTCTTGGCGGTGGCGGCGATGAGGCCCTGGAGCGTCTCGCCGGCGCCGGAGAAGGTGCCCGCGTTGCGGGTCGGGTCGGGCGTGTTCGCGGTCTGCCGGGCCCGGTAGGCCACGGCGGGGTTGGGACCGAGGTAGGCGTCGATCTTGCCGCTGCTGAGCGCCAGGTTGACGGCGTTCTGGTCGGGGAAGTATTTGACGGTGAGTTTCTTGCCCTCCTTGGCGAGCCGGCTCTTCCACTCCAGGAGGATCTTCTCCTGGTTGGTGCCCGCGCTCACGGAGACCGTCCTGCCCGCGAGGTTCTCGTAGTCGCCGTCGAAGTTCCAGGTGCTCTTCTTCAGCACCTCGAAGGCGAGGTTGTCCTTGCGGTAGGAGGCGAACTCGTACTTCTTCTTGCGTTCCTCGGTGTCGGTGACGTTGGAGAAGGCCACGTCGACCTTGCCGCTGTCGACGCCGACGAAGAGGTTCTCCCAGGTGGAGTTCTTGACCACGGGCTCGAGGCCGAGCACCGCGGCCACCAGGCGGCCGAAGTCGGGCTCGGACCCGGTGAGTGTCTTCTGGTCGGTGCCGATGAAGTCGAGGGGCGCGGATCCGGCGGGCAGGCCTCCGACGCCGATGACGAGCTTGCCGCTCTTCCTGACGGACGCGGGCAGTTCGGCACGGATGGACTTCACCTCCTGAACCTTCAGCGTGGTCTCCTTCGCGGCCCCGTTGGACAGCCGTCCGACGGTGACCGTTCCCGCGGCGTCGGTGGTGGTGGCGGCCTCGCTGTCGCCCCCGCAGGCGGCGAGCCCGGTGGCGAGGGTGGCGACGGCGGTCGCCGCGGTGATGCCCCGGATGAGGCCGCGTCGGGAGAGGTGGGTAGGCATGGCGTGGCTGTCCTTGTCTCGCTTGTCTCGCTGCTGACAGAGGTGGGGTGGTGCCGTGGCGGGTGAGCCGCACGGCGGGCGGGTTCAGAGCACCCTGGCGAGGAAGTCCCGGGTCCGGTCGTGGCGGGGCCGGTCCAGTACCTCGCCGGGCGGGCCCTGTTCGACGATCCGGCCGCCGTCGATGAAGACGACCCGGTCGGCGACCTCGCGGGCGAAGCCGATCTCGTGGGTGACGATGACCAGGGTGGTGCCGCTGGTCGCCAGGTCCTTGATGACGGCCAGTACCTCGCCGACGAGTTCGGGGTCGAGCGCCGAGGTCGGCTCGTCGAAGAGGATCACCCCGGGCCGCAGGGCGAGGGCGCGGGCGATGGCGACGCGCTGCTGCTGGCCGCCGGACAACTGCCGGGGGTAGGCGCCGGTGCGCTCGCCGAGGCCCACGCGGGTGAGCAGCTCGCGGGCGAGTTCCCGGGCTGCCGGCCTGGTCAGCTTGCCGGTGGCGACGGGGGCGGCGGCGACGTTGTCGAGGGCGGTCAGGTGCGGGAACAGGTTGAAGTTCTGGAAGACGAAGCCGATCCGGCTGCGCTGGGCGAGGATGGCGCGCTCGCTGAGTTCCTTCAGCCGTTCGCCGTGCCGCTTCACGCCGATGAGTTCGCCGCCCACGCTCACGTGGCCGATCTCGGGCTTCTCCAGGTGGTTGACGACCCTGAGCAGGGTCGACTTGCCGGAGCCGGAGGGGCCGAGGACGACCGTGACCTCACCGGGGCGGATGGTCAGGTCGATGCCGTCGAGGACGCGGTGGGCGCCGTACCACTTGTGGACGTCGTGCAGTTCGAGCGCGGCGGGGACGGCCTTGTCGAGGGTCCGGGCGGTGGTCATACGGCGGCCTCCCCGCGCAGCCGGGCCCGCAGGCCGGTCAGAGCGGCCCGGGCCCGCTGCGACGGTGTCGGCGGCAGGGTGCGTGTGGCGCCCCGGGCGTAGTGCCGCTCGACGTAGAACTGGACGACGGACACGGCGCTGGTGAGGATCAGGTACCAGACGGTGGCGACCAGCAGCAGCGGCACGATGTCGCCGGGGTAGGTGCTGCCCAGCGACTGCACGGAGCCGAACAGGTCGAGCAGGGACACGTAGAACACCAGGGACGTGCTCTTGATGAGGCCGATCAGCTGGTTGACGTAGTTCGGGGTGATGGAGCGCAGGGCCTGCGGAAGGACGATCCGGCGGAACTGGTACCCCTTGGGCAGGCCGAGCGCGGCGGCGGCCTCGTGCTGGCCCTGGTCCACGGAGAGGATGCCGCCGCGGACCACCTCTGCCGCGTACGCCGCCTCGTTGAGGCTGAGGCCGACGACGGCGATCGTCATGTCGGTCGCATGCTTCGACTCGTCGAAGCTGACGAAGGCCGGACCGAACGGCACGCCCAGGCTCAGCGTCTTGTACAGGGCGCTGAAGTTGTAGAGGAAGATCAGCACCACGATCAGCGGCACGGAGCGGAACAGCCAGGTGTACGTCCAGCTGACCGCGCGCAGCACCGGGCTGCCGGAGAGCCGGCCGAGTGCCAGCAGGACACCGCCGAGGAGACCCAGCACGGCGCTGAGCGCGGCGACTTCGAGGGTGACGAGGAGTCCGTCCAGAACGGCCGGGCGCAGGAACCAGTAGCGGAACCGGTCCCACTGGTAGAAGGGGTTGGTGACCAGCCCGTGCAGGATCTGTGTGACGAGCACGAGGACGACGGCGGTGGCGATCCATCGTCCGGGCCGGCGCAGCGGCCGAACCCGCTGTGTGGCAGGTCTGCCTGAACGTGTGTCGGTGGGTGGTGGCGCCTCGGCGAGGGAGAGGGCGGCGCCTGGGCTTTCACTCATGGCGGACTCCGGCGGGATCGGACACCCCGGGACGGCGGCGAACGGGTGCGGTCCCCGACGGCACTGGGCGCGGGGCGGCGCACGGGAACGCGCGGAACCGGGAGCTGGGCGGACAACGGCACACCACGGGGACGGGGTGCGAGGGGAACGCGGGGGCTGGGAGGAGGCGTCAGCCCCGGCAGCGGGCGAGGCCCGGCGCGGTACACAGTGCGCTGTTCACGCGGAGCAGGTCGACGGCACGGTCGGCTACGAGGAGGCCGGCGTACGACGGTACGCAGCCCTGGGGGCGGCTGTCGGCCGTCCTGGGAGCTGCGTACATGGCGTCACCTGTCACTGTTCCGGCCCGTGGGCCTCGCGCTTACCGAAAACGTCGTCCGGTCCGGTCGTCACCTGGGGCACCCCACCGCGGTGCGAGGGTTGCCGGTCAGCGAGCCAGGGCTTGGTGCTGACGCTCATGACCGTTCTGAGCCGTAAGTTAAGGCAGTCGTCCGTTCGGATGTCAACGTCTGTCCGCGCGCTGGACGCCAACAGCTCGCGCTCACCTGCGAGAAGCGTCCGAGGCCTTGGCTGCGTGACCCGCCCAGTCCAGGATCTGGACGGCGGCTCCGGCGGCTTCCAGGCCCTGGCAGCGGCCGTGGTGGCGGCGGGCGATGCCGTCGAGGTCGAGGTGGCGGCCGAAGGCGGGGTGGGCGGTCAGGCGGCGGGCGTAGGCCCACAGGGCGCGGTGGCCGGCGATGCGGTGCACGGCGGCGGCGTCGAGGTGGCACCGGTGGACGGTGTCCAACTGCACCAGGGAAACCCACAGTTCGATGTCGGCGGCGGTCAGCCGGTCGTCGACCAGGTACTCCTCCCCGCTCAGCCGACGTTCCAGCCGGTCCAGGGTGTCGAGCAGCACGTCCAGGGCGGCGGCCCGCTCGGCCGGGGCGGCGCCGGCCCGGCCGGCGCGCTGCGCGGCTCCCTCGACGCCGTCGGCACACATCCGCTCCACGGCCTCGATCACGGACTGCAGGCCGCGGGGGTGCAGGCGGGTGGGGCCGGTGTGCGGGAAGCGGTCCAGGTCGCGCAGGATGTCCGGGGCGTGGGTGCTGACGATGCGCCCGGACCAGTCGTCGCTGAGCACGGGTGCGAGCGCCGGGCCGGTGTGGTGGTGGGCGCTCGCCTCGTACAGCGGGCGCAGCGCCGTGTGGCCGCCGCCGGGCTGGTCCGGGACGGCGGGCAGGAGGCTGACCGGACAGCTGGTGTCCAGTTCGAGCAGGCTGTGGCCGACGGCGAGGCGCAGCCCGTCGGGACAGGCGGTCGACAGGTGGAGCCGGTAGCGGTGCGGCACGGCGTAGTGGCCGCTGCGGGCGTCCCGGCCGATCCGGCCCCGGAAGAGGGGGTCGGTGCGGTGGACGGACAAAGCGGCGGCGAGCGGAGTGATGGACATGCGTCTCCCCGGGTCATGGGCGTGCGGACGGGTGCGCGGGCGCGGACGGGCGGTGGATGTACGGCCGGGCGGTGGGCGCGCAGGAGCCCGGCTCAGCGGTGGAGGCTGATCGCGCTGCAGACGCGCAGCAGGTCGATGTGCCGGCGGGAGGTGAGCAGGAGTGCGCGCAGCGGCGTCCGGCCCGTTCGGCCGGTACCCGTTTCGAGGCGCGCCATGATTCCCTACTTGTTCACTAGGATTCTCCACCTGGAGTGTCGATCCGCCGCCCCGTGGCGTCAAGGGGGCGTCCACGCCTGGAACTCGGGCAGGTGAGCGGGACCGGCGAGGGCGATCGAGGACGGCGTGCGGTCTCTCGCGAGGTCTCCTCAGCAAGTGCGACATGTGACATAGTACTGACCGTGACGAAGCGACCGACCTGTGACGTCGTGGTCGTAGGAGCCGGGATGGTGGGTGCGGCCTGCGCGCTGTACGCCGCACGGGCCGGCCTCGACGTACGGCTGGTGGACCGGGGCGCGGTGGCCGGCGGCACCACCGGCGCGGGCGAGGGCAACGTGCTCGTCTCCGACAAGGAGCCGGGCCCCGAACTCGAACTCGCCCTGCGGTCGGCCGCGTTGTGGGCGGACCTGGCTCAGGAGCTGGGCACGGCGATCGAGTACGAGCCGAAGGGCGGCCTGGTGGTCGCCCGGACCCCCGACGCCCTGTCCGCGCTGGGGGAGTTCGCCGCGAGCCAGCGGGCCGCCTCGGTCACGGCCGTACCGGTCGACGCGGACGGACTGCACTTGCTGGAACCCCGTCTGACACCCGGCATGGCGGGCGGGGTCCACTATCCGCAGGACGCCCAGGTGATGCCCGCGCTGGCCGCCGCCCAGCTGGTCCGCGTCTCCGGCGCCCGGCTGCACACGGGCCGGACCGTGACCGGGGTGCTGCGCGCGGCGGACGGCGCGGTGTACGGCGTGCGCACCGACCGGGGCGACATCCACGCTCCGGCGGTGGTGAACGCGGCCGGCACCTGGGGAGGTGACCTCGCGGCGCTCGCCGGCGTCCGGTTGCCCGTACTCCCCCGGCGCGGCTTCGTGCTGGTCACCGAGCCGCTGCCGCGCATGATCCGGCACAAGGTGTACGCCGCGGACTACGTGGCCGACGTGGCGAGCGACTCGGCCGGCCTGCGCACCTCGCCGGTCGTGGAGGCGACCGCCGCCGGCCCGGTGCTGATCGGCGCGAGCCGGGAACGGGTCGGCTTCGACCGCTCGCTGTCCCTGCCCGCGCTGCGGGCTCTCGCGGCCGGGGCGGTCGGGCTGTTCCCGTTCCTGGCGCGGGTCCGCGCATTGCGGACCTACGCGGGCTTCCGGCCGTACCTGCCCGATCACCTGCCGGCGATCGGCCCCGACCCGCGGGTGCCCGGCCTGTTCCACGCCTGCGGGCACGAGGGCGCCGGCATCGGACTCGCCCCGGCCACCGGGCGGCTGGTCGCGCAGACCCTCACCGGGACGGCACCTGAGCTGGACCTCACGCCGTTCCGGCCGGAACGGTTCGACAACGACGGAGGCGAGAGCCCGTGCGTCCACTGAGACGGCGTCCCGCACACCCGCCGGAGCCGGCCCCGGCCCGGCCGGCCGGGGCCTTCACCGTCACCTTCGACGGCCGGCCCCTGCCGGCACTGCCCGGGCAGACGGTCGCGGCGGCCCTGTGGGCGGCCGGCGTGACCGCGTGGCGCGACACCCGCGGCGCGGGGCGGCCCCGCGGGGTGTTCTGCGGGATCGGCGTGTGCTTCGACTGCCTGGTGACCGTCGACGGCCACCCGAACCAGCGGGCCTGCCTGCTCCCGGTGCGCCCGGGCGATGCCATCCGCACACAACGGGGGACGGGACGGGGCGATGCCCGACCGCTGGACGCGGGGCCGGACCATGACTGAGGAGCCGTCTCTCGCCGTCGTCGGCGCGGGCCCGGCGGGACTCGCCGCGGCCCTGGCCGCGGCCGCCCGCGGGGTACGGGTGACCCTCGTCGACGCGGGCGGCCGGGCCGGCGGACAGTTCTACCGGCAGCCCGCCCCGGCCCTCGCCGCCCACCCGCCACAGGCCCCGCACCACCAGGGACGCACCTGGGAACGGCTCAGGGACGGCCTCGTCCGGCACCGCGCGGCCGGCCGGATCATCCACCTGACGGACCATCATGTGTGGTGCGTGGTCCGGGAGGACGCTTCCGGAAGGTTCGCCGTGCACAGCCTGCTCGGCCCCGCGCAGGAGGAGGGCGGCACCGTCCGCGCCGACGCCGTGCTCCTCGCCACCGGCGGTTATGAGCGGGTACTCCCCTTCCCCGGCTGGACGCTGCCCGGCGTGGTCACGGCGGGCGGTGCGCAGGCCATGCTCAAGGGCGCCCTGGTGCTGCCCGGCCGGACGGCCGTGATCGCCGGCACCGGGCCGCTGCTGCTGCCGGTGGCCGCCGGGCTCGCCGCGGCCGGCGCCCGGGTAGCGGCGCTGGTGGAATCCGCCGGTCCCGGCGCGCTGCTGCGCCGGGCGCCGGCCCTGGCCGCGCAGCCCGGCAAACTCGCGGAGGGCGGCGGGTACGCGGTACGGCTGCTCCGGCACGGCGTGCGCACGCTGACCCGGCACACCGTGGTGGAGGCGCACGGCACCGACCGGCTGGAGGCGGTGACGGTGGCGGCGCTCGACCGCGCCGGGCACCCGCGGCACGGCAGCGCGCGGCGCATCCCCTGCGACACCCTCGCCGTCGGCCACGGCATGCTGCCGCACACCGACCTCGCCGAGACCCTCGGCTGCGCCCTGTCCGGCATGGGCGTCCGGGTCGACGACGAGCAGCGCACCGACGTGCCCGGCGTCTGGGCGGCCGGGGAGGCGACCGGCGTCGGCGGCGCGGCCCTCGCGCTCGCCGAGGGCCACATCGCAGGCCGCTCGGCCGCCGCCCGCTTGTTCGGCACCGCCCCCGACCCGCGCCGCTGGGCCGCCGCCGCCCGGGCCAGGACCCGGCTGCGGGCGTTCGCCACGGCCCTCGACGCGGCGTACGCCCCGCCGGCGGGATGGGCGGACGCGGTCACGGACGACACGGTGGTGTGCCGCTGCGAGGAGGTCACCGCCGGGGAGGTCCGGGAGTCCGTCGGCGCGCTGGGCGCCGGTGACCTGCGGACCGTGAAGCTGCTCACCCGGGCCGGCATGGGCTGGTGCCAGGGGCGGATGTGCGCGCCCGGGGTGGCGGGGCTGGCCGGCTGCCCGCTGACCGTCGGACGCCGGCCGTTCGCGCGGCCGGTGCCGCTCGGTGTACTGGCCTCACTGGCGGAAACCGAAGCCGAGCCCGGCCCGGACTGAGCCCGGCGCCTCAGGTCTGGCACACACGTCCATCAGTAACATGTCACACCTTATCGAAGGGGAGAACGCTCATGTCCGAGGTACCGAAGCGTCCCTGGCGCGGCATCCTCGTCGCCACCGCCCTCCCGCTCACCGCGGGACTCCGCGTCGACCACGACCGCTACGCCGAACACTGCGCCTGGCTCGTCGCGAACGGCTGCGACGGCGTCGTACCCAATGGCTCGCTCGGCGAATACCAGGTGCTCACGCCCGACGAACGGCGGCGGGTGGTGGAGACCGCCGTGGCCGCGGTCGGCGGTGAGCGGGTGATGCCCGGCGTCGCCGCGTACGGTTCCGCCGAGGCCCGCCGCTGGGCCGAGCAGGCCGGTGAGGCCGGCTGCGGGTCGGTGATGCTGCTGCCGCCCAACGCCTACCGCGCCGACGAGCGGTCCGTCCTCGCCCACTACACGGAGGTGGCGCGGGCGGGCCTGCCGGTGGTGGCGTACAACAACCCGGTGGACACCAAGGTCGACCTGGTGCCGGAACTCCTCGCCCGGCTGCACGGCGAGGGGCTCGTGCAGGCCGTCAAGGAGTTCTCCGGAGACGTCCGCCGCGCCTACCGCATCGCCGAGCTCGCGCCGGACCTGGACCTGTTGACCGGTGCCGACGACGTCCTGCTGGAGCTGGCGGTGGCCGGCGCCAAGGGCTGGGTGGCCGGCTACCCCAACGCGCTGCCGCGGGCCTCGGCGGAGCTGTACCGTGCCGTGACGGCCGGTGACCTCGCCACCGCGCTCCCCCTGTACCGGCAGCTGCACCCGCTGCTGCGCTGGGACTCCAGAACGGAGTTCGTCCAGGCGATCAAGATGTCGATGGACGTCGTCGGACGGTACGGCGGCCCGGTGCGCCCGCCGCGCGTCCCGCTGCTGCCCGAGCAGGCGGCCGCGGTCCGCGCGGCCACCGAGAAGGCCGTCGCCGCGGGTCTCGCGTAGGGAGGGCCGGAACATGCGCAGCAAGCTCGTCCTGCACGCCGTCGACTCGCACACCGAGGGCATGCCGACCCGCGTGATCACCGGCGGGGTCGGCACCGTCCCCGGTGCGACGATGAACGAACGACGGCTGTACTTCCGCGAACACCGCGACCACCTCAAGCAGTTGCTGATGAACGAGCCGCGCGGCCACTCCGCGATGAGCGGCGCGGTCCTCCAGCCGCCGAGCCGGCCGGACTGCGACTGGGGTGTCATCTACATCGAGGTCTCCGGCTATCTGCCGATGTGCGGGCACGGCACGATCGGGGTGGCGACCGTGCTGGTCGAGACGGGCATGGTGGAGGTGGTGGAGCCGGTGACCACCATCCGGCTCGACACCCCGGCGGGGGTGGTGGTCGCCGAGGTGGCGGTGGTGGACGGCGCCGCGCACGAAGTGACCCTGCGGAACGTCCCGTCTTTCGCGGCCGGCCTGAACCGCACGATCACCCTGCCCGACGGCCGCACGGTCACCTACGACCTCGCCTACGGCGGCAACTTCTACGCGATCCTCCCGCTCGACGCGTTCGGCCTGCCCTTCGACCGGGCCCGCAAGGACGACATCCTGGCGGCGGGCCTGTCACTGATGCGGGCGATCAACGCCGAGGCGGAGCCGGTGCACCCCGAGGACCCGTCGATCCGCGGCTGCCACCACGTCCACGTCCTCGCGCCGGGCGCCACGGCGCGGCACTCCCGGCACGCGATGGTCATCCACCCGGGCTGGTTCGACCGCTCCCCGTGCGGCACGGGTACGAGCGCGCGCATGGCGCAGCTGCACGCGCGCGGCGAACTCCCCCTGCACACCGAATTCGTGAACGAGTCGTTCATCGGCACCCGCTTCACGGGACGGCTGCTGGGCACGACGCAGGTCGCCGGGATCCCGGCCGTGCTGCCCAGCTTCACCGGCCGCGCCTGGGTCACCGGCACCGCGCAGTACCTGCTGGACCCCACCGACCCGTTCCCGGAGGGCTTCGTCCTCTAGACTCTCCGGGTGACGCGTGACATGGCACAGGACCGGCAGGGCGCGGAGTCGCCCGTACTCCCCCGGCTGGGCGGCCGGCGGAGCAGCTTCCGCGAGCGGGTCGCCGACGCGCTGCGCGCCGCGCTGATCGCGGGTGAGCTGCGCCCGGGCGAGGTGTACTCGGCGCCGTCGCTCGCCACCCGCTTCGGTGTCTCGGCGACGCCGGTGCGGGAGGCGATGCTGGACCTGGCCAAGGAGGGGCTGGTCGACACCGTGCCCAACAAGGGCTTCCGGGTCACCGCCGTCTCCGACAGACAGCTGGACGAGTACACGCACATCCGCTCCCTCGTCGAGATCCCCACCGTGGTGGAGCTGGCCCGCACGGCCGACCGCGTCTCGCTGGAGGCGCTGCGCCCGGCAGCCCGGGAGATCGTCACCGCCGCGGTGGCGGGCGACCTGATCGGCTACGTCGAGGCCGACACCCGCTTCCACCTCGGCCTGCTCGCCCTGGCGGGCAACGCCCACCTGGTCGAGGTCGTCGCCGACCTGCGCAAACGCTCCCGTCTGTACGGGCTGACCGCGCTGGTGAAGGCGGGCCGGCTGCTCGCCTCCGCCGAGGAGCACCTGGAGCTGCTGGACGCCCTGCTGGAGCGCGACGAGAAGGCCGTACACGCGATCATGACCCGGCATCTGGGGCACGTCCGCAGTCTGTGGGCGGCGACGCACTGACCGCGCGGCCCGGGCACGACGAGCACCCGGACCCCACCGCCGGGCACCGCGCCGCACCACCGTCGCCGGGCACCCGCCCCACCTCCGTCTCCGCACCTCCACCGCCGGACCCCCGCAGCATCCACCGCCGAACCCCGCCGTGACACTCCGCCGCCGAGCCCTCGCCGCCGGACCACCTCCGCCGCACCTCCACCGACGGATCCGCACCCCACCTCCACCGACGGGCACCGCGGTGACACTCCGCCGCCGGCCCCTCGCCGCCGGACCACCACCGCACCTCCGCCGCCGCACCACCACCGAGGGACCCCCGCCGCACCTCCACCGCCGAACCCCGCCGTGGCACTCCGCCGCCGGACATCTGACGGCCGGCAAGCCGCAGCGCGACGCTTTTTGCGTCGCCAGGCGGCACACACGGGACAACAAACGGCGATTTTGCACCGGAATGCCGCATCCCCGACCATGGGCACCGTCCCGGCGATCCCGGGAACGTCAGTTCCATGAGAGGCGCACCACCCATGCACAGCACCGGGACCGCCACCCCGTCGGCTCCGGCTCCCGCGGAGACCCTCACGGCTCCCGCCGAGGACCCGCACGGAGAGTCCGGCAGGCACGCCCGCCGGTTCGGTCTGCCCGTCGCCACCGCGCTGGTGATGGGCAACATCATCGGCGGCGGCATCTTCCTGCTCCCCGCCTCCATCGCCCCGTACGGCACGGTCAGCCTGGTCGCCTTCGTGGTGCTGACCGTCGGCGCCATCGCCCTCGCCCTGGTCTTCGGCCGGCTCGCCGCCCGCGACCCCCGTACCGGCGGGCCGTACGTCTACGCCCGCGAGGCCTTCGGCGACTTCGCGGGCTTCCTCGCTGCCTGGTCGTACTGGATCACCACCTGGGTGTCGAACGCCGCGCTCGCCGTGGCCGCCGTCGGGTATCTCGACGTGCTGATCCCGGTCGAAGGTCATCGCTGGACCGCGTGTCTGGCCGCCCTGACCCTCCAGTGGCTGCCCGCCCTCGCCAACTTCGCCGGCACCCGCTACGTGGGCGCCGTCCAGCTGGTGTCCACGGTGCTGAAGTTCGTGCCGCTGCTGCTCGTCGCGGTCGGCGGGCTGTTCTTCTTCGACCCCTCGAGGCTCGGCCCGTTCAACGCCGGCGGGCACAGCGCGGTCGGCGCGGTCTCCGCCTCCGCCGCCCTGCTGCTCTTCTCCTACCTCGGCGTGGAGTCCGCCGCCGTCAGCGCGGGCGAGGTCAAAGACGCCCGCCGCAACGTGGGGCGCGCCACCGTCATCGGCACCGCGGGCGCCGCGCTGGTGTACCTGCTGGGCACGCTGTCCGTGTTCGGTACGGTCCCGCACGACCGCCTGGTGACCTCCGCCGCGCCGTTCTCGGACGCCGTGAACACGATGTTCGGCGGCAGCTGGGGCGGCACGGCCGTGGCCCTCGCCGCACTGGTGTCGATGACCGGCTGCCTCAACGGCTGGACACTGTTGAGCGCGCAGACGCCGTACGCGGCGGCACGCGACGGCCTGTTCCCGAGTGCCTTCACGCGCCGGCGGCGGGGCGTGCCCACGGTCGGTGTGGGTGTGACCGTCGTCCTCGCCTCGCTGCTCACCGTCTACAACTACCTGTCGGGTTCGGGCCGGGTCTTCGAGGTCCTGGTGCTCGTCACCACGTTCACCGCGACCGTGCCGTACCTGCTGGCCGCGTCCGCACAGATCTTCCACCTCGTCTCCGGCCGCCCCGAGGCCGTCGACCGGGGGCGGCTGGTCCGGGACTCCGTGGTCACCGCGGTGGCCGCCGCCTTCTCGGTGTGGCTGATGGCGGGCGCCGGCTACGCGGCGGTCTACCAGGGCGCGCTGTTCCTGTTCGCCGGGATCGTCGTCTACGCGGTGATGGCGGCGCGCCGGCAGCGCGGGCAGACCGTGACCGAGGAGCCGTAGCCCCGCCGACGCGGCGGGCCGGGGGCGGACCCCCCGACGCGGGGCCGGGCTCGGCTCCTCCCGACAGGCGTGATCGAGATGCCCGAGGGTGGCCGCAACTCGGGGCGCGCCGGCCCGTTCACGCGTCGCCCGACGCCCCTCTTCGGTTGCGTGAAGTCTTGCCAGCCCGTCGTCGCACTCCTATTCTCCGGGGACCAGAAAGCGCTTTCCCTCCCATCCATGGGAGGAGCGCTGCCGCGTGGGCCGCTCTTCCGTGACGCCGTGCGTGAGCCGCTTCGACATCCGCACGCCGGCGCCCCGGACCGACGTACCGCGCACACCCGACCGACCCTGCGTCAAGGGGCGAAGGAGCAGGCGAGAATGAGACGTTCAGCCGCAGTGCGGCTCTACGCGGCCGGAGCCGCGGTGGCGCTCGCAGCCGTCACCGGAGCTGTCATGTCCACAACATCAGCGTCGGCGGTGACCGGCAGCGCGACCGGTTACGCCGGCCAGAACGGCGGAACCACCGGTGGTGCGGGAGGTGCGACCGTACGGGCCACCACGGGCACCGCCATCCACGCGGCTCTGTGCAACCGGGCGAGCAGCGACACGCCCCTCACCATCGAGGTCGAGGGGACGATCAACCACAGCAACACCGCCAAGGTGTCGGGGAGCAGCTGCGACACCGCCGACGGTGTGATCGAGCTGAAGCGGATCCGCAACGTGACGCTGGTCGGAGTCGGCGGCGGGGCGGTCTTCGACCAGGTGGGCATTCACGTCCGCGAGTCCAGCAACATCATCATCCAGAACGTGACGGTGAAGAACGTCAAGAAGTCGGGCTCGCCCACGTCCAACGGGGGCGACGCCATCGGCATGGAGAGCGACGTCCACAACGTCTGGGTCGACCACGCGACGCTGGAGGCGTCCGGGGGCGAGTCGGAGGGGTACGACAGCCTGTTCGACCTGAAGGACAACACGCAGTACGTGACGCTTTCCTACAGCATCATGCGCGATTCCGGCCGAGGCGGTCTCGTCGGGTCGAGCGACACGCAACTCTCCAACAGCTACATCACATACCACCACAACCTGTACGAGAACATCGACTCCCGGACCCCGCTGCTGCGTGGCGGCATCGCCCACATCTACAACAACTACTACAGGAACCTGAGCAAGTCCGGCATCAACTCCCGCGCGGGCGCCCGTGCGGAGGTGGACAACAACTACTTCGAGGACTCGAAGGACGTCCTGGGCACCTTCTACACGGACGCGGCCGGCTACTGGCAGGTCAGCGGCAACATCTTCGACAACGTGACCTGGTCCGCACCGGGCACGGAGAACCACCCGGCCGGTCCGGCCCCGACGTCGAACACCACCGTCGGCATTCCGTACTCCTACCGCCTCGACGACGCGGCGTGCGTCCCGTCGATCGTGACGCGGACGGCCGGTGCGGGCACCGGACTGAAGATGTCGGACGGCAACTGCTCGGCGCAGACGCCCGCCCCGACGCCGACCACGCCGGTGCCGACGCCCACCCCGACCCCGGAGCCCACGCAGCCCAGCGGCACCAACCTCAGTCTCGGCGCCGGTGCCGACGGCTCCAGCAAGGCCGGCGGGACGAGCTACGGCAACGTCCGCGACGGCGACATGAGCACCTACTGGTCGCCCGCCGGCTCGACGGGTTCCCTCTCGATCAAGTGGGGAACGGCGACCACGGTGTCCCGGCTGAACATCAGGGAGGCGTCCGGCGCCACGGGCGCCGTCGGTTCCTGGAGGGTTTTGAACGCAGACACCGGCACCACCCTGGCCTCCGGCACCGGGGCAGGGGTCATCACCGTCCCCCGGACCTCCCTCAAGAAGATCACCTTCGAGATCACCGGCTCCAGCGGCACCCCGAAGATCGCCGAGTTCGAGACCTACGCCGGGTGAGCACCCCGCCCCTCGGCGCGCGTACGGCGAGCCGGCCCCGACGGCTCGCCGTACCACGGCCCGCCTGGTGGTGGGTGATGCGCGATGCCCTCCCGCAGGACCAGGGGGTGTGCACGAGGCGGCCGAAACGTCACCGCCGACGACGAGACCGGCGACGTCTCCACCACGACGGTCGTCTCCGTCGCCTCGGCGGATGCGGTCGCACCGGCGGACACGGCCGGGGGGAGTCAGGTCCGCTCCTCATCCTCCCGAGCGCCGTCACCGGGAGCAGGAGCCGGGGCCCGACCGGCTGTGCCGGGTTCGTGGACCGCGCTGATCCGCAGGCACCCGCCTGTACCCGCGTCCCCCCGCATCGGCGGGGAGCAACCACCCCGATCGATCGTGCACCCATGTCGGGCTGTCACTCGCCCCCGGCTGGATGGATTCCGTGAGACGGTGCCCCCGCAAACGGCCGAGAGGGGCCCCGAAGGACCCCTCTGACCTGCTTCTCACCGTCGGGACGACAGGATTTGAACCTGCGACCCCTTGACCCCCAGTCAAGTGCGCTACCAAGCTGCGCCACGTCCCGTCGCGGTCCCACGCGGAGCCTCCCGCGTGATCACGCACGTCAACCCTACCGCACCGGCGCGGGTGCGCATGTCGCGCCCGTGCCGGCCGCCGGGCGCGTCCGGTCCGCCGGTCATTTGATGAGCGCGTTCGCCACCACCACGATCATCCCGAGCAACGCGTCCACCAGGCCGGTGAGGACGGCGGCCGGCCAGCTCCGCGCCGACCAGCGGGCGGTGATGAGGCCGAGCACGAAGAGGATCACGACGTTGAGGACGAACGCCGCGTACTCGACACCGTTCGCCGGCCACCACCGCCAGCGGGCGCCCGCGAGGAGGAAGGCCGTGGGCAGCACCGCCGCGACGAGCGGCCACTCGTCGCGCACGGCGAGCAGGACGTCCCGGCGCCGGTGCGGGGCACGCTCGGCGACGTAGTGGGCGTAGCCGTGGGCGAGGGCGGAGGCGAGCGCGGTCACGAGCACCCAGGCGGCGTCGTAGCCGCGGACCTCGGCGGACGTATGGCCGTACTGGGTGAGCGCCGCGACCATCGAGCTGGCGAGGACGGCGCCGTACACCCCGCCGAACAGGATGACCTCGCGCGCGTCGTGGTGCCGGGGCGGCGGCGTACCGGCCGCCGTGGAGTCGGACATGCACTCCACGTTCACCCGCGTCCGCCCCGCCCGCCACTCCACCGGGCGACGAAGTGTCCCCCCACCAGGCCCGATGCCCCACACACTGTCGACGGCGGCACGGCCTGCCCGCGGGCTAGGGTCGGCCGTATGACGCACAGCTTCGCGCTCCACATCCCCGACGCCGACCTCGTACCCGAGCCGCTCGACCCGGAGCGAATCGTCTCCGGGCAGCCGGAGGTGACCGGGAAGGTGGTCTGGGAGTCGCCGGACGGCCGGCAGATCCGCGGCATCTGGCAGATCACGCCGGGCGTGGTCACCGACACGGAGGCGGACGAGCTGTTCGTGGTGATCAGCGGCTCGGCGACGATCGAGGTCGCAGACGGGCCGGTGCTGACGGTGGGGCCCGGTGACATGGCGGTGCTCCGCGCGGGCGACCGGACGACGTGGACCGTGCACGAGACCCTCCGCAAGGCCTACGCGATCAACCTCTGAGCGGCCCCGCGTACCCGGCATCCCGCGGGCGCCCGGGGCGTGCGGCCCTGTCGGAGGGTTGACACCCACGTATGTCCGGACAAAGGTGGCCCGGACAGAGGTGGACCGGTCCCACAGGTCAGGGAGAGGCTGTCATGGTGGACGTACTGGGTGTCGCCGTCATCGGGTTCGGCTGGATGGGCCGGGTGCACACCCAGGCGTACGCCCGGCTCCCCCACCACTATCCGCGGCTCCCGCTGCGCCCCCGGCTGGTGACGGTCGCCGAGGAGGTGCCGGGCCGGGCCGAGGAGGCCGCCGAGCGGTTCGGGTTCGCCACGGCGACCCGCGACTGGCGCGAGGTGGCGGCCGATCCGCGGGTGCGGGCCGTCAGCGTCACCGCGCCGAACTTCCTGCACCGCGAGATCGGCGTGGCGATGGCCGAGGCCGGCAAGCACCTGTGGATCGAGAAGCCGGTGGGCCTGACCGCCGGGGACGCCCGCGCGGTCGCCGACGCCGTCGCCCGGGCGGGCGTCCAGGGCACGGTCGGGTTCAACTACCGCAACGCGCCCGCCGTCGAGGCTGCCCACGAGCTGATCGTCTCCGGCGGGATCGGCGCGGTCACCCACGCCCGCGTCCGGCTGTTCAGCGACTACGCGGCCCACCCGGACTCAGCCCTGACGTGGCGGTACGAGCGCGAGCGCGGCGGCAGCGGCGTGCTCGGCGACCTGGCCTCGCACGGCGCCGACCTGGCCCGTTTCCTCCTCGGTGACATCGCCTCGCTGACCGCCGACACGGCGGTCTTCGTCCCGGAGCGGGCCCGGCCGGCCGGTGCGACGGCCGGCCACGTCCTGGCCCGCGATGGGGAACCGGGCCGGGTCGAGAACGAGGACTACGTCAGCTGTCTGCTGCGCTTCGCCTCGGGCGCCCGCGGGGTCCTGGAGGCGTGCCGGGTCTCGGTCGGCGAGCAGAACACCTACGGCTTCGAGGTGCACGGTACCCGGGGGGCGGTGTTCTGGGACTTCAGGCGGATGAACGAACTGGGGGTGAGCCGGGGGACGACGTACCAGGACCAGCCGGTCAGCACGGTGTACGTCGGCCCGGGCGACGGGGAGTTCGCCGCGTTCCAGCCGGGCTCGGCCAACGCGATGGGCTATGACGACCTGAAGGTGATCGAGGCTCACCGCTTCGTCCGCTCCATCGCCGAGGGCACGCCGTACGGGGCCACCCTCGTGGACGCCGTGCGCAGCGCGACCGTGCTGGACGCGATGGCGCGGTCCGCTCGGCTCGGCTCCTGGGTGGACGTCGACGGCGGCTGACCGAGCCGGAGAACGGTCCGGGCGGCGGCCTACGCCGTTGCCGTGCGGCAGCGGCTCCCGGTGGCGCCGTCGGGCACGACTCGGCCCCGGCCGCGGTCCGCCCTCGGTCTCCGCTTGCGCGGTACGGGTCAGCGGACCCCCGCCATCCGGCCTACCGCGCAGGCATGTTGTAGGGCGTGACGACCTGGATCGCGGACGGCAGCAGCGGGCCCGCGGGCGGCAGCGCGCCGTGGAACCGCATCACCTCGTGGCAGGCCCCGCGCATGTCGTGCCGCAGGTCGTGGTGGAGCACGGCGGACAGTCGGTGTTCGCGCAGCAGGCGGGTGTTGTCGTGGTCGAGGTCGTGCGCGACGAACACGGCGCAGTCACGGCCGAGGTCGGCGAAGGCCCGCAGGGTGGCGTTGTTGCCGCCGCCGATCGAGTACACCGCCCGGATCTCCGGATCGCGCTCCAGGGCGGCGCGGACGAGGTCGTACTGCGTGGCGTCCAGACCCTGTCCCTCGGCGATCCCCACCAGCGTCCGCTCCGGGTACCGGGCCCGCATGACGCCGCGGAAGCCCATCTCGCGCTCCTCCTCGTTGCGGAAGAAACCGCTGCTGAGGCTGGTGAGGACGTTGCCGGGCCGGTCGCCGAGCCACTGGCCGGTCAGATAGGCGGCGGTGGCGCCGGCGGCACGGTTGTCGCTGCCGGCGTAGGCCAGACGGCCGCTGGCGGGCAGGTCGGTGACGAGGGTGACGACCGGGATGCCGGCGGCGGTGAGCCGGCCGACGGCCGCGGTGATCTCGGGGACGTCCGGCGCCTTGAGGATCACGCCCTGGGAGCCGCGCCGGGCGATCCGGTCCAGCGTCGCGGCCTGTTCCCCGGCCGGTCCGGTCTCACGGAAGTGGAAGCGGGAGCGGACGACGGCCGGGTGCAGCGCGGGCAGTTCGGCCTCCAGTGCGGCGCGCACGGCGGCGGTGAACCGCTCGGGCGCCTGCACCACGATGTCGACCATGAACGTGCGTCCGACCAGCCGGACCTGGGTGCGCTGGCGGTCGAGGTCCGCGATGGCCCGGCGCACCTCCTGCGCGGTGCTCTCCCGCACCCCTCCCCTGCCGTTCAGCACCCGGTCCACGGTGGCCTCGCTGAGGCCCGCCTGCCGCGCGATCTCACGGATGGGGAACGGGTGGCCCATGGCGCGGCTCCTTGAGGGGTTTCTGATGGCCGCTTGCTGGTTGTTCGAGGGGTTTGTGCTGACAAGAATGACAGGACCGCTCCGCTCCTGTGACCGAAAGAGTGCACATGCGCATCGGAATTCTCGGCCTCGGCCGCATCGGCGCCTTCCATGCCGAGACCCTCTCCGGGCTGGACGTCGTCGAGTCCCTGGTCGTGGCCGACCCGTTCGCGGGCGCGGCCGAGGCCGCCGCCGAGCGGTTCGGGGCGCAGGTCGCGGAATCACCGGAGGCCCTGCTGGCGGCCGGCGTGGACGGCCTCGTCGTCGCGGCGGCCACCGACGCCCATCCGGCGCTGATCCGGGCCGGCGTCGAGGCGGGCGTACCCGTCTTCTGCGAGAAGCCGGTGGCCCGCACGATGGCGGAGGGCCTGGCGGTGCGGGAGGCCGTGCGGGACCGCGGAGTGCCGGTCCAGATCGGCTACAACCGGCGCTTCGACGTGGGCTTCGCCGCCGCCCGGGCCGCCGTACGCGCCGGTGAGCTGGGCCTTGTGCACACCGTCCGGTCCACGACTCTGGACCCGGCACCGCCGCCCGCCGCGTACGTCGCCGCGTCCGGCGGGATCTTCCGGGACTGCTCCGTGCATGACTTCGACATCATCCGCTGGGTGACCGGCCGGGAGGTCTCCGAGGTGTACGCGGTGGGCGCGAACCGGGGGGCCGGCTACATCAGGGCCGCGGGCGACGCCGACACCACCGGCGCGGTGCTCACCCTGGACGACGGAACGATCGCGATGGTGTCCAACTCCCGTCACAACGGCCGTGGTTATGACGTCCGCCTGGAGCTGCACGGCTTCGCGGACTCTCTCGCCGTCGGCCTGGACGACAAGCTGCCGCTGCGCTCGGCCGAGCCGGGGGTGGCCTTCCCCTCCGGCACCCCGCACGACTTCTTCATGGACCGCTTCGCCGACGCCTACCGCGCCGAACTCACCGCGTTCACCGAGGTCGTGGCCGGCATCCGCCCCTCGCCCTGCACCATCGAGGACGCGCTGGAGGCGGGCTGGATCGCCGAGGCCTGCACGCTGTCCCTGCGCGAGCACCGCCCGGTGACGCCGGCGGAGGTGCGCCGGGCGTGAGCCGGAACGGGCGGGGTGGGCGGAAGGCGGCGCCGGGCCGTGCCCGGCGCCGTGCCCGCGTCTCAGCCGCAGTACCGGATCAGCCACTCGTCGGGGTTGTAGGTGTCCCGCGCCGGGTCCGGCGTCGTCGCCGGTTTCGTCTCCACCGTCTCCTCCGGGCGTATCCGCTCCGGCAGCGCGCCGAAGCGGTCGCGGCGCAGGGCGGCCGGGTCGGCGGTGGCGGCGTCCTGAGGTTCCGTACGGTGTGTCATCTCGTCCTCCCGTCAGCGCGGGCGTCCCCCGTCGTCCTGCACAACGCCCGCGTGCCCCGGTTGGTTCCCGGCCGTGCCCGCACCGAATCCCCATGGGTACCGAAGGAAACGACCGCGGCCACGGGTGCGCCGCGGTGGGCCCCTTCGGACAGGTGAGGTTTCTCAGGCCCCGCAGGAGCGCAGGAAGCGCCGGGTGCGCACCGCGATGGGCAGCGGCGTGTCCGGCTCGCACGGGTACATGTCCTGCTCGACGATCGCGAACAGCTCCACGCCCAGCTTCTGCGCGGCCTCCAGCACCGGCCCCAGTGCCGGTACCCCGGACGGTGGCTCGCACATCACCCCGCGCTGCACGGCCGGCCCGAAGGGCACCCCGTCGGCGACCACTTCGGCGAGGACGTCCGGGTCGACCTGCTTGAGGTGCAAGTAGCCGATGCGCTCACCGTAGGTCTCGATGAGTTCGACGCTGTCGCCGCCGCAGTAGGCGTAGTGCCCGGTGTCCAGGCAGAGGTTGACCAGTTCGCTGTCGGTGGAGTCCAGGAACCGTTCGACGTGGGCCTCGGTGTCGATGTGGGTGTCGGCGTGCGGGTGCACGACGAGTTCCAGGCCGTACGCCTCCCTGACCTCGTGGCCGAGCCGTTCCATGCCCTGGGTCAGGTGCGCCCACTGCTGGGTGGTCAGCTCGGGGGGTTCCAGGATCTCGGCGGTCCTGTCGTCCCGCCAGAAGGAGGGGATCACCACCAGGTACCCGGCGCCCGTCGCCCGGGTGAGCGCGGCGACCTGGCTGACGTGTGCCCAGGTCTCCTCCCAGACGGCCGGGCCGCGGTGCAGGCCGGTGAAGACCGTGCCCGCGGAGACCCTCAGGTTCCGCCTGGCCACTTCCTCCGTCAGCCGGGCCGGATCGGTGGGGAGGTAGCCGTAGGGGCCGAGTTCGATCCACTCGTATCCGGCCTCGCTCACCTCGTCGAGGAAGCGTGCCCAGGGCACCTGCCGGGGGTCGTCGGGGAACCAGACGCCCCAGGAGTCGGGGGCGGAGCCGACCCGGATGCGGTCCAGGGGGGTGGGACGGTCCATGTCAGGGATTCCCTTCCGGGGAGGTCGTCACGGGGGCGCCGGGACCGCCGTCCTCGGGCAGTTCCTCCACGTCGACACCGCGCACCTGGGCCAGTTCGTGCTTGAGCGCGGCGAGTTCGGCACCGCCGGCCATGTGGTTGGTCAGCTGTTCCAGTGTCACCTCACCGCGCTCGGCGGACAGTTCGAGGGTGCCGAGGCGCAGGACGCTGAAGTGGTCGCCGACCATGTAGGCGTGATGGGGGTTGTGGGTGATGAAGATGACGCCGAGGCCGCGGTCGCGCGCGGCGGCGATGTACTTCAGGACCACGCCGGACTGCTTGACGCCGAGGGCGGCCGTCGGCTCGTCCAGGATGAGGACACGGGCGCCGAAGTGGACGGCGCGGGCGATCGCCACGCTCTGCCGCTGGCCGCCGGAGAGGGTGCCGATGGGCTGTTCGAGATCGTCCAGGGCGATGCCCATCCGGCGCAGTTCCTCGTCGGCCGTCCTCTTCATGCGGGTGATGTCGAGGCGGCGGACGGGCCAGGGGCCCCTGGTCAGCTCCGAGCCGAGGAAGAAGTTCCGCCACACGGGCATGAGGGGGACGGTGGCCAGGTCCTGGTAGACGGTGGCGATGCCCTTGTCCAGGGCCTCGCGCGGGGTGCTGAAGCGCACCGGTTGTCCGTCGACGAGGAACTCGCCCTCGGTGTGCCGGTGCAGCCCCGAGATGATTTTGATGAGGGTGGACTTGCCGGCGCCGTTGTCGCCGAGCACGCAGGTGACCTGGCCGGCGTGGACCTGGAGGTCGACACCGTGCAGGGCGCGGATGTTGCCGTAGGACTTGCCGGCGCCGCGCAGTTCGACCAGGGGGCCGTCCGGTGCGGGGGGTCCGTCCTGGCGGACGGTGCCGTGGGGTGCGGTGTTGTCGTCAGTCATGGGTCACCTCCGGGTCGCCGTGCGCTGGACCCACAGATTGATCAGGACGGCGCCGAGCAGCATCACGCCGAGGAACGCCTTGAACCAGTCGGGGTTCCAGCCGGCGTAGACGATGCCCTGCTGCACCATGCCGAACATGAAGGCGCCGAAGACCGGGCCGATGGCGGAGCCGTAGCCGCCGGTGAGCAGACAGCCGCCGATGACGGCCGCGGCGATGTAGATCAGCTCCTGGCCGACGCCCTCGCCGGACTGCACGGTGTTGAACGAGAACAGGTTGTGCATACCGACGAACCAGGCGCCGAAGCCGACCAGCATGAACAGGCTGATCTTGGTGAAGGTGACGGGGACGCCGACGGCGCGGGCGCTCTCCTTGTCGCCGCCGACCGCGAAGATCCAGTTGCCGTACCTGGTGCGCAGCAGCACCCAGGTGGCGAGGGCCGCGAAGACCAGCCACCAGACCACGGTGATCTTCACCTGCACCCCGCCGACGTCGAATGAGGATGCGAAGATCCTCCTGGCCTGGCCGAAGCCGTCCATGTCGCTGACGTCGTCGGTGGCGACGTTCTCGGTGACCAGCTTGGTCACGGCCAGGTTGGCGCCCTGGAGGATCAGGAAGGTGCCGAGGGTGATCAGGAAGCTGGGCAGCCCGGTCCTGACGACCATCCAGCCGTTGAGGGCGCCGATCGCGAGGGACACGGCCAGGGCGACGATCACGCCGGTCCACACGTTCAGGGTGAGCTGGTAGCTGAGCATGCTCGCGGTGAGCGCCGAGGAGATCACCGCGACGCCCGAGGAGAGGTCGAACTCGCCGCCGATCATCAGCAGGGCCACCGGGAGTGCCATGATGCCGATGGTCGACGACTGGTAGAGGATGTTCGCCATCGAGCTGCCGTCGCGTACCGGCGGGGCGGTGACCAGGAAGAAGATCAGGACTGCCACGGCGCCGAGGAAGACGCCCACCTCGGGCCGGGCGAGCAGCCGGCGCGGCAGCGGGCGCCGGGATGTGCGGCCGTCGGTTCGCCGGGGGCCGGGCGCCTGCGGCGTTCCCACCGCCGGCTCAGCCTGCTGGGCCATACTCATCACCGGGTGCCCTTCGCGGCGAACTCGGCGACCTTGTCGACGTTGGTTCTGTCGACGAAGGCCGGGCCGGTGAGCACCGGCTGCACTCCGCCGCCGCTGTAGTTGCCGTTGTTCTTGTAGAGCCACAGGGAGTCGACCGCCAGGTATCCCTGGAGGTAGGGCTGCTGGTCGACGGCGAACTCGATGCTGCCGTTCTGGACTGCCTTGACCAGCTGGTTGTTGAGGTCGAAGGTGGCCACCTTCGCCTTGCTGCCCGCGTCGGCCACGGACTGGGCCGCGGTGAGGGCGATGGGGGCGCCGAGGGTCACGACGGTGTCGATGGAGTCGTCCTGCTTCAGCTTCGCCGTGATGGTCGACTTCACGGACGGCATGTCGGTGCCGTTCACGTACAGGGTCTCAGTGGTGCCCTTGAACGTCCTCTTCACGCCGTCGCAGCGCTGGGTGAGGCCGACGTTGCCCTGTTCCTGGATCACGCAGACGATCTTCTTGGCGGGGGTGGTGTCGAGTTTGTCGCCGAACGCCTCGCCCGCCACGCCCTCGTCCTGCCCGAAGAACTCGACCAGGCCGAGCTTCTTCCAGTCGCTCAGTCCCGAGTTCAGGCCGACCACCGGGATGCCGGCCTGCTCGGCCTTGCCGAGCACGCCTTTCATGGCGTCCGGCTTGGCCAGGGTGACCGCGATGCCGTCGACCTTCTGGTCCACGGCGTTCTGCACCAGGCCGGCCTGGTTGCCGGCGTTCGGGTCGGCGGAGTAGACGAGCTTGACGTTGTCCTTGGCCGCCGCTGCCTGTGCGCCCTTGCGGACGGTGTCCCAGAAGGTGTCTCCGGGCGCCTGGTGAGTGACCAGCGCGACGGTCATCCGGGGCGTGTCGGCCCTGCCCGCGGAGGCGTTCGCCGCTTCCTCCTCGGCCTTCTTGCCGCCGGAGCCGCTGGAGCAGCCGGCGAGGGTGAGCGCCACCGCGGCGGTCACGGCCACGAGGGGGGCCGCTCTGCGGGAGCGGGAGCCAGAAGAGCGGTCCATCTTGCCTGCACCTCACTGTGCGTGCGACGGGGGAACGGACGCTGTTGCGTTGGGACGGGATACAAGCCTCTGCCGAGCCCACTGTCAATACTTTGTTAGGACATTATTTCACGAGCAGGTCCGAATGTAAGAACATATGGGCGGCCCGACCGCGTGCGCGCCGCGCCCGGAACCCAGTACACAGCAGGCGGCACCGGATGGCACCGGGCTCTTGAGAAGCGCCGCGACTGCTGGTGGGATGCGCGGCACCACGAACACCGCCGGCCCGGAGGTCTCCTGTGCTGCGAGCGATTCTGACGGCGAGCGCGGTCGTCGCCGCGCTGCTTGCCCCCGCCACCACCCACAGCACCACCCACAGCACCGCCCACACCACAGCCACCGTCAGCGCCACCGCCGAGGGCACCGGGCGGGGCATACCCCCGCTCACCGACCGGCAGGGGCGGGTCCTCACCCTGCGCGGCTGGAACATCGAGGACAAGACGCACCGCGGCGACCAGGCGCTGACCGGCATCACCGAACGGCACCTGCGCGACATGCGCGCCCAAGGCTTCGGCTTCGCCCGGCTGCTGGTCTTCTGGGACGACCTGGAGCCGAAGCCGGGACAGTACAGCCGCGCTTACCTGCGCAGGATCGGACGGATCCTGGACTGGGCCGAGCGGCACGGCGTGAAGGTCGTGCTCGACGCCCACCAGGACGTCTTCGGGCCCGCCTTCGGCCACCGCGGCATCCCCGAGTGGGCGACCAGGACCGACGGACTGCCCTTCACACCGCATCCGGACGACTGGTTCGCCGAGTACTTCGAGCCCGCCGTGCAGCGTGCCTTCACCCATCTGTACGAGGACACCGACCTGCGCCGGGCCCAGGCCGGGATGTGGCGGACCCTCGCCGGCCGCTTCGCCCGCCATCCGGCCGTGCTCGGCTACGACCTCCTCAACGAGCCGATGGGCGAAGCGCGGCCGGGTGAGGACCAGGTCACGGCGGCGGGCCGGATCGAGCGTGAGCAGCTGACACCGATGTACAACCGGCTGGCCGGCGCGGTCCGTTCGGCCGACCGGCACTCCTGGCTGTTCGTCGAACCCACCCCGGTCGTGGGCGAGGGCGTTCCGACCGGCCTCGGCCGCGTCGGGGATCCCCGCATCGTGTACGCGCCGCACTTCTACGACTCCGCCATGGAGTCGGGCTCCGACTACGACCCCGGGGCCGGCTGGATCGAGGCGTACGAGCGGGCCGTCACCGTGTACCCGGAGCGGTACGGGGTCCCGGTCGTGATCGGCGAGTGGGGGCCGCCCGACAGCACGCTGCCGCACATGGGCCGCTTCTACCGTGACGCCATGGCCTCCCTGGGCCGCTACGCCTCCGGCTGGGCGGGCTATGTGTGGTGCTACGGCGGCGGGTACTGCGCGGTCGACGACACCGGTGCCTTCCGCGCGCACAAGGAGCTGACCGCCGAGCCGTACGCGCAGGAGGTCGCGGGCACGGTCGGCTCCGCCGTGTACGACGCCGGGCGGAGCGTGTACCGGCTCTCCTACCGCGCGGCCTCCCACGGTTCCCGGCTGACCTCGCTGTCCCTGCCGCCGGGCACCTGGCGGATCGCGGCCGACGGCGGCGCGGCCGTCGTGCGCGGGACGGCCGGCCGGGCGTGGGTGCGGGCCGTACCGGGCAGCCGGGTGACCGTCACCGTCGAGCGCGGCTGACGGCCGGCGCCGTGGCCCGCTTCAGGTCGGGGACGGGCCACGGCGCGGTGGCGGTCAGGCGGCGGTGTGCGGCTCCGGCTCCGGCCGTGCGGCCGTCTCCTGCTCGAAGTGCGCGTGGAACCGGCGGTGGTGGTCCAGGTGGCGTGCCGCGCCGGTCAGGGTGACCGTCGCCGTCAGCCGCACGTCACTGCTGGACGCCGCCAGACGCAGGTGCAGCTCGCCCGGTTCGACCACCCGGCGCCCGTCGCGGCCGGTGAAGGAGGCCAGGTCGGCCGGGACGGTCACGCGCAGGCGGCGGGCCTCGCCCGGGGCGAGCGGGACCCGGGTGTACCCGATGAGCCGCTGCACCGGCTGGACGACGGAGGCGACCGGGTCGTGCAGGTAGAGCTGGACGGTCTCGGTGCCGTGCCGCTCCCCCGTGTTGCGCACCGTGAGACCGAGGGCGAACTCCCCGCCGGTGTCCGTCTCCGCGCGCTCGACCGTCAGGCCGTCCCAGTCGAAGGACGTGTAGGACAGGCCGTGCCCGAACGCGAAGGCAGGGGTGGGGTCGATGCTGGAGACGTCGCCGGCCTGGGCGAGCCGGGCGCCGAGGTAGGTGGCGGGCTGACCGCCCGTACCGCGGGGCACGCCGACCGGCAGCCGTCCCGAGGGATTGGTCCGGCCGCTGAGGACACCGGCGATGGCGGTGGTGCCCTCCGCCCCGGGGAAGAAGGACTGCACGAGCGCGGCGGCCTCGTCCGCGGCGCGGCCGAGGGCGTAGGGCCGGCCGGCGAGCAGGACCGCCACCACCGGCGTGCCGCTGTCCAGCAGCGCGTCCAGCAGGTGCTGCTGGGCGCCGGGCAGGGCCAGCGACTCGGCGTCGCAGCCCTCACCGCTGGTGCCCCGGCCGAACAGTCCCGCGCGGTCGCCGAGGGCCACGACGACGACGTCGGCCCCGCGTGCGGTGTCAACGGCCTCGGGGATGCCGGAGACGTCGCCGTCGTCGACGCCGGTGCCGCGGGCCACGGTGATCCGCGCGTCAGGGAACTCGCGCCGGAGGGCGTCCTCCAGGGTGGGCAGGTCGATGCCGGCCGGTGTCCGCGGGTGGTGCACGCCGACGTGCTGGGGGAAGGAGTAGCAGCCCAGTACGGCCGTGGGTTCGGCGGCGTTGGGGCCGATCAGGGCGATGCGGCGGGGCCGTGCCAGGGGCAGGGTGCCGTCGTTGGCCAGCAGGACGACGGCCTCCTCGGCGACGGTGCGGGCCAGTTCCCGGTTCTCGGCGGTGTCCAGGCCGATGCTGCCGCGCAGGGCGTCCGGGTCGTCCAGGCCGGCTCCCCGCAGGGCGGCCGGGACCGGGTCCCAGCCGGCGTCGAGCAGGCCCAGCCGGGCCTTCTGGGTGAGCACCCGGCGCAGGGCGCGGTCGATGAGCGACTCCGGTATCCGGCCCGCGGCGACGGCTTCGGCGAGGGGCGCGCCGAACGTCTTGACGGTGGGCAGTTCCACGTCGACGCCCGCCCGCAGGGCCGCCCCCGCGGCTTCCGCCCAGTCGCCGGCGACGCCGTGCAGGGTCCTGAGGAAGGCGATGCCGAAGTAGTCGGCGACGACCGTGCCGTCGAAGCCCCAGGTGTCGCGCAGCAGCCCGGTGAGGAGGTCCTCGTCGGCCGCGGAGGGCATTCCGTCGGTGTCGGTGTAGGCATGCATGACGGAGTCGGCGCCGCCCTCGCGCACGGCCATCTCGAAGGGGGGCAGGACGACGTCCGCCCGCTCGCGCGGCCCCATGCCGACGGGTGCGAGGTTGCGGCCCGCACGGGAGGCGGAGTAGCCGGCGAAGTGTTTCAGGGTGGCGACGACGCCGGCGGACCGCAGCCCCTGGACGTAGGCGGTGCCGATGCTGCCGACGAGGTAGGGGTCCTCGCCGATGGTCTCCTCCACCCGGCCCCAGCGGGCGTCGCGGACCACGTCAAGGACGGGCGCGAGGCCCTGGTGGACGCCGACCGACCGCATGTCGCGGCCGATGGCGGCGGCCATCCGGCGAATCAGGCCGGGGTCGAAGGTGGCACCCCAGGACAGTGGGACGGGGTAGGCGGTGGCGCCCCAGGTGGCGAAGCCGGCCAGGCATTCCTCGTGCGCCAGGGCGGGGATGCCGAAGCGGTTGGCGGCCATGATCCGCTTCTGGGTGCGCAGCAGGGAGAGCGCGCCGAGCGCGGGGTCGACGGGTGCCGTGCCGAAGGGGCGGGTGAGCTGTCCCAGACCGGCCGGCAGGAGGGCGTCGAGGTCGACCGCCTCCTCCATGTCGTGCTGGTGCGGGGCGACCTCGGCGCCCTCGTCGGACGCGCCGACCCACACGCCGTACAGCTGGGCGATCTTCTCCTCGACGGTCATCGCGCCGATCAGCGCGGACACCCGGGTGCCGGTGTCCTGGGCCGGGTCGTTCCAGAGGGGGACTTCGGAGGTGGTCTCTACGGCCACGTTGGCGGTCACTTTCCTCCCATGCCCGTCAGGCCCTGGACGAGGGCCTGGCGGGCGAACAGGTAGACGAGCAGGACGGGCACCATGGACAGCGTCACGGCGCCCAGCAGACCGGGGATGTCGATGCCGTGTTCGGTCTGGAAGTTGTACAGGCCCAGCGTGATCACCTTGGTGGAGTCGGACTGGGTCAGGACGAGCGGGAACAGGAAGCCGTTCCATGCCTGGAGCGCGGAGAACACCACGATCGTGGAGAGGCCGCCGCGCGAGAGCGGGACGACGAGCTGGAAGAACATCCGTCTCGGGCTCGCCCCGTCCATCGTCATGGCCTCGAACAGTTCGGGGCTGATGTCGCGCATGGCGCCGCTGAGGATGAGGGCGGACATCGGCAGGCAGAACGCGGCGGTGGGCAGGATGATCCCGAGCAGGTTGTCGTACAGGCCCGCCTCGCTGATCAGGTAGAACATCGGGACGATGACGGCCTGGGCGGGGATGGCGAGGCCCAGCAGGAACAGCCGGAAGATCTGCGAGGTGACCCGGCCGCGGCTGCGGACGATCGCGTAGGCCAGCGGCGGTACGAGCAGCAGCACCACGCCGACGACGCAGACGGTGACGACGATGGTGTTGAGGAAGTACCGGCCGAAGCCCGAGTCGAAGGCCCCGGTGTAGTTGTCCAGGGTGAGGTCGCGCGGCAAGGACAGGGGGCCGTTCTTCGCGTAGTCCTGGCGGGTGCGCAGGGTCGCGGCGAGCATCACGTACAGCGGCAGGCCCACCAGGACGAGCCAGACGAGCGAGCCGGCACCGGCCGGGTAGTTCGGACGGTGCCTCATGACACCCCCTCCATGGAGCTGCGCATCCTGTCGTAGCCGGAGACGCGGACGACGATCAGCGAGACGACCGTGGCGGCGACGACCAGGCACAGGGCGATGGCCGAGCCGGCGCCGAAGTCGAAGCCCTTGAAGGCCTTCTGGTACATGTAGTAGGCGCTGATCGTGGTGTCGGTGCCCGGTCCGCCCTGGGTGAGGATCAGCACGGTCTCGAAGGTGGTGAGTCCCCCGACGATCATCAGGATCATCGAGGTGATCACCGAGGTGCGCAGCTGCGGCAGGGTGATGTGGAAGAACCGGCGGTAGCGCCCCGCGCCGTCGATCGCCGCCGCCTGGTACAGCACCTGCGGGACGGCACGGGCGGCACCCTGGTAGATCAGCGTGTGGAACGGGGTGAACTGCCAGGTGCTGACGAAGGCCAGCACGCCGATGGCCGAGGCCTGCTCACCGAACAGGTTGCCGTCGCCGAACAGCCGGGTCATCCGCGCGGGAATGCCGAAGTTCGGATCGAGCAGCGCCCGCCAGAGCACCGACACGGCGGTGGAGGACAGCAGCAGCGGGACGAAGTAGATCGCCGAGAGGACGGCGCGGTTGCGCTGGTGTCCGGCGGCCCACACGCCGAGCACGATGCTCAGCGGGGTCTGGAGGGCCACGCCCAGGGCGGTGAGCAGCAGGGTGAGCCAGATGCTCTTGATCATCACGGGGTCGTCGAGGATGCGCTGCCAGTTGTCCGTTCCGACGAACCGCGGCGACCCCAGGCCGTTCCAGGTCATGAAGGACAGCACCGCCACCATGATCAGCGGCACGAGGGCGAAGAGGGCGAAGAACAGGGTGGCGGGCAGGGCCCAGAGGAAGCCGGGGCGCGTGCCCTGGGCGGTGCAGGAGGAGTCCGCCCGCCGCCGGGCCTTCGCCGGGGCCGGGGCGGCGGGCGGGGCGCTCGTGGTCTGTGTGGTCATGAGCGGTTCACTCGGCCGGGAGGGCCTGCATGGCCTTGATGAAGCCGTCGGTGTCGAGCTGCCCGTCGAAGAACTGCTGGACGGCCTGGTGGATGGGCGTCATGGCCGACGGCGGGTAGGCCTGGTCCCACGACAGCTGGAAGGACTTCGCCTTGGCGACGAGGCCGTACTGGAAGCCGGAGTAGGCGGGGCTGGCCGACGTACCGAGGAAGCGCGGCGTGTTCGTGGTGGTCGGCAGGTTGCCGATGGCCAGCTGGGCCTTGACGAACTGGTCGGAGTACATCAGCTTCAGGAACCGGGCGACCGCCTCCGGGTGCTTGGTCTTCTTCAGCACCGAGTAGAAGTTGTTGGTGTTGCCGACGACGTCGGACGGGTCGCCCTTGCCGCCGGGGACGGCCGGGAACGCGCTGTAGCCCAGGCCCTTGGCGGCGAAGTCCTTGGCGTCCTGCTGCTGCTGCGCGTAGTACCAGGAGCCCATCAGCTCGAAGCCGGCCTTGCCCTGGGCCACCAGCGCGGGCGAGGCGCCGTTGGTGTACTTCACGGAGTCGTAGTTCTTGCCGAAGGCGCCGGCGTCGACCAGCTCACGGAGCATGCCGAGCGCCTTGCGGCTGTCCGCGCTCGCCCAGGCGTCCTTGTCGCCGTTCAGGGCCTTCTGGAACAGCTCCGGGCCGGCGACGCGGTCGTAGACGTACTCGAACCACATCAGTGTCGGCCACTGGTCGCCGCCGCCCAGGGCGATGGGGGTGACGCCCTGTTGCTTGAGCTTCTTGACGGCGTCGATCAGCTGGTTCCAGGTCTCGGGCCGGTCCACGCCCGCCTTGCCGAGGACGTCGTTGTTGTGGAACAGCAGGACCGGCTGGGTGCCGCGCATCGGGATGCCGTAGGGCTTGCCGTCGACGACGGCGCTGTTGTAGACGGCAGGCAGGAACTTGTCGTCCAGGTCCGGGTCCTTCTTCACGAAGTCGTCCAGCGGCATCAGCAGCCCGGCCTTCACGAACGGCTGGATGCTGCCGCCGCCCCAGTTGAAGAAGACGTCCGGCGCCTGCGGTGTGTTGATGATCGTCTGGAGCTTCTGCTGGTAGTCGGCGCCCGGAATGGTGTCGAGGACGGCCTTGACGTCGGACGTCCTGTTGAACGTGTCGACGATCTGCTTCTCGACCTTGTTGCTGGCGTCCCCGTAGACCAGCACGTGGATCCTGCCGTCGTCCGAGGAGCCTCCCCCGCTGTTTCCGCAAGCGGCGAGGCTCGCCGCCAGGGCGAGCGTCGCGCCGCAGGCGAGCACCCGGGGCATCCGTGTACGCATGGTCATCCGCCTTCCGAAAGTTTCGACAGTAAAGCCGAAAGTCCTGCGGCTGGACAGTAGGAGCAGACCGAAGAATCGGTCAACGGTCGTGCACGCACGCGGCCAAACCGTTATCCGACGCGATGCCTTATGCTGCGGCCATGGGCGCAGAAGACGAGGTCGGCCGCAGAGTGACCCTGGCAGCCGTGGCCAGAGAGGCCGGCGTCTCCCTTCCGACAGTTTCGAAAGTCCTCAACGGTCGTTCGGATGTGTCCCCGGCAACCCGGGACAAGGTCGAGCGCCTGCTGGAGGCCCACGGCTACCGTCGGCGCACCCCGGGACCGCCTCCGGCACCGCTCATCGAGATCGTCTTCCACGAACTGGAGAGCGTCTGGGCGATGGAGCTGATCCGGGGCGTGGAGAACGTCGCCCAGCGCAGCGGCGCCACCGTCGCGCTCACCGAGAGCGGCACACGGCAGGCGCCGGGACCCGAGTGGATCGAGGGAGTCCTGCGCCGCCGGCCCCTGGGGGTGCTGCTGGTCTTCTCCACCGTGCCGGAGGCCGTGAAGAGACGGCTGCGGTCCCGGGCCATCCCGTTCGTCGTCGTGGACCCGGCCGGCGACCCCGATCCCGACGTACCCTCCGTCGGTTCGGCCAACTGGGCCGGCGGGCTGGCCGCCACCCGCCACCTCACCGACCAGGGACACGAACGCGTCGCCGTCATCACCGGCCCGGAGGACCTGATGTGCTCGCTGGCCCGGCTGGACGGGTACCGCTCGGCGCTGGCGATGGCGGGGCTGGAACCGGACCCGCGGCTGGTGCGCTTCGGCGACTTCCACGTCCAGGGCGGTTACGAGCACGCCCTGGACCTGCTGCGCCGCCCGGACCGGCCCACGGCGATCTTCGCCGGGAGCGACCTCCAGGCGCTCGGCGTCCTGGAGGCGGCCCGGGTGCTGGGACTGAGCGTCCCGCGGGAGCTGTCGGTGGTGGGGTACGACGACGTACCGCCGGCCCGGTGGTCGAGCCCGCCGCTCACCACCGTGCAGCAGCCGCTGAGGCGCATGGCCGAGGAGGCGGCCCGGATGCTGCTGCGGCCCGCCGATCCCCGCAAGGCCGCCCTGCGTATCGAGCTGGCCACGCATCTGGTGGTGCGGCAGAGCACCGCCGCGCCGCCCGCGCCGCACTGAACACGCGCCCCGGGAGAGACACGCCCCGGGCCGCCTGCCGGAAACAGGCGTGGTTCGCGTGCCGGCGGGGACACGGATCGACATGTCGATAGCGAGAGAACAGGCACCGGAGACCGCCTCGGGCGGACCGGCCCTGAAGCAGGCCCTCACCACGCCCCTTCTGTACTTCTTCATCCTCGGCGACGTCCTGGGCGCCGGCGTGTACGTGCTGGTCGGCCAGATCGCCGCCGACGTGGGCGGAGCGGTGTGGGCACCGCTGCTCGTCGCGCTCGTCCTGGCGATGCTGACCGCGGCCTCGTACGCCGAGCTGGCCACGAAGTACCCCCGGGCGGGCGGCGCGGCTCACTACGCCACGCGGGCGTTCGGCCCGTTCGCCGGCTTCCTGGCCGGCTTCTGCATGCTCGCCGCCGGCATCGTCTCCGTCGCCGCCCTGGCCCGTGGCTTCGGCGGTGACTACCTGTCGGCCTTCGTGTCCCTGCCCGTGGGCCTCGTCGCCGTGGTGTTCCTCGCCCTGCTCGCCCTGCTCAACGCGCGCGGCATCAAGGAGTCGACCCGGGCGAACGCCGTCGCCACCGTCATCGAGGTGGGCGGGCTGGTGCTCATCGTGGTCCTCGGCGCCTGGCTGCTGCTGCGCGGCGACGGCGACCCCGCACGGCTCACCCGGCTCGGCACGGCGGACAAGGGCGCCGCGACCGCCCTCCTCAGCGGTTCGGTGCTGGCCTACTACTCGTTCGTGGGATTCGAGACCTCCGTGAACGTCGCCGAGGAGACCCGCGACCCCCGCCGCTCGTACCCCAGGGCCCTGTTCGGCGCCCTGGCCACCGCCGGAGCCGTCTACGTCCTGGTGGGCGTCGCCGCCTCCGCGGCGGTACCGACCGGACGGCTCGTCGCCTCCAGCGGCCCACTGCTGGAGGTCGTCAAGGAGGCGGGCGGCGTCCCCGTCCGCCTCTTCAGCGCGATCGCTCTCGTCGCCGTCGCCAACGGCGCCCTGCTGACCGGCATCATGGCCTCCCGGCTCGCCTTCGGCATGGCCCGCGACGGGCTGCTCCCCGCGCCCCTGGCCGCGGTCCTGCCCGGCCGGCGCACCCCGTGGGCCGCCATCGCGGCCACCACCGTCCCGGCGATGGTCCTCGCACTGACCGGTAGCGTCGCCACGCTGGCGTCCACCCTGGTCCTGCTGCTGCTCGTGGTCTTCCTCATGGTCAACATCGCCGTGCTCGTACTGCGCCGCGACCCGGGCGCGGAGCGGCACTTCCGGGCCCCGACCGTCCTGCCCGTGCTCGGCGCGGCCTCCTGCGTCCTGCTCGCCACGCAGATCGAGGGCCGGGTGTGGCTGCGGGGACTGGTCGTACTCGCCGTCGGCGCCCTGCTCGCCGCGGTCACCGCCCTGCGCGGTGCCCGTCGTCCGCGGGAGAAGGGGGCCGGAAGCAGGCGATGACCGTCTTGCCGTGCGGGCAGGGCCGGGCCTCCCAGCTCTCCGCGAGAGCGTTCATGAGGAGGATGCCCCGCCCGCCGGGCTGGAGGGTGTCGGGCTGCCGGGGCGACGGCAGCTCCGGCGACGTGTCGTGCACCGCGATGTGCAGGCAGTCACTGTCCCAGGACATCACCAGCTGCGCGGTGCTGTGCGCGTGGATCTGGGCGTTGGTGACCAGCTCGGACACGACCAGCAGCACGTCGTCCGCCGTTTCGGAGGCGGAGCCCGTCCAGCCCAGCTCGTCCAGATGGGACCGTGCCCAGTCACGTGCCGTCTTGACCTGGCTGTTGAGCGGAAGTGAGCGTGCCCAGCCCACCGCGCGAAGCGAACGTCCGTCCACGATTTTCCTTGTCTGTACCGACTCGGCCGTCTGTGTCTGTCGGCCTATCGGCTACCCGCATACCGGCCCGGTACCACCGCGGCGTGCCGGCGGCGGGGCCGGGTACTCCGAGGACATGGTCTGTCCTCGTCAGCCGGCGCCCTCGTCGCGCCGGCGGTGCCCCCGGCCCGTCCCGTCCGCGGCGCGCGCCCTCTCGCGTGTCCCCCTCGCTCCCCGTCCCCGCGAGTCGCGGAGGCCGGGATGACGCCCGATGTGACGAAGGCGGCGCGGATGGTCGCGGAGGCCGCGGACGGCGCGCCCCTGACGGAGGTCCCCCGGCGGGTGTGCGCGGCGGTGTCCGACGGGCTCGGGATGGACGGCGCCACCCTGTCGCTGCTCACCGACACGCCCTCGCGCCAGCTGCTCGCGGCCTCGAACGACGCCGCGCTGACGCTGGAGGAGATCCAGTTCACCGTGCTGGAAGGGCCGTGCATCGCCGCGGCGCACCGGGGCGAGCCCGTGGCGGTGGACGAGCTGCGCGGCGCGGTGACGCCCTGGCCGCTGTTCGGGGCCGCCATGGGGGAGAAACTGCCGCAGGTGGAGTCGGTCTACGCGCTGCCCGTCTTCTTCGGCGACTACGTCCTCGGCTCCGTCGACCTGCTCGCACTCCGCCCCCACGCCCTCGACGAGGAGTCGCTGGAGCGGGCGTCCGTGGTGGCCGACGCCGTGGCTGCGGCGCTCCTGCCGACCCGGAACGTGATCATCACCGGGGACCGGGCCCCGGCCTGGGAACCGGTCGACGTCGTGCGCGCGCACTGGTTCGACACCGCGCGCGCCGTCGGTTCTCTGGTGGCCACCCGGGAACTGACCCCCGAGAACGCGCTGGCCCTCATGCGCGCCGAAGCCTTCCGCACGGGCAGGTCACTGGCCGACATCACCCGGGACATCCTGCACGAGCCCCCCGGCACGCCGTAGTCACCGGACCGGCCGGGCGGAGCGGTACGAGGCCCGCCCCGGCTTCGCGTGGGCAGCGGACGTCCCGCGTCAGTGGGCGCTCCGGGGGCGTGCCCGGCCCGCCAGTTCCGACTCCAGCGCCCGATACGCCGGCTTCGGCCGGTAGTCCTCGTCGAACAGGTTGGCGGCGCCCTCGCCGGGGAACGTGCCGGGAACCCAGGAGTACCGGTCGGTGAAGCCCCACACGGTGAACGAGACGCAGTGCGGGGTGCGCAGGCAGGCGTCGAGGAGGCGGCGGTAGCCCTCGGCCTGCGTGGCCGACTTCGCGTCGTCGGCCGGCACGGCCATGCGGACGTCCGCCTCCGTCACCGCGGTGTCCAGTCCCAGCCTGTCGAAGCGGGCGAAGTTGGCGGCCATCCCGGTGGGCAGGTCGTACCGGATGCTGAGGTGGCCCTGGAAGCCGACCCCGTCGATGGGGACACCTTCGGCGCGCAGCCGGCTGACCAGGTCGTAGACGGCGTCACTCTTCGGACCCGTCCACTCGGTGTTGTAGTCGTTGTAGAAGAGCAGCGCGTGCGGGTCGGCCTCGTGTGCCCAGCGGAAGGCGTCCTCGATGTAGCCGGGGCCGAGTGCGCGCAGCCAGATGCTGTCGCGAAGGGTGCCGTCCTCGTTGAACGCCTCGTTGACGACGTCCCATTGCCAGACCCGGCCCCTGAAGTGCCGCACGGTGTCGGTGATGTGGCGGTGCAGGATCGCGCGGAGCTGGTCGGCGCCGAAGTCGCCGGAGGTGAGCCAGGGCGGCAACTGGCTGTGCCAGACCAGCACATGGCCGCGCACCTGCTGCCCGTGCCGCCGCGCGAAGTCGACCAGGTGGTCGGCCGCGGCGTAGTCGTACTCCCCCTGGCGCGGCTCGACCGACTCCCACTTCATGACGTTCTCCGGGGTGACGGCGGAGAACTCGGAGCCCGTGAGCCGGCGGTAGACGGAGTCGTCGGCGAGGGCGGACATGTCGACGGCGGTACCGACGCGCAAGTGGTCGTCGGCGGCGAGCTGCCGCAGCGGACGGTCCGGTGCGGCGGGGCCGCCCGAGGCGCCCGCGGGACTCGCGGTGACGAGCGGAAGCAGGGCCAGGCAGGACGTCGCGACGGCGGCCGTGACGAGGCGGGACAGGGGCACGAGCACTCCTCAAGAGGCTTCGAAACATTCGAAACATGATCCGAGCGTTGCGACAGTAAGCAGCCGCGCTCCCTCCGTCAACCGTCGTGACGCAGGCCGTTACGGCGCCACGCGCGTACCCCGCGAAGGGCCGTCGGAGGTCCTGCGCCCCCACGATGATCGGTCCGGCAGCTCAACGACCGGGGCGCCGAGACCTCCATGCACCCTCAACGCCTCCAGCGAGGAGCGGCCGAATCTTTCGGCGCCTTCCCCGGCCATCACGGCCTAAGTTTCGAGGAAGTTTCGGAAACGGACGCATTGACCGCCGTTTCGGGCCGGGCGCATACTCTCCAGCAATCGACCCCCTCCCCCGGCGCCGGGCGGCTACACCGCGCGAAATGGCGTGGACATGCCATCTTTTCGGGTTCCGGTGGCTGTCTGCCGCGGAGCCGCCTTCGGCACCACCGGGCCCACGGGTACCGGGCCTTCCGCCACCCACACGCGCTCACCCAGCTCATCCAGTACTCACCCAGCACTCACCAGGAGGAAGCATCCACATGGACAACGCCCTCGACCGCCCGATGAGCCGCAGGGGCTTCATCAACCGTGCCGGCGCCCTGGCGCTGGCGACGTCCGCGTCCGGGCTGCTGCTGCCGGGCACCGCTCACGCAGCCACGACCATCACCACCAACCAGACCGGCACCAACAACGGCTTCTACTACTCGTTCTGGACCGACGGCGGCGGGTCGGTCTCCATGACCCTCGGATCCGGCGGCAACTACAGCACCTCCTGGACGAACTGCGGGAACTTCGTCGCGGGCAAGGGCTGGAGCAACGGCGGGCGCAGGAACGTGCAGTACTCGGGCAGCTTCAACCCGTCCGGCAACGGCTACCTGGCCCTGTACGGATGGACCTCGAACCCGCTCGTGGAGTACTACATCGTCGACAACTGGGGCACCTACCGGCCCACCGGGACCTACAAGGGCACGGTCTCCAGCGACGGCGGCACCTACGACGTCTACCAGACGACGCGGTACAACGCCCCCTCCGTGGAAGGCACCAGGACCTTCAACCAGTACTGGAGCGTGCGGCAGTCGAAGAGGACGGGCGGAACCATCACCACCGGCAACCACTTCGACGCCTGGGCCCGCTACGGCATGCGGCTGGGCAGCTTCAGCTACTACATGATCCTCGCCACCGAGGGATACCAGAGCAGCGGGAACTCCAACCTCACGGTGAGCGGCTGAACTCCCCCGTCCGCCAGGCCCCCACACCCCCCACCGCGGTCACGCCGCCCTCACGAGGAGGACCCACCCGCATGCGCGCCGCACACCGCCCCCTGCTGACCGCACTGGCCGTCGCCGCGACGGCCGTGGCCGGCACCGTCACCGCCGCCGTCGAGACCGCCCCGGCACACGCCGCCGGCTGCACCGGATACGTCGGACTCACCTTCGACGACGGCCCGTCCAACGCCCACACCCCCGCTCTGCTCAACGCCCTGCGGCAGAACGGCCTGCGGGCCACCATGTTCAACGAGGGCCAGTACGCCGCCGCCTACCCGGCCCAGGTCCGGGCCGAGGCAGCCGCCGGCATGTGGATCGGCAACCACAGCTACACCCACCCCCACCTCACCCAGCAGAGCCAGGCACAGATCGACTCCGAGGTGTCCCGCACCCAGCAGGCGATCGCCGCGGCCGGCGGCGGTACGCCGAAACTGTTCCGCCCGCCCTACGGCGAGACCAACGCCACCCTCCAGGCGGTCGAGGCCAAGTACGGTCTGACCCAGATCATCTGGGACGTCGACTCGCAGGACTGGAACGGCGCGAGCACCGACGCGATCGTGCAGGCCGCGTCCCGGCTGACCAACGGCCAGATCATCCTCATGCACGAATGGCCCGCCAACACGCTCGCCGCGATCCCGCGCATCGCACAGACACTGGCGGGCAAGGGCCTGTGCGCCGGCCGGATCTCCCCACAGACCGGCCGAGCCGTGGCACCCTGACCGCGGTCCCCCACCCGGCACGACGAAGCCCCGGTACGCAAGTGCTCACCGGCGGGGCTTCGTCGTGCCGGCGGGTGCGCCCCTCATCCACTCCGGGTGGAGGTACACCCGTACGGGTGGTGGTCGGACCACCCCCGGTCCGGTGCTCAGGCCCAGGGACAGGCGCGCCCCGGGAACGGCAGGCTTCAGGTGTCGGCGGGCACGAGCACCAGCTCACGGCCGCCGGCGCCTCATCCGCCATACCGAGAACTCGGGGGACCCGTGTCCGAAGCACTCGCCCGGCGTCTGACCGGCCTCGCCGCCGTCGCCGCCGCGGTCGCCCTCATCGTCCAGGTACCGCTGTACTTCCTCTACTCGGGCCCGCCGCCGGATGCCAACGTCCTGTCCCGGCTGCTCATCGGGATCCTCGCGCTCGCCTGCCTGGTCGTGTTCATGACGGCCTTTCGGGAACTCGTCGAGCGAGTCGGCCCGGACCATGCGTGGGCCGGCTCGATCGCCTTCGCGGCGGGCCTCGTGTACGCCACGGTCACCCTGGTCTCGATGGGCCTCGAGGCAGGCGCGGTCATCGCCGCCGACCGCCCGATCGACCCGACCATCGACGTCAGTGGCACCTACATCCTCTACGGGTCCATCTCCCGGCTCATGCTGGCGCTCTTCCTGGCCGCGCTCGGCCACGCCGTCACCCGCACCCGTCTGCTGCCGCGCTGGACCGGCCGCTCGGCGTACGTCCTGGCCGGCCTCGACCTGGCCTTCGTACCGTCGCTGTTCTTCGGCAACGACCCCGCGTTCTTCTACGCGGCGAACGGCTGGGGCACGACCGCCCTTATGGGGGCCGCACTCAGCTACTGGCTGCTGGCCCTGGGCATCTGCACGTACCGCAGCGCGGCACGCGTCACCCCGGCGGCCGGCACAGCGGCGCTACGGCACTGAGCGCCGGCCGGCATGGCCCCTGTTCGTCGAGAAGGTCCCGGGCGTTCACGCTGGAGGCGGCGTTCGTACGACCCGGGCCCCGTACAGGCCGGTGTGCCACCCGTCGGCACCGGCACCCGACCGGCCCCGAAAAACGATGAAGGGCTGGTCTCGGACACCTCCGAAACCAGCCCTGATCCGCGACTCTCACGAGTCGGGACGACAGGATTTGAACCTGCGACCCCTTGACCCCCAGTGAACGAAACACCGTCCAGGGTCCGTGAGATCCAGGGAGAGCGGAAACGTCCAGGTCAGCGCCAGATTCTCCGGCTCGTATCGCGCAGTCTGTGAGACCTGCGTGAGACGACGAAGCCCCGGCTCGGTGGAGTTCACCGGCCGGGGCTTCGTCGTGCGTCAGTGCTGCCGCGCCTCCAGCAGGGTCAGCCGCTCGGGGCTCTCCGAAGTCCACTGCCCCGTTCCGTACTCCGGCCGCAGCACCCACAGCGTGCCGCCGCGCACGTCGGTGACGATCCCGCGCCGGTCGGCATCCTCGTCATGGACCAGGTCGCCCACCCACGCGCCCCGTCCCTGTTCGCCGCTCATCCCTCTTCCTTCCCTTGCAGCTCTGCCCAGACCCGCTTGCCCCACGGCAGCGGATCGGTTCCCCAGTCCTCGGCCAGCTCCGTCACGAGCGCGAGTCCGCGCCCGTCCTCGTCCTCCGGCCCCGGTGTCTTGCGCACCGGCGGCACCTTCGAGAAGTCCACGACGCCGACGCGCACGCGCCCCGCCTCGGTGCGGTCAATGACGACCCGGATGGACTCCCGCCGGGCGTGCTGCACGGCGTTGGCCACCAGCTCCGTCACGACCAGGGCGCCGTTCTCGGCCAATGCGTCCAGCCCCCAGACGGCACAGGCGGTACGAAGCAGGCGCCGCGCGGTGGCTGCGCTCTCGGGTTGCCTCGGCAGGGTCTCGCTGTACCCGGGGTGCCCGGTCGGCCGGGCCCGCGTTGTAGGTTGCGGCATGTCGGTCTGCTCTCTCAGATCGGCCAAGTCCCGGGGCCGTTCGCGCGGTCGCCGGGACGCTTCGCGTTCAGGTAACCGGGGGGCGTGATCATGCGGAGGAGCCAACCAGGGGGCCAGGGAGGGGCCACACTAGATACGGAAGGGGGCCACCATGAGCGACACCACCGAGCGACGCCGCGAGTTCGGCGCCTACCTCGCCGGTCTGCGGCGGCACTCCGGCCGCTCGCAGCGGCAGTTCGCCGCCGTGCTGTGCGCCGTGTCGGGCGCCCAGTCGATCACGCGGAACGAGGTCTCTCGGTGGGAGCGTGGGGAGCGCATCCCGGACGTGTGGCTCCCCACCTTCGCTCAGGTGCTAGGCGTGCCGCTGCGTGAGCTGGAGCAGGCCGCCGCGTACGCCCGGGGGGACACTCAGGCCACCCTTCCCGGGGTCGCGGCCACCCTCGCGGACCTGCTGCCCGACGGGGACGCGCTGGAGCCCCTGGCGACCCCTTGTGGCCGTCGGATCGGCACCACCACCGTGGACAGCCTGGCGGCTCGCGTCCACGGCATCCGGCTCGCGGACGATGTGCTGTCCGGCGGTGACCTGATCGCCCCCGCCTTCCGTGAGCTGCGCGCCGCCGTCCGGCTGTACCGCGAGTCCGAGCATTCCGAGGAGACGGGGAGCGGCCTGCTCGTGCAGATCGGGGAGTTGGGGCAGATCGCCGGATGGATCGCTTCGGACGCTGGTCGGGGTGAGGACGCGGAGCACGCCTACCGGCTCGGACTCTCGGCCGCCCGCCAGGCCCGTGACGGCGCGCTCGTGGCGAACCTCGCGGGCAGTCTCGGCTACCACCTGACGAACAGCGGCCGGGAGCGGGAGGGGCTGGAGCTGGCGAAGGCGGCCGTCTCCGAGGCCGGGCCGGATGCTCCGGCCACGACGCGCGCCCTGTTCCTGGACCGCGTGGCGTGGGCGCATACGCGCGCCGGGGAGGCTCAACCGGCCCTGCGGGCGCTCGGGGAGGCCCACGCAGCCCTGGACGCCACGGACGGCCCTCCCGCGCCGACGTGGGCCTACTGGGTGAACCGCGAAGAGCTGGAGGTCATGGACGCCCGGGTGTTCACCGAGCTGCGCCGCCCGCTGCGCGCGGTGCCGCTGCTCCAGGACGTGCTGGGACGCTACGACGCCACGCACGCCCGGGAGGTCGCGCTGTACCGCTCATGGTTGGCCGTAGCGCTGGCCGACGCGAACGAGCCCGAGCAGGCCGCCGAAGAGGCGCGCCGCGTCATCGACACGTCCGGCGATCTTTCCTCGGAGCGCACGGCGGAGCGGGCCCGGACGGTCCTCCACCGGCTGAAGGATTACGAGGACGTGCCCGAGGCGCGCGAAGTACTGGCCGACTACGGACACTTGTTGCTGGCTTAGGGGTACGCCACTCGTTTTCGGTCGGTCAAGCTAGCAAAGTGCCTTCAGCGAAGGCGTCGAGGAAAGAGGAACTTTGCCCGATCAGCAGACTCCACTGCGCCTGTCATACGAGCCGGATGACTATTTGTGCACATGGAATATCCCCGACGGAAATGGGGGCAGCACTGAACTCCCAGGCCAACTGGAAGTACTGCCGAACCGTGCGCCAAAGGGTTCCGTGTATGGCCGCCTTCCGCTAAACCGCGACGAGCCCCAAGAAGGAGTGTTCTCCTTCTCTTTCCCGCAGGTTGTAGAAGCTCCAGTCCTATCAGGGACATTGGCCAATGGTGGATCAGTAATCCTTCTTGACGCCCACATTACTTACTGGACCATGAACCAAGGGCACGTGACTGGCAGCGCGGCCCTCTTGAGCAAAGGTGGGGAATTCTTTGGTCGGCGCAGCCCACAAATGGCTCCCGAACATGACAATGAAATCCCCCTTGTGTCGTCAATAGAATTTCAGATAACAGCACTCGATGCACTTACCGGAACTGCGCCAATCGCGAGCGTGCAGACTCCAGGCATACATCCGGACAATCCCAAGGATTTGTGGAGCGCTAATCTTAACCTGGAAGCACGAGCTGAGTGGGAAAAGGAAGGCGTGGAGCTTTCCGTTGGCTACAACGGCCGAATGCGAACCGCAGACGGATTTGAATTTCGCCTTTGTTTTAGCCCGGTGGCGACGGTCACCTTTCAACGAGGCGTATCGCTTCGGGTTGCATTTGACGAGTTCATAGAGCCGCTCCGACGGATCAGCTCAATCGCAACTGGTAAGCCCCAAGATCTGACGTACGTAGCAGTAAGGCTGACTGACATTGCGGGTCAGTACCAGGTGTACGGCACCGGTATCACGCAGGCTCCATTTGCTAGCTCAGAAAAAGACGTTAGGAATCACCGGAGTGCCATCAGAGCTAAAGCTGACGAACTATCCCTTTTGGACCTGGTTCTCGAATGGCGCAAATATTCAGCAGAGCACCACCCTTTGGTGGAAACATATGGCTCAATGTTGCACGCACACGACCAGCACCCACGGTCGCGCTTCTTGCTGCTAATCCAAGCATTGGAAGGTCTGCACGGATACGAAACCCGCAACGAGTACGACCAACGCCGGCTTAGACATCTATCCAAGCGAGAGCAGGTCATTGACAGCCTGAGCAGCGTAGCTGACCGCGACGTGATGCAATTCTTGAAGAAGTTCCTTTCGAAGAATCCTCCCACGAGCCTCGATGCCGTATTGCAGTCTATGACTGGCGCGCTCCCTGTTGACATCATGGACCGCATCGCGGCGACCTCACTCGTTACAGAGGCCACGTCCAACCCCTCAGTAAAAACACCGGCAAATGCGCTGCGCATCGTTCGGAATAACCTTGCGCACGGCACGCGAGGCTACGATGCGTTCGAACTTGATGAAGTGGTGCGCATCCTCGAATTGGCAGTACGGGCTCATTCACTGAGAATCCTGGGGTGCCCAGATGACGTAGTGAAACGAGTCTTCGAGGAATCTGATTGATCAATCGGCTCGCCTGGGTTCTCGTTACACGCAGGAAGCCGCAGCGCTCACGGGCTACGGCTTCCTGGCGTTCAGGCGGCGGGGAGTTCCGGCCGCCCCTCGGCGGCCATGCCCCGCAGGAGACCGGCCATCACCTCCGGGACGCGGGCGCGCTGCGCGGCCGTCAGCTCCAGGGCGTCCAGCGCCCGGTTCATCGCCTCGAACATGATCTTCGTCTGGACCTCGGCCAGCGTCACCAGGCGCTCTTCCACGCCCATGCGGGCCGCGAGGTCGCACATCTTCAGCAGCCGGTCCCGTTCCTCCCCGTACAGCCGCACCCAGCCGTTCACGGCCGCGCTGTACGTGGTGTCCACGCCGGGGAACTCCCCGCCTTGGCGCTCCACTTCGGAGGTCATGCCCCACACCAGGGCGTCCGCCTCGGTCTCCTGCACCCGCTCCAGCAGCCACGCCACGTGGCCCGCCGCCTGCCGGATGAGCCGGGAGACGACGACCGCCGGGTCTTCCTGCGGGCCGCCCACGTCCCCGTAGGTGCGCAGGAACTCGGCCGTGGCTTCCCGGCGTTGTCCGGCGGCCCGTACTTGCGGCGCTGCACCACCGTGCATCCGGCACACCGTGGCCCCGGTGACGGCCATGCCACGGCACCGGCCGCCGGACCGCGTACGGGCCGTGCAGCGGCCGTCCTCGGGCGCCTCCGGGCCGGTCCCGCCGCCGGTGGCCGACTGGACGCGCGCACGGGGTCCGCGCCCTGACGGCGCGCGCATGGGGTTGTTCGCGCTCATGCTGCCTCGGCTCCCTTCCGGGCGCCCTGCACGCCCGCCTGACGGCCGTTCACGCCCCGCACCGGACGGGTGCCCACCGGGCGCTCCAGCGGCACCACGGTGGCGTCCTGGCCGTCCTCCGGCGCCGTCTCCGGCTGCGCCTCGGGGTGGACAGTGCGGTGGGCGCCGTGCCACCACGCGCTGAACATCATCACGCCGGTCGTGGCCGCGCTCCCGGCGCAGGCGCTCAGCATCATGGACAGGTTCATGATCTTGCTCCTTCGTCTGTTGTGGATCTTGCTGTGCGTTCCGCCCCCCTTTCAGGGGGGGCGGAAACGTGCACCTCGGCCGCGTGTACCGCGTGCACCTGAGCGTGTAGCTGTGACCTGCGACTTTGCCGGGACCGTGCACCCGGCGTGCCCCGCGTGCACCTGCACGCCGAAAACGCCGCGTGTACCTGTTCGTGCACCCCTGCACGGCCCCGTGCGGGCGGTCAGAACAGGGCGCCGGACGGGGCTCGGTAGGCCGTGCCCGCGCCCGTCGGTCCGGCCTTCGCCTCCAACTGCCCGGCCTCCACGAGCTTGGCCAGGCGGCGCCGCGCCTTCTCCTTCTGCGCCGCGCTCGGCTTCTCCGTCTCGAAGATCGCCTTCGCCGCGTCCAGGGCGGAGATCCCGCCCCGGCTCGCACCGGCCAGCGCCACGAGGTCCGCCGTGTGGTGCACGGTCGTGGTGCCGGTGGTGTGGTCGTGCAGCAGACGGAACGGGCCCACCTCCGCGAACGGCTGCTTCAGGTGACGCAAGCTCACGATCGGGTCACCCGCCTCGCCCCACAGCGAGATCACCGAGCCCGCGCCCGACGTGATCCACGTGGAGCCGTAGATGTCCGCGAGGGTGTTCGGCTCGGCGCCGTTCGCGCCGCGCTTCACCGTGTGGTGCAGCTCCAGCACTTGCACGCCCTCCCGCAGCGCGAACTGCCGCGCCCGGTTCCACCCGGCCCCCACCTCGTCGTCGGACAGCCCAATGGCCGCGTCCTTCAGCGAGTCCACGACCACGGTGTCCGCCCCGGCCTGCTCGCACATGCGCATCAGGGTTTCGGGGTGGCGGGCGAGGTCCGCCGGGGGCGGCCCCTCCCACACCACGAGGCGTTCGCTCAGCCGGTGCGGGTCGTCCCCGGCGAAGATGCGCGCCCCGGCCCGCCGGGTCTGCGCCGGGCGGTCCATCGCCAGCAGCAGCACCCGCTTACCGGGTGCCACCGGGAACCCGAGCACCGTCGGCTGAAGGCCGATGCGCGCCCGGATGATCTGGTGCGCGAGCGTCGTCTTGCCCACGCCCTGCGGGGCGCCGATCAGCAGTGCCTCACCTTCGGCCCACAAGATCTCTTCGCCGTGCCCCCACACTGCCGGAGGTACCTCGGGGACGTTGTGGAAGAAGGCCCCGCCGGGCTGGAGCAACTGCACCACGGCAGCCACCTCGGCCTGCTCGTGCTGCCGGGTCTCGGTGTCCCAGATGGACCGCATGGTCTTCAGCAGGTCCGCTTCCCCGATCGGGTCGGCGGACGCAGCGTTGGCGGCGCGCACCATGTCCGAGTACCAGGACCACCCGCGCGGCGGGGTGAACTTCCAGGCGTCGCCCGCGTAGTGCCCGGCCACGGCCGCCAGCCAGTTGTTCCCGCGCGCCGGGTCGTCGGCAGGGAGAGACAGCAGGTCGGAGAGCTGAGACCCCGGCGGCCGGCCAGCTACCACGCTGCCACCCGTACCGGGCTGCGCAGTGCGGGCCAGGTCCGCCACCCAGCCGGGCAGCGGCACCGTTTCAGCGTCGTGAACGACCGTGTAAACGTCGTCCGTCTTCGAGCCGGGGACCATCACGTACGCGTGCGGCCCCGTCTTGAAGTCCACGGCCGTCCCGAGGGTGTTCGAGTAGCCGTCTGCCTTCCCGCCGGTCTCCCCCTCGGGGAGCCGGAAGAGCATCTGGAGGCCCCCGCGCCCCGTCCGGTACGTGAGCGTCTTGGGCACGTCCTGATCGGTGCTCAGCGTCTCCCAGGTGGCCTCTCCGGGCTTTCCCTCGGCCACGTCCACATCCACCACGGCGCGGCCCGCGAGGGTCTGCCCGATGTTGAGCGCGCCGTGCTTGCCGCCCCACTTCAGCCACCACGTACGGATCTCGTCGGGGTCGGTCGTGGCGTCCTTGGACCCGTTCTTCTTGATCACCCCGCCCTTGGCCTTCCACTTGCGCGGGTGCTTGCCGGGGGACTTGCACGAGTACGGCTCATCGCAGTTGCAGAGCCCATCCACCACGCGGTGACAGGGGAAGACCTTCACACCCTCGGCCGCGAGCGCCAGGGCCGCCGCCAGCAGGCCGTCAGGGTCCGCCGGAGCGCCGTTCCCAGCGTCGGTGGACTCGGGGGCCTCCGGGGTCGGTTCGGGGCGCTCAGCGCCCTTCTCGTACTTCACGACTCGCCCCCCGCCTGCTGCTCGAACAGCTCGGCCAGGCGGCGCCAGAAGGCATCCCACGGGTCCGCCGGAGCGCTCGCCTGAACCTCGTGCGCCCGGCCGCCGGAGGGCTCCGGCTCTCCGGCCGTCTCCTTGCGGGTCACGTCCACGGCGATCCCTCCTCGGTGGGGCGCAGGGCGATGACGGCCCGCAGTTCGTTGACCGGCTGGCCCGTCTCCCGCGCCACAGCCTCGAAGGCGTCGCAGGAGTCGCGGATCATCTCCGCGTTGTACTGCTCGTCCGTCTTGGACGGCTTCCAGTTGCGCCCCTCGTGAGCGCTGGACTTGAACATCTCGGCCCCTCCGCGCGAGTCGTCTCGTGTGGTGTGCGGGCCGATGGGGATCGTCTGGGGAGACCGGAGACCAGGCGAGTGGGGCGGTATCCTGAATGCGTAGATACCGGGCTCTCAGCGGTCGGTCTGCACTTCGTCAGCAAGAGCGGCGTTCACCTCCAGGGGCGCCGCTCTCGCGTTTCCGGGGTCAGGGCAGCGGCAGCACCGCGCAGTGCTCCGCGTGGTCCTGCGCCACCTCCAGGGCCCCGTCCTCGCGCCGTCCGTGGCCGCACCCCGAGCAGTCCCAGCGCGGCCCCTTCTCGTCCTCGGTGACGGTGACCCGAGCGTCCGTGTGGACGGCACGGAACTCGCGCTTCACCGGGGCGATCTGCTGCTTCGTCATGCTGCACCTCCGGGTGCGTTGAAGGACACGGCCAGGCACTCCCGGCCGTGATGCTGCGCGGCGTGGTGCGGGTCGCCGTCGGCCTCCGACCGGCCGCAGCCGGAGCAGGTCCACCGGCCGCCCTGGACGGTCACACGGCCGCCCATGCGGGTGCTGTAGCCGTCAGGGCAGTCGTCCTGCCGGGGGCCGCTCACATCCCCGCCCACGGGCGTCCAGGACACGTCACACCGCCCGGCACTTCGCCGCGTGGGCCTCGGCGCGCTCCCGCGCCACGTCGTCCCAGCCGTAGCCGATCTCGTCGCGCTCCCCGCAGCCGTAGCAGTAGGTGTACGAGACCTCCCCTTCGGCGGTGCGCGCGGTGGTGACGAGGTTGCCGCCCAGCGTGCGGTACTGCTTGCCGATGTGGTCGCCGCGCTCCGGCTTCATGGAGACCTCGCGGGTGTCGGCTGCGTTGGACAGGTCCACCTGCCAATCGGCGTCGATCGCGTCGTACATCTCGGCGTCCGTGATGTTGGCCAGCGGGCCCTGTTGCTCGGGGGCCGCCACGATCCGGCCGCCTCCGTCAGTCGCGTAGTTCATGTTCAGCTCCAGTGGTCATGCGGCAGGTTGCCGCCGGTGGTGGTGCATCCGGCCGCGTGGGTGCGGCCGTTGTCCTCGCCCTGGCCGGTCATCTCGCAGGACGAGCACGCCCATACGCGGTGGCCGTCGGGCCCGTTGCTGGTCTCCACCCGGCCCCCGCAGTCGGCGGTGAGGTAGAAGCGGGATTCGAGCAACGAGGCCACGTCAGGCCGCCACGAGCGCGGCCGGGGCGGGCGGATGCGGGTCCGGGTCACCGGACAGCACCCGCACGAGTGAGGCCGTCAGGAAGACCTTCCGGCCGCTCCCCAGCGCGAGGTACTGCACCGGGGACTCGCCGCGCTTGATCAGCTCGTACAGGTGCCCCCGGGAGATGCCGAGAGCAGCCGCGCACTTCTCCACGCTGACCGTGGCGGGCCAGGTAGTGCGGATCTCGGCGAGGGTGGGCGCATCGGCGTTTACCATTTCCGTTCCCTCCTTGTCGTGCATTTCCTTTGCTGTCCAATAGCGTCGCACACGACCAGAGGGGGTCCAGAACACTAGATGCGCAGGTCAGACTAGATACGAGCCCGCAATGTCCGATTCTCGGTAGCAGGGCAGCGTCCTTGATCAGCGGAGACAGGGAAACCTACAAACTTTCCTGCATACAGGACCGTCTAGGGACCGTTTAAACGCCTCCTATGCCCAGTCGGCATAATCTGCTACATTGCTGCCATGCAACCAACACGACACCCCCTCGGGGACACCACAAGGCACGTGGGACTGACCGTCCGTGACCTGCGGGAACGCCAGGGCATCAGCACCACGGTGATGGCAGAGCGGCTGACAGCCCTCGGGCGCCGCATCGCCCAGTCCGGCGTCACGCGCCTGGAGGCAGGTCAACGGCGTATCGACGTGGACGACTTGACCGCGCTCGCGGCGGTCCTCGGCGTCCGGCCCGCATCGCTCCTGCCGTCCGGCGCCCCGCTGGACCCGTGCGCAAGTGGTGAGCACGCCTACGACAACCGCGAGATCAGCGGCCCCGGCCCGCGCGTCTGCAACGACTGCGGCCACACCGAAGACCTGGAGGACTGACGTGCCCGACCCGATCAAGAAGCTGCCGCCCAACCGAAGGGGCCAGATCAGGTATCGCGCCGTGATCGACATCGGTTACGAGCCGCAGACGGACAAGGCCACCGGCGGGGTGATCACCGACCCCGTGACCGGCCAGCCGAAGATGATGCGGAAGCAGCTCACCATCACCAAGGACACCAAGACCGAGGTGAAGGACGAGCTGGCCCGCATCCGCCACCAGCGCAGCGCGGGCACGTACGTGGCCCCCGCGAAGATGACCGTCAGTGCCCTGCTGGACCTGTGGCTGAAGTCGGCCACCCGAGACGTGGAAGAGGCCACGGCCAGCAACTACGACAACGCCCTACGGCCCGTGCGGAAGTACCTCGGGCACAAGCCCGTCCAGGAGTTGAGCGAAGAGGACGTGGAAGCATTCATCGACTGGATGGTTTCCGAGGGGCGCCAGCGCGGCGGCAAGCCTGGAACGGGCCTCGGCATACGGTCGGTGCGCCTCACCCTTGGGCGCCTGCGCTCGTCGCTGAACCTCGCGGTGCGGCGCGGCCTGGTGGTTCGCAACGTGGCGGAGCACGTGACGATCTCGAAGCAGGCCAAGGAGAAGGCACAGAAGAACGCGGCCACGCACAAGCCGTGGAACGAGGAAGAGGTGAAGCGGTTCCTGGAGGGCACTCAGGGACACCGGTCCTACGCCCCCATGCTGCTCGCCCTGATCGCAGAGCGTCCGGCGGAGGTGTGCGGCGCCCGCTGGAGCCCGGACGTGGACCTGACGGCCGGGACGATCGCCGTCGGCACCAACACGCGGACGATCGTCTACGACCGTACCCAGGAGAGGGGGCAGCGGAACAAGGTCGTGGAGAAGGGGGCGAAGACCGAAGCCGGGAAGCGCACACTGCCGCTGCCGAAGCCGGTCCTGCGGGCGCTGAAGGCGTTCCGCGCCGCTCAGGCGGCGGAGAAGCTGGCCGCAGGGGAGGCGTACGAGGACAGCGGCTATGTGCTCGTGGACGACCTCGGGCGACCGTGGAAGACGGACAAGCTCCGGCGCGAGGCACACAAGCTGATGGCCACCACGGGCGTACGGAAGGTGCGGTTGTACGACGCGCGGCACGCCTGCCTGTCGTGGATGGCGAACAACGGGGTGCCGGACACAGTGGTCTCCGCGTGGGCCGGTCACTCGGACCTCGGGTTCACGAAGCGGACCTACGTGCACCCCGACCCGCAGTCGTTGAAGGCGGGTTCGGAGAAGCTGGCCGAACTGCTCGGCTGACCTTGATCAACAACGTTTGTGAGAAATTGTGAGACGGCGCCCCTGGAAACGATCAAGAGGGGCCCCGAAGGACCCCTCTGACCTTGTACTTCACCGTCGGGACGACAGGATTTGAACCTGCGACCCCTTGACCCCCAGTCAAGTGCGCTACCAAGCTGCGCCACGTCCCGTTGCTCTCACTCGCGGTGCCCCGCGGGATCGTGCGGACAGCACTTTACCCCACGCCCCGGAGTGCGCCGAAGAAGGCCCGGGCGGAACGGGGGACAATCGGCCGTATGACGAACGCGGACGCATCGGATGCCAGGGACCGGGACGTGGACGGGCGGGCCCGGAACGCGCGGCCCCGGGACGGGCTCGGCCGGCCGCTGCCGTACGGCGCCGAGGGTGTGCCCCGGCAGCCGGAGGGGCTCGTACGAACGCCGCGGGAGACGGTCGTCGAGGCGCAGGCCCTGCTGACGGCGGGGCGGCCGTTCCACGCGCACGAGGTCTTCGAGGACGCCTGGAAGTCGGGGCCGCCGGACGAGCGCACGTTGTGGCGGGGGCTGGCCCAGCTGGCCGTGGGGCTCACCCACGCGGCCCGCGGGAACACCCGGGGCGGGGCACGCCTGCTGCGGCGGGGTGCGCGCGCCGTCGAGGAATGGCAGACCGGGCGGGGCGAGGACCGGCCGTACGGGATGGATCTGCCGGGGCTCACCCGGTGGGCCGGGGAGCTGGCCGGACGGGTCGAGCACGACTCGGCACCGGTGGACGCGCGGGCCGAGGCGCCCCGGCTGGGCCCCTGACCGGAGGCCGTCGCGGGGCGTGTGGAGGCGGTGGACGCGCTGTCAGTGGCATGCGGCAGACTCGGGGCGTGCGAAAGATTCATGTCATCGGTATCGGCGCGGGGGACCCCGACCAGCTGACCCTCCAGGCGGTCAGGGCGCTGCGGAGCACGGACGTGTTCTTCCTGCTCGACAAGGGCGAGGTGAAGAGCGATCTCACGCGGCTGCGCCGGGACATGCTGGACGCGCATCTGCCGGTGGGGTCCTACCGGGTGGTGGAGGCCCGTGACCCGGACCGGGACCGGAAGGCGGGCGGGGCGGCCTACTCGCCGGCCGTCGGGGACTGGCGCAGCGCCCGCGCCGGGATCTACCAGCAGCTGATCGCCGAGGAGCTGGACGAGGACGGCACCGGCGCCTTCCTGGTGTGGGGGGATCCGGCGCTGTACGACAGCACGCTGGGCATCCTCGAGGAGGTCCTGGAGCGGGGCGAGGTGGAGTTCGCGTACGACGTGATACCCGGCATCAGCAGCGTCTCCGCGCTGGTCGCCCGGCACCGCACGGGTCTGAACCGGGTCGCCGGGCCGGTGCAGATCACCACCGGGCGGCGGCTGGCCGAGGGCTTCCCGGAGGGGGTGGACGACGTGGTCGTGATGCTGGACGCCCACCAGGCCTTCCGGCGGTACGCCGACGAGGACATGGACATCTACTGGGGTGCCTACATCGGCACGCCGGACGAGATCCTCGTCTCCGGGCCGCTCGCCGAGGCCGGTCCGCGCATCGAACGGCTGCGGGCGGAGGCGCGGGAGCGCAAGGGCTGGATCATGGACACGTATCTGCTGCGCCGCCACCCCGGGCAGGACTGACCGGCACCCCGCCCGAACCGCGCCCACCCGCCGCCCCCAATACCGGCAACCCCGGTACCGGCACCGGCCGGCCCCCGTGCCCCGCGACCGGTCAGCCAGACGCACGTGTCTGCCGGGCACACCTGTCAGCCGGAGCCGCCCCACCCCTCACCGAGGCCCGGGCCCGCGGGGAGGCCCAGCCGCTCCAGCGCTCCCGCCACGTCCGGCACGGCCCGCACCCCCTCCGGCAGCGGTGGCCGGCGGACGACGATCACCGGGAGTGCGAGGTCGCGGGCGGCGGTCAGTTTCGCGGACGTGGCCGCGCCGCCGCTGTCCTTGGTGACCAGGACGTCGACGCGGTGGGCGCGCAGGAGTTCCGTCTCGTCGGTGACCGTGAACGGGCCCCGGGCGAGGATGACCTGGGTGTCCGGCGGCAGGGGGGGTTCGGGCGGCTCGACCGACCGGACGACGAAGTGCAGGCCGTTCAGGTGCGCGAACGCCGCGAGGCCGAGGCGCCCGGTGCTGAGGAACGCCCGGCGGCCGAGGCTCGGCAGGGCCTCGGCGGCCCCGGCGAGGGACGGGACGTCGTACCAGCGGTCGCCCGGACCCGGCCGCCAGCCGGGGCGGCGCAGGACGACGGCGGTGACGCCCGCGGCCCGGGCGGCGCGGACCGCGTTGGCCGTGATCGACTCGGCGAAGGGATGGGTGGCGTCCACCAGGGCGTCCACCTGGTGCGCGCGCAGCCAGTCGGCGAGCCCCCGCGGGCCGCCGAAGCCGCCGGTCCGTACGTCGCCGGGCAGTGCCGCGGGCCGGGTGACCCGGCCGGCGAGGGAGGTGGTGACGCGGACCCCGGGGCGGGAGGCGAGGTCGGCGGCGAGGCGGCGGGCCTCCGTGGTGCCGCCGAGGATCAGCACGTGCGCGGGCATGGAGGTGAGCGTACGAGGTCGTACGGGCCGGCCGGTGGCCCGGGTCGCCCCGGCTCGGCCACGAAGCCGGTCGGCTGGGGTCTTTCGTTCGGATCAGGCCGGATCAGGGAGCGGGTCCTGGTGCCGTGCGCCGCAAGGCGCGGGAGGGCGCCATGGCTGGGCCACGGGCAACCGACGACAACGCGGCGAGGCCCGGTGCCAGGGCCCGCGAGCCCGGCACGATCGGAACGAGAGGGCCTAGCGGAGCAGCAGTTGCAGACCGCCCACGACGGTCGCCGCGATCACGAGTTGCTCGAAGAGCCGCTGGTTGATCCGGTGCACGGCCCACTTGCCGAACAGGGCACCGGGGACCACGAACACCGCGAGCGCGGCGTCCAGGAGCAGCGAGCGGCGGTCGATCAGGCCGAGGCCGACGCTGAACGGCACCTTGGACACGTTCACGATGAGGAAGAAGAAGGCCGAGGTGCCCAGGAAGCCGAGTTTGCGGAAGCCGGCGGACAGCAGGTACATCGACATCACCGGCCCGCCCGCGTTGGCGACCATGGTGGTGAACCCGCCGAGGACGCCGTACGAGCGTGCTTTGACGCGGCCCGCCCGGGTGGTGACCGCGTCCGGCGCCTCAGGGGTCCCGGCCGTCCGCCGGCGCCACACCGTCACCCCGGCCATGAGCAGCAGGATCGCGCCGATCGAGGTCCCCACCACCCGGTCGTCGGCCCACACCAGGAACAGGGTGCCCGCCACCACGCCCGCCGCGACGGCCGGGAACAGCCGCCACAGCGTGGGCCAGTGCGCGTGCCGCCGGTAGGTGGCGACGGCGAGCAGGTCGCCGGCGATCAGGACGGGCAGCAGGACGCCGGTGGAGGCCCGGGCGGGCAGGACCGCCGCGAAGACCGCGAGACTGACCGTGTTGGCCCCGCTGACGGCGGTCTTGGAGAAGCCGACGAGGAGGGCGGCGGCGGCGAGCGCGGCGAACTGCCAGGCTGAGAGGTGCCAGAGAGTCATCGTGTTCATGGAGGGACCGATGCTATGCACATGCATGCGTTCCGCGTAAACCGTGTCTCGCCGGCCGGTCCCCGGGCGGGGTGACCGTGCGCTACCGGCCCGTGTACCGCGCCCGCAGTTCCCGCTTGAGCACCTTCATGCTCGGTCCGAGCGGCAGCGCGTCCGTGAACTCCACGCGCCGCGGGTACTTGTGCCGCCCGAGGTGCTGCTTGGACCACTCGGTGAGCGCGGCGGCGTCGGGCGCGGTGCCCGGTGCCGGGACGACGACGGCGCACACCTCCTCGCCGTGCAGCTCGTCGGGGAGGCCGATGACGGCGGCCTGGGCGATCTCCGGGTGGCGCATCAGGACCTCCTCGACCTCGCGCGGGTAGACGTTGTAGCCGCCGCGGATGATGACGTCCTTCTTGCGGTCGACGATCCGCAGGAAGCCCTCGTCGTCCTTGGTGCCGAGGTCGCCGGTGCGGAACCAGCCGTCCACCACGGCCTCGGCGGTGGCCTCGGGGCGGCCGAGGTAGCCGGAGAAGACGTTGTGGCCGCGGATGACGACCTCGCCCAGCTCGCCGGGCGGCAGGAGTTCGATCCGGCCCTCCAGCTCGGCGCGGGCGATCTCCACGTCGATGCCCCACAGGGGATGGCCGATCGTGCCGGCCCTGGTGCCGAACACCGGCTGGTTGACGGTGGCGGTCGGTGAGGTCTCCGACAGGCCGTACCCCTCGTAGATCTTCGCGCCGAACGCGGCCTCGAACCGCTCCAGTACGGCGACCGGCAGCGAGGCCCCGCCGGAGACGCACACGCGCAGCTCGGGCAGCCGGCCGGCGTCGGCGGCCGCCGCGGCGAGGGCGACGAACATGGTGGGCACGCCGTGGAACGTGTTCACGCCCTCCCGCACCATCAGGGCGAGGGCGCGGGCGGCGTCGAAGCGGGGCAGCAGGACGAGCGTGGCGCCCGCGCGCCAGGTGGAGTTGAGCGACACCGTCTGGCCGAATGCGTGGAAGAGCGGCAGCGCGCCGAGCGCGATGTCGTCGGCCCGGATGTCGTTGGCGTCGAAGGCGTTGACGGTCGCGTTCATCACCAGGTTGAAGTGGCTCAGCACGGCGCCCTTGGGGACGCCGGTGGTGCCGCTGGTGTAGAAGACGACCGCCGGGTCGTCGGCGGCCCGGGTGACGTACGACGGCAGCGGTTCGGCGTCGGCCGCGAGCTTGCCGAACTCCTCGCCCAGGGTGAGGGCCCGGATTCCCGCGGTGCCGGCGGCGGCGCGGCCGGTGTCCGCCTGGGCCGGGTGGACGAGCAGCAGGGTGGCCCCGCTGTCCTTCAGAACGTGCTCGACCTCTTCCGCGGAGAGCAGCAGGTGCACGGGCACGACGACCCCGCCGGCCGCGGCGATCGCGTAGTAGGCGACGGGGAAGTCGGCGGTGTTGGGGGCCATCAGGGCCACCCGGTCGCCGGGCCGTACGCCGAGCCCGGCGAGGGCACCCGCCTGGGCGAGCGCCCGCTGCCACACCTCGGCGAAGGTGAGCCGCAGGTCGCCTTCGACGAGGGCGGTCTTGCCGGGGCGGCGCCGGGCGTTCTCGGCGAGGATGGCGGCGACGGACAGGGTTGCCATGGAGTGCTGCTCCGTTTCCTTGCGGCTCGTACGACCAATCCCCTTGCGGGGCCCCCGTTGCGGGCGGTTCAGTGCCTTTCGACCAGCACCGCGCTGCCCTGCCCCACTCCCACGCACATGGTCGCGAGCCCGCGCCGCGCGCCCGTGCGCCGCATGCGGTGCAGCAGGGTGGTGAGGATGCGGGCGCCCGAGCAGCCGAGGGGATGGCCGAGGGCGATGGCGCCGCCGGTGGGGTTCACCAGGTCCGGATCGATGCCGAGCTGGTCGACGCAGGCGAGGGCCTGCGCGGCGAACGCCTCGTTGAACTCGGCCTCCTGGAGGTCGCCGGTCTCCCAGCCGGCCCGGCCCAGCACCTTGCGGGTGGCGGGGACGGGGCCGAGGCCCATCACGTCCGGGTGGACGCCGGCGGAGGCGCCCGCGACGTAGCGCCCGAGGGACTCCAGGCCCAGCTCGTTCAGGGCCTCCTCACTGACCAGCAGCAGACCGGCGGCCCCGTCGTTCATGGGTGAGGCGTTGCCGGCGGTGACGGTGCCGTCCGCGCGGAAGACCGGCCTGAGCCGGGAGAGCTTCTCCAGCGAGGTGTCCTCGCGGACGCACTCGTCCTGCTCGACCAGGAGGCCGTCCGGGCGTTCGACGGGCAGGAGTTCGTCGTCGAAGTGGCCGTTCTTGCGTGCGGCGGCGGCGAGTTGGTGGCTGCGCAGGGCGAACTCGTCCTGGCGGGCGCGGGAGATGCCGTGGCGGGCGGCGACCTCCTCGGCGGTCTCGCCCATGGCCAGGAGGCCGTGCAGTTCCTTCATGGCGGGGTTCACCAGCCGCCAGCCGAGCCGCGTGTCGTGGGTCTCGATGCGCTGGGGCAGGGCCTCGTCGGGCCGGGGCAGGACGAAGGGGGCGCGGCTCATGGACTCCGAGCCGCCCGCGATCACCACATCGGCCTCGCCCGCGGCGATGCTCCGGGCGGCGGTGGTGACCGCTTCGAGTCCGGAGGCGCACAGCCGGTTGACGGTGGCGCCGGGCACGAAGTCGGGGAGCCCTGCGAGCAGGGCGGCCATCCGGGCGACGTTGCGGTTGTCCTCTCCTGCCTGGTTGGCGGCGCCCCAGTAGACGTCGTCGATACGGGCCGGATCGAGGGCGGGCACGCCGGCCACCAGGTGGCGGATCACGGTCGCCGCAAGGTCGTCGGGGCGGACGGAGGAGAGGGCTCCGCGCAGCTTGCCGATGGGGGTGCGGCGGGCGGCCGCGAAGTGGACGGGACGCACGGCTGGGACTCCTGACCTACGACGCTGTGGATCAGCACGGACGGGTTCAGTACGCGTTAATTAGCACTGCTAGTTTTTGACTATAGACCTCCGACCGCACCGCTGGGAAGATTGCCCCGGCCTTCACCGAGCCCGCTGGAGGAGACATGCCCCACGCCCGCGAGCACCTGCTCGACGGCACGCGCGGACCTCTCGCCGTACACGAGTGGCCGCACCCGGCGCCCCGCCGCCTCGTCCTCCTGTCCCACGGGTACGGCGAGCACGCCGGTCGTCACGCGGAACTCGCCGCCGTGCTCACCGGGCACGGCGCCGCCGTCTACGCACCCGACCACGCAGGCCACGGCAGGTCGGCCGGCGAGCGGGTGCTGATCGAGGACTTCGAGGACGTGGTCACGGACGTGCACCGGGTGGCGGACCTCGCCCGGGCCGCCCACCCCGGCCTGCCGCTCGTCCTGGTCGGTCACTCCATGGGCGGCCTCGTCGCGGCCCGGTACGCCCAGCGGTACGGTGACGAGCTGAGCGCGCTGGTCCTGTCCGGGCCCGTGATCGGCACCTGGGAACTGCCGGGGCGGCTGCTGGCCCTGGACGAGATCCCGGATCTGCCGGTCAGCCCGTCCGCGCTCTCCCGGGACCCGGCCGTGGGCGCCGCGTACGCGGCCGATCCGCTGGTCTGGCACGGGCCCATGAAGCGGCCGACGCTCCAGGCGTTCACCCGGACCCTGGAGACCGTCGCCCAGGGCGGTGACGTCGGCCGGCTGCCGCTGCTGTGGCTGCACGGGGACGACGACCGGCTGGTGCCGCTGCCCGGCAGCCGGCCCGGGGTGCGGCGGCTGAGCGGCGGCCGGCTGACCGAACGGATCTTCGCCGGGGCACGGCACGAGGTGTTCCACGAGACGTGCCAGGAGGCGGTCCGCGCGGAGACGCTGGACTTCCTGGACCGGGTACTGCCTCGCTGATCAGCGCGTTTGCCCCCGGAAGAGCCGGGGCACCCGCCCTTTCGGACGTGACCGGGAACGCTGACGAAAGGGGACCGAACCATCATGACCGTGGTCAGGAGCACGCTGCCCGAGGAGGCGCTCGGCGTCGCCGGAACCGCCCTGCAGGACACCCTGGTCGACCTGCTCGGACTGTCACTGATCGGGAAGCAGGCGCACTGGAACGTCGTCGGCCCGCGCTTCCGGTCGATCCACCTCCAGCTGGACGAGGTGGTCACCACCGCCCGCGAGCACTCGGACACGGTCGCCGAACGGGCCGCCGCGCTGGGCGTGTCGCCTGACGGCCGGCCGGAGACCATCGCCGCGGCCTTCGCGCTGCCCGGCACCAAGGACGGCTGGCTGCGCGACACGGCGGTCGTGGAGCTGATGGTCGAATCGCTGGGGACGGCCGTCGACCGGCTGCGCGAGCGGATCGAAGCGACCGAGAAGGCCGACCCGGTCACCCAGGATCTGCTGATCGCCATCACGGCCGACCTGGAGAAGCAGCGCTGGATGTTCCAGGCCGAGAACCAGTCGCCCGAGCAGGGCGCCGCCGGCTAGGGTCTTCGGTCCGGATCAGGCCCGCTCCCCGACCCGGCCTGATCCGGACGAGAGGGCCCAGGCCGGGTCGGGGACCATGGCCGACGCCCCGGAACTCGACACGCTGCGGGAGCACTGGGCCGCGGAACGTCCGGGTGATGCACCACGTCGTCGTCCGGGTCGATGCCCTGACGGACCTGGAGAAGGGCCCCGCACCCGGGACCACGCCGGAGGACGCCCGCCGCGGGCACCGGCTGATGACGCCGGGCCACGACCCGCTCGAGCCGTGGGCGGGCAGCCGCCCAAGGGTGTCCGGCCGCTCCGCCCCGAGCGCACCGGGAAGCCGGCCAGGGGACGCCGAACCGCCCGTGCCGCCCGCCGTGTTGGCGCGGGCGACACCCGGCGGGCAGGTGAGCGGGGCCTGTCTGCGCCGCGCCGCGTGATCGTGTCAGACTGCTCCCCGCACGTCCCGGAACGACCACCGGGACCGGAGCGCGGAGGAGCAGCACGTGACGGGGACCGAGCCGGACATCCAGCACATCGACACCACCCGGCCGCATCCGGCGCGGGTGTACGACTGGTTCCTCGGCGGCAAGGACAACTACCCGGTCGACGAGGAACTGGCACGCCGGATCACGGCCATCGACGGGGGCGCTCCGAAGGCCGCCCGCGCGAACCGGGCGTTCATGCGCCGGACCACCCGCGCGCTGGCCGCCGAGGCGGGGATCCGCCAGTTCCTTGACATCGGCACCGGCATACCGACCGAGCCGAACCTGCACCAGATCGCGCAATCCGTCACCCCGGACGCCCGGGTGGTCTACGTGGACAACGACCCCATCGTGCTGGCCCACGCGCACGCGCTGCTGCGCGGCACCCCCGCCGGTGTGACGGAGTACGTACAGGCCGACGCCCGCGATCCGCACACCATCCTCGAACAGGCCGGCCGCGTCCTGGACTTCGACCGTCCGGTGGCCCTCTCCCTCATCGCGCTGCTGCATTTCATCGCCGACGAGGACGGCGCCCACGACCTGGTGGCCGCCCTGGTCGACGTGCTGGCGCCGGGCAGCTTCCTGGTGCTGTCGAACATGACCGCCGACTTCGATCCGGAGAACGTCCGCACGGGCATCGCGGCCTACGCGGCGGGCGGTGTGACTCTGGTCGCCCGCTCGCACGCCGAGGTGGGCGCCTTCTTCCGGGGGCTGGACCTGCTGGAGCCCGGGATCGTGTCCGTGGCGGAGTGGCGCCCGGAGGAGGAACCCCAGGAGCGGATCTCGCTGTACGGCGGGGTCGCACGGAAGCCCTGACGGCCACGCACCGGCGCCCGGGCCCGGCGCTGCGCGTACGCGTGCCGGGCCGCGGGCCGGGGCTACAGTCCGAGGACGCGGGCGATGGTGCGCAGTACGCCGTCGTCGTTGTTGGACGGGGCCAGGTGGCGGGCCCGGCGGATCACCTCGGGGTGGGCTCCCGCCATGGCGAAGGACCAGTCGGCGGCGTCGAGCATCTCCAGGTCGTTGAGGTAGTCGCCGAACACCATGGTCTGCGCGGGGCTGATGCCGAGCGCGCGCTGGAGACCGCGCAGGGCCGTGCCCTTGTTGGCGGTGCGGTTCATGACGTCCACCCAGTGTTCGCCGGAGACGACGACCTGGTGGGTGGCGGCGAACCCGGCGAGGGCCGGGGCGGTGGTGTGCTCGGCGGGGCCGAAGTCGAACAGCGCCACCTTGATCAGGTCGTCGTCGACGGCGGTGACGTCGTCCACGATCCGGTGTTCGGCGTAGTACGTGCGCACCTCGGCGAGGAACGCCTCGTCGGTCCGCTCCACGTACGCCGCCCGCTTGCCGCAGACGACCGCGCCGACGTCCGCGCCGCCCGCGACCAGCCGCCGTACCGTCCGGGCGACCGCGGCGGCGACGGACCGGTCCAGCGGGTCGGAACTCAGCTCCACGCCGTCACGGACCACGTACGTGCCGTTCTCCGCGATGAACACCATGCCGTCGGCGACGTCGGCGAACTGCCGGGCCAGCGTCGCGTACTGACGGCCGCTGGCCGGGCTGAACAGCACGCCGCGGCGGCGCAGTTCGGCGAGCATCGGCCACAGCCCGCCGGGCATCCGCTTGGCGTCGTCCAGCAGCGTGCCGTCCATGTCGGTGACGATCAGCCGGATGTCGGCGGGGCCGGCGGGCGGGCCGGACGTGTCGTACAGGGGCGCGGGCGTGGCGGGCATGTCCTGCTTTCGGTCGGTGGCCGGGCTACCGGTCCAGTGTTCCTCATGCCCAGGGCACGCCCGGAGCCGGTAGGGACCGGGTCGCACCCGTGCCCGGAACCGCCCAAGGTGCCCGTTCCCCGGCACGGGTGATCAGCGGGCGGCACAATGACGACGGGAGACCGTACGGGAGAAGGGTGGACAGGTGAGCGAGGACCACGCCCCGCCGGCCGGCGCCCACGGTAACGCCGGGTCCGCCGCCCCTTCCGGCACCCCGGAGCCGGCCGCACCGGTGCCGGGGTCCGGCACGGCCGCCGTGCGACCCTGATCCCGGCCGCGTGCGCCGCCGAGCCCGCCGAGGAGGACGTATGACGACTTTCGCCGACCCTGTGCCCGGCGGCCGTCCCGCGGATCTGCGCCGGGTCGCCGCGCTGACCGCCGGCCTGGCCGCGCGGGGCGTGCACGGCATCGTGCTGGCCTACGTCGACACGGCGGGCGTCGGCCGGGTGAAGACGATCCCGACGGCCCGGCTGGAGGCGGCCGTGTCCTGGGGCGTCGGCATGTCCCCGGTGTTCGACACGTTCCTCGCCGGCGACTCCGTCGTCACCACCGACGTCCTCGGCTCCCCCGACGGCGACCTGCGGCTCTACCCGGACCTGGACCGGCTGGTGGCGTTGGCCGGTCAGCCCGGCTGGGCGTGGGCGCCGGTGGACCGCATCACCCAGGAAGGCACCCGGCACCCCGGCTGCACCCGGACCTTCCTGCGCCGGGTCGTCACCGACGCCGCCGACCGGCACGGCCTCGTCCTCAAGGCGGCGATCGAGATCGAATGGTCGGTGGGCGCCGGCTCGGCGCCCACCGGGGAGTTCGTGCCGGCGGTCAACGGACCGGCGTACGGCGCGATTCGGCAGGTCGAGCTGAGCGACTACACCGCCGACCTGCTGGCCGCGTGCGCCGCGCAGGACGTGGACGTCGACCAGCTGCATCCCGAGTACGCGGGCGGCCAGTTCGAGATCTCGGTGGGCGCGCAGGACCCGGTGGCCGCGGCCGACCGCAGCGTGCTGGTGCGCCAGACCATCCGGGCGGTGGCCCAGCGGCACGGCCTTCGGGTGTCGTTCGCGCCCGCGGTGACCGCCGAGGGTGTCGGCAACGGCGGCCATCTGCACCTGTCCTGCTGGCGCGGCGGGGTGAACCTGCACGCGGGCGGTGACCGCCGGTACGGCATGACGGCCGAAGCGGAGTCTTTCGTCGCCGGGGTGCTCGCCCGTCTCCCCGCGCTGACGGCGGTCACCGCCCCGAGCCCGGCCAGCTATCTGCGGCTCAGACCGTCCCGGTGGGCGGGGGTGTTCACCGCCTGGGGCCGCGAGACCCGGGAGGCCGCGCTGCGAGTGATCACGGGGACGGCGGGCCACCACGCCCAGGACGCCAACCTGGAGGTCAAGCCGGTCGACCTGGCCGCCAACCCGTATCTGGCTCTCGGCTGCGTGATCGCCGCCGGACTCGACGGCATGACGGCGGGCCGCGTCCTCCCTGAGGAGATCACCGGCGACCCGGCCCGCTACGGCCCGCAGGAGGCGGCGGCCCTCGGCGTACGGCGGCTGCCGCGGTCGCTGCCGGAGGCCGCCGGGGAGTTCCGCGCGGACCCGGTGCTGCGGGCGGCGCTGGGCCCCGTACTGGCGGACGCGGTGACCGCCGTACGGCTCGGCGAGGCGGCGGCCGTCGACGGCCTCGACGACGCCCAGGTGGCGGCGGCCTACCGCTGGAGGTACTGACCATGGCCGCACCAGGACCGGTCCACGAGGCCCTCGCCGCGCTGCCGCTGGTGGACCACCACTGCCACGGCGCGGTGACGGCCGACCTGAGCGCCGGGGACTTCGAGTCCCTGCTCACCGAGGGCGACGCCTGGCCCGGCGTCTCGTCCTTCGACAGCCCCGTCGGCGTGGCCGTCCGCCGCCACTGCGCGCCCCTGCTGGACCTGCCCCGGCACGCGCCGCCCGCCGACTACCTGACCCGGCGCTCGGAGCTGGGCTGGCAGGAGGTCAACCGGCGCTTCCTGACGGCGTCCGGGGCCGGAGTGTTCTGCGTGGACACCGGCTACGCCCCGCACCCGGTCACCAGCCCCGCCGAGCTGGCCGCGGCGGCCGGCGCCACCGCCTGCGAGGTCGTACGGCTGGAACAGCTCGCCGAATCGGTGGCCGCCCGGGGCGTGGAGGCCGGCGAGTACCCTGCCGTCCTGCGCGCCACCGCCGAGGAGGCCGTGCGCCGGCCGGGCGTGGTGGCGGTGAAGTCCATCGCCGCGTACCGCACCGGCTTCGCCCTGGACCCGGAGCGTCCGGCGGACGCCGAGGTCACGCGGGCGGCCAGGCGCTGGCTGGTGGGCGGCGGCCGGCTCACCGACCCGGTGCTGGTCCGGCACCTGTTGTGGGCCGCCGTCGATCTGGGGCTGCCGCTCCAGCTGCACACCGGTTTCGGTGACGCGGACGTACGGCTGCACCGCGCCGACCCCGCGCTGCTCGCCGACTGGCTGCACCTGACCGCCGGCACGATCCCGGTGCTGCTGCTGCACTGCTGGCCGTACCAGCGCCAAGCCGCCTGGCTGGCCGCGGTGTTCGAGCAGGTGTACCTGGACGTCGGTCTCGCCCTGCACCACACCGGCCCGGCCCGCTGCCGGGCCGTGCTGGAGGAGGCGCTGGAGATCACCCCGTTCCGCAAGCTCCTGTACAGCTCGGACGCCTACGGTGTGGCCGAGTTCCACCACCTGGGCGCCCTGTGTTTCCGGCAGGGGCTCGCCGGTCTGCTCCAGGACCGTGTGGACGCCGACGAGCTGAGCCTGGCCGACGCCCTGCGCATCGCGGACTGGACGGGCCGCGACAACGCCCGCCGGCTGTACGGACCGCCCGTATCCGAACCGGCCCGCGATCCCCGCGGGCGCCCCACCCGGAAAGTATGATCAAGCAATGTCTGACATGACCGAAACCACGCCCGGCTGGCTCACCACGGACGAGCTGGAGATGGCCCGGGCCCGGATGCCGATCCTGTACGTCGAGGCCGTTCCCGTGCGCGTGGACGACAGCGGTGAAGTCACCAGCATCGGGCTGCTGCTGCGCATCGGCCAGGACGGAACGGTCAGCCGGGCCCTGGTCTCCGGCCGCGTCCTGCACCACGAGCGGGTACGGGACGCGCTGTTGCGCCATCTGGAGAAGGACCTCGGCCCGGTGGCCCTCCCCCGCGTCCCGTCCTCGCTCCAGCCCTTCACCGTCGCCGAGTACTTCCCGACGGCCGGCGTGACCCCGTACCACGACCCGCGCCAGCACGCGGTCTCCCTGGCCTACGTCGTCCCGGTGACCGGCGACTGCCGGCCCCGCCAGGACGCGCTGGACCTCGTCTGGTTCAGTCCCCAGGAGGCCGCCTCGCCGGCGGTGCAGAACGAGATGCCGGGCGGGCACGGAGCCCTGCTGAAGCAGGCGCTCGCCCATGTGGGCGTCGTGTCCTGAATTCGATCGGTGGCGGCTTCGGGAGCGCCTCCGAAGCCGCCTCCGGCCTGCCAGTGACTCTCCTGCGAGCCCGTCAGTTCGGGTCCGCTTTCTGTCGGGCCCTCCGCACGTGGGTGGTCTCGCTGTCGAGCAGGGTGCCGTCGGCGCCGGTCGGTGCGGTCTCCGGCACCGGGGTGCCGTGCTGGTCGACGAGGACGGAGTGGGCCTCGCCAGGGGCGAAGGCGTGGCGCTCGCCCCACTGCCGCAGGGTGAGGATGACAGGGAAGAGGTCGCGGCCGGTGTCGGTGAGCACGTACTCCTGGCGGCGGCCCGATGGCGCGGTGCGCTGGACGAGGATTCCGTGAGCGGTGAGCTTGCGCAGGCGATCGGTGAGGATGTTGCGGGCGATACCGGTGCGTCGCTGGAACTCGGTGAACGATCGCGCGCCGTCCATCGCGTCACGGACGACGAGGAGACTCCACCTGTCGCCGACGAGGTCGAGCGTTCGGGCGACGGGGCAGTCCGGATCGGTCCAGCCAGGGTCCGCGGCGCGCGGGGTCTTGCCCGCCATGACACCTCCCGATGAGTTGCGCATTGAAACCATTATGTCGCATGGGCAATATGGTCGCGCTCCGCTGCTGCAGGCATGAGGCCACGGCCGGTGTCGGTGAACACACGTCTCTGGCGGCGGCCGGAGGGCACGGCGCGCCGGACGAGGAGCCGGTGAGCGCGGGGCCCGCCGAGGCGACCGAGGAGGATGCTGCCGGCGGTGCCGGTACGTCGCCGGAGCCCGCCGAACGACTAGGCCCCCCGTGGCGTGGCGACGAAGGGCCGGAGCCGGCGGGTCCCACCGCCTTCGGTGCATTCCCCCGGCACCGGCCCGTGCGGCAGTGTCATCGGTACTGCCTCTCCCGCCGCTGTCCCCGGAGCGCGTGTGGACGACCTCGCCGTCGGCGCCGGGGGATTCAGCCGACGGCGGCGTCCTTACGCGTGCCCGCCTCCTCGGACCGGAGGCTCGCGCCGCCGAGGGACGGTCGCCTGTCGATCGCCCAGACGGCCAGTGCGCAGGCCGCGAATACGGCCCCGAGGAGACTGGACCCCGCCCAGCCGTGGACGCTGAAGACGGCAGTGGTCGAGGCCGCGCCGAGGGCGGAGCCGAGCGAGTAGAAGACCATGTAGCCGCCGATGACGCTGCTGATGCGGTCCGGACGCGCGGTGGTGAGCAGGTGCTGGTTGCTCACATGGACGACCTGGACCGCGAAGTCGAGAAGCACGATCCCGGCGGTGAGGAGCCACAGCGACGACGGCAGCCGCGCGATCGCTGCCCACGAGACGATCACCAGGGTGAGCGCAAGCCCGGTGACCGGTACGGCCCGTCCCGCGTCCGCCCACCGTCCGGCGCGTGCCGCGCCGAGTGCGCCGGCGAGTCCCGCGATGCCGAACAGCCCGATCCGGCTCTCGCTCAGCTGCCACGGCGCGGCCGCCAGCGGCAGGGACAGTCCGCTCCACAGAGTCCCGAACGAGGCGAACAGGAAGAAGGCGATGAGGCCGCGCGTCAGGAGGACGCGCTGCCCGAACAGTCCGCCGATCGAGGCGACGGCTCGCCTGTATCCCGCGGGCCGGCTCGGGCGCTCCTGCGACGGCAGTACGACGAGGACGAGGGCCGCGAGCCCCAGTGACACCACCGCGAGCACGGCGTAGACGCTCCGCCAGCTCCACACCTCGGCGAGTGTGCCCGTGGCGACCCGGGCACCCAGGATGCCGACGACAACGCCCGAGGTCACGACTCCGATGTTCCGTCCGCGCTCGGCGGGCAGCGAGACCGACGCGGCGTAGGCCACCGTGGTCTGCACGACGACCGCGAACACCCCGGCCGTCGCGAGCCCCGCGAACGCCACCCATGCGGCTGACGCCGAGACCGTCAGCGTCATGCCCGCCCCGGTGACCGCCAGGTGCACGGCGATGAGCCGGCGCCTGTCGACCACATCGCCGAGCGGGACCAGCAGCACCAGCCCCGCCAGGTAGCCGAACTGGCCGGTCGCGACGATCCACCCGGCCGCTCCCGGCGACAGACCCAGATCGTGGCCCATCGGCTCCAGAATCGGCTGCGCGGCATAGATGCTCGCCACTGCGACACCGCACACCACCGCGAGCAGCAACCGCCGCCAGGCGTCCATCGCACTCCCGTCCGTATCAGTAGCAAATCGCAACTGTTTTGACCGTACGACATGTCGGTTGCGATTCGCAACTCATCGGGAGGTTGCCGCGGCCGCCGAAGCTCTTCGCGCACGCCGTCCGGGAGCCGCACCGTGCTGTCGCTCGCGACTTCTGCGGCGATTCCCACCACTGGACTTGGTCGGGCCGCATCGCGTCGACCCCCGCGTGGACACAGATAAAGAGCGCTATTTATGCTTGGTACGGCCTCGCCGCCGGGTGAATCCCCCGTCGCCGGCGGCGAGGTCGTCCGTACGCGCTTCGGGGTCAGCGTCGGGAGGGACCGTACCGATGGCACGGACCTGCCACGGGTGGACCAGCGCAGGTGGGCGGAGCTGTACTTCAGGGCACTGCTTCAGACACCCGGAAGGAAGCCGGAACGGCGGCTGGCGCGATCCGTCAGCGACTCCCCCGACGGCCTCTCAGGCCATGCACCAGTTCGTGAACGCCGGCCCCTGGGACCGGTCGGCAGCGCGCCGGGGTCCGCTTTCGCTGGGTGAAGCAGGCCAGCCCGGCGGTGACGGCCTGGACACTCGCGCCCGCCTTCATCCGAAAGCGCGGCGAGCACTCCGCCGGAGTGCACAGGAGGTTCGACCCCGAGCCGCGCGGCAGGTGACGTCCCAGTCGGCCAACTCGCCGGCGCTCACCGTCCGGCAGGTGCTCGCGGACCGCAGGACCGCGGAGGGGAGCGAGCGGCAGCACGTCCTGAGCCGCCCGGTGATTTTTCCCGGTCCCTCGACGGGACGCGTCCGGCTGCGGTTGCCGGCTCAGCGAGGGCCGTCGGCCTCGGCGCGGACATGGCTGACGGATCTGGTCGACAGGCCGCTGCCCGGCCTGCTGCCGCTGATGCGGCAGCCGCGGCTTGCGACGATCGTGGTCAGCACCCTGAGCGGGGACTTCGGGCTTACGCGACTTCGAGGGCCGGTCGTTCCCCGGCCGGCGTCACCACACAACACCGGTGTCCGCCGCCTTCCCCACGCCCAGGTGCGCGCCTCCTGCTGAAGAGGAGAGGGCGCCCGGCCCGGTGCGGTGCGTGCGACTACCGGGCGGTCCATCCTCCGTCGGCCGGAATGACGGCGCCCGTGGTGAACGACGAGCGGTCCGAGCAGAGCCAGGCGGCCGTCTGAGCGATCTCGACGGGATCCGCCAGGCGCTGCTGCATGGCGCGCTCGGTGAAGGGCCCGTAGAGCGAAGGGGTGTCGGAGAGCACCTGGTCCATCAGCTCGGTCCGGGTGCTGCCGACAGCGATGGCGTTGACGCGGATGTGCTGCTTCACGTACTCGTCGGCCGCGGCCCGGCTCAGGCCGATGACGGCGTGTTTGGCGGCTATGTACGGCGCCGAGGCGCCGGTCGCGCGGACTCCGGCGACGCTCGACGTGTTCACGATGGAGCCGCCGCCGTGTTCGAGCATCACGGCTGTCTGGGCCCGCATCGCGTTCCACACGCCTCGGGCATTGACGTCCATGATGCGGTCGTACTCCTCGTCGTCCATCAGATGCATCGGAGTTCCGGTGGAGGTCCACCCCGCGTTGTTGAAGGCGGCGTCGAGGCTGCCGAACGTATCGAGCGCCGTCCGTACGGCCGCGTGCATGTCGTCGGCGCGGGTCACGTCGGCCACCACGGCGGTGGCCTGCCCACCTGCCGCGCCGATCTTGTCCACGATCTCGAGCAGCCGGTCCTCACGGCGGGCGGTCAGCACCACGCGGGCCTCCTCCTGGGCGAAGAGTTCTGCCGCCGCGGCACCGATGCCGCTGCTCGCTCCGGTGATCATGACTGTCTTGCCGTGCAGCAGGCCCCGTGCGGGCATGGTTCTCCTCAACGTGGACGTCGCGTTTCCCCTACCTGGGACAGAGCGTGTGCTCCGGTGCCGCCTCGCGCTCGGCTTTCCCCTCCGCCGTACCCACTCGTCTCACGCGAAGCGGTCCTTGTGGCCGGCCGCCCACTCGGCGAAGGTGGTCGCGGGCCTCCCCGTGAGCTGCTCGACCGTGTTCGTGGTCCGGGCCTTGGCACCTGCCAACTGCCGCTCGGCGCCGTCGACCAGAGCGTCGGCCATCGCCGGCGAGTACCGGCGCGAGTAGCTCGCGTGTGCCTCCGCACGGGAAAGCTCCCGGCAGACGATGGGGCGCCCCAGCAGTTCGGCCAGGACTGCGGACTGTTCGTGGGCCGTGAGCGACTGCGGGCCGGTGAGCTGATAGGACTGGAAGTGGTGCTTCCCATCGCCGAGGACGCGGGCGGATGCCTCGGCGATGTCCTCCGGTGCGATGCACGCGTTGCGGCTATGAGGGTGCAACGCGTAGGTGACACCGGCTCTTCGGATACTGGATGCCCAGGCCAGGGCATGTGACATGAACAAGCGTGGCTGGATCATGGTCCACGGGATGCCGCTCGCCCTGATGCCCTCCTCGTTGCCGCGCTGCCACTGGGTGACCAGGTCCTGCGCCGCGCTGTCGTGCACCGCCGCCGCGGAGAGTTTGACGATGTGCCCCACCGAGGCCTCGGCAGCCGCCCGCACGATGTTCCGGTCGTGTTCGGGGCGCGTGGGGTCGTTCGTCACGACGAAGAGGGCGTCGGCGCCGACGAACGCGTCGACGAGGCTGTCGGGGGCGTCGTAGTCGCAGGCGACGTGCGTGACGCCGGGACGCTGCGTCGTCGTGCGAGCCGTGCGACTGGCGAGGGTGATGCGATGGTGCGCCGCGAGATGCCGGACCACCAGCGGGGCGATCTGTCCGGTGGCTCCGGTGAGGACGATGTGCCGGGACGTGGTCACGGTGGTGGTCATGAGGCGGGGACGCGCTCGGAGTCGACCTGGATCTCGCCGGCCACCGACTCGCAGGCGACGCTGGGCAGCAGCAGCTCCCACATGTCCTGGACGCGTTCCATGAGGTCGGCACGGTCGGTGGCGAGCTGCGAGTAGACCTGCATGCCGGTGCAGGCGCCGACGACGAACCGGGCCAGCTGGTCGGGGCTGACGGCCGCACGGAGTTCACCGTCGGACCGCGCCACGTCGAGGTGACCGCGCATGAGCGTCCGCCACTGCTCGAAGGAGGAGGCGTCGTTCATGCCGTGACTGCCCTGTTCGACGGCGAGGCGGACTCCCGCGCGCAGGATCGGGTCGCGTTTCATGCGGTCCGCCCACACCAGGGTGATGTCCACCACGCGCTGCAGCCCGGTCGACTCGAGGTGAGGTTCTATCGTCGTCGGCTGGGCGTTCATCAATGCTTCGGCCAGGCCCTGCTTCGAGCCGAAGTGGAAGTAGAGCGCGCCAAGGGTGAGCCCGGCTCGTTCCACGATCTGGGTCACTGCCGCCTTCTCGTAACCGGTCTCGTCGAAGACCTCGGCCGCGGCCAGCAGGATCCTCTGTCGGGTCCGGGCGGCTCGCTCCGCCTTCACACTTGGCACTCGTCACCGTCCTCCACAGACATAGATAACGCACTTTATGTCAGTTCCACCGCTACAGGCGGGCATCCGTTCAGAGCGAAAGTGCCGGTATGTCCAACGACTTCGGCTTCCAGGTCGCGCCGCCGGTTCCCGGCCGGCCCCCGAACGATCAAGGGCCGGTTTCGGATTACTCCGAAACCGGCCCTGATCTACGACTCTCACGAGTCGGGACGACAGGATTTGAACCTGCGACCCCTTGACCCCCAGTCAAGTGCGCTACCAAGCTGCGCCACGTCCCGATGCCGTTTGACCTGGGCTCACCCCCGGCCGAACGCGCAGGGAAACAATACCGCACTCGGATCGGTGGTCGTCGCCCCTTTCCCTGTTGACCTCAAGTCCGCTTGAGGTTGCACGATCGTCTGCATGACGATCACAACGGACGACAGCCGCACGCACGGCTACCAGGACCTGCCCCGCCTGATGGGGCTGATGACCGGCGACGAGAAGCACGGCCCGGCGGCCACCTCCACGCTCGACGTGCTGTGGGTGCTCTACGACCGCGTGCTCCGGGTCACTCCCGAGCGGCGGGACGACCCGGCCCGCGACCGCTTCCTGCTCAGCAAGGGGCACGGGCCCATGGCGTACTACGCCGTGCTGGCCGCGAAGGGGTTCGTGCCCGTGGCCTGGCTGCCGGGGTTCGGGTCGTACGACTCCCCGCTCGGGCATCACCCGGACCGGGTCCTGGTGCCCGGCGCCGAGATCGGCAGCGGGTCGCTGGGGCACGGGCTGCCCATCGCCGTGGGCACCGCACTGGGTCTGCGCGCGCAGGGCCTGCCCGGCCCGGCGGTCTGGGTGCTGATCGGGGACGCGGAGCTGGACGAGGGCAGCAACCACGAGGCGATCGCCTTCGCCGGGCCCGCCGGACTGGACCGGCTGCACACCGTGGTGATCGACAACTCCTCCGCGAGCCACGCACGGCCCGGCGGGATCGCCGCCCGGTTCGAGGCCGCGGGCTGGTCCGCGGTGAGTGTCGACGGGCGCGACCACGAGGCGCTGTACGCCGCGTTCACCGCACCGCATCCCGGCCGGCCGCACGTGGTCGTGGCCCGTGTCGAACCGAAGAACGCCTGACTTCCACCGCTCCCCCTCTTCGCCGCAAGGGAAAGGGTCCTCTGATGGACACCATGCGTGACCGTTTCGCCCCCGTCGTCTCCCGGCTGCTGGACGAGGACCCGCGGGTCGCCGTCGTCCTCGCCGAGATCGGTGCCGACGGCTTCCGGGAGACCATGCGCCGCCACCCCGACCGGGTGATCAACGTCGGCATCCGTGAACAGCTGCTGGTCGGTACGGCGGCGGGGCTGGCGCTCACCGGGCTGCGGCCCGTCGTGCACACCTTCGCGAGCTTTCTCGTGGAGCGTCCGTTCGAGCAGGTCAAGCTGGATCTTGGCCACCAGGACGTGGGGGCGGTGCTGGTGAGTGCCGCCGCCTCGTTCGACTGGCCGGCCGGAGGCTTCACGCACATGGCTCCGGGTGACGTGGCCCTCCTCGACACGCTGGACGGCTGGACCGTGCATGTTCCCGGCCATCCCGACGAGGCCGAGACGCTGCTGCGCCACGCGGTCGGCGCGGGCGACGACAAGGTGTACGTGCGCCTGTCCCTGCAGTCCAACCAGCAGGGGCGGGCCATCGACGGGCGGCACTTCCGCACCGTGCGCGAGGGGCGCTCCGGGGTGGTCGTCGCCGTCGGCCCGATGCTGGACGCCGTCCTCGCCGCCACCGAGGGCCTGGACGTGACCGTGCTCTACGCGACGACCGTACGGCCCTTCGACGCGGCCGGGCTGCGCCGGGCGACACAGGCCGCCGGCACGGACGTCGTGCTGGTCGAGCCGTACCTCGCGGGGACGTCGTCGGCAGCGGTGAGCGAGGCGCTGTCCGATGTCCCGCACCGGGTGCTCGGCCTCGGCGTGGGCCGCCGTGAACTGCGCCGCTACGGCACGGTCGAGGAGCACGTGGCCGCCCACGGGCTGGACCCGGCGAGCCTGCGCCGGCGGATCGCCGGCTACCTGGGCGCCGGCCGCACCACCGCCCGGGCCACCGGCGCGTGACGGCACGGGCGGAAGCCGCACGACCGGGCACCGGGGGCCGTCGTCTCAGCCGGCGGAGGTGTCCGCGTCGGCCCGGACCAGGTCGCGTATCGCCGGGACCGCGAGCAGGGCCGCCGCCACGACCAGGCTCACCGCGCCGGAGATCAGCAGGACGTGGCCGGCGCCCAGTGCTCCGGCCGCGGGGCCGGCGAGGGCCTGTCCGACCGGCATCATGGCGAGCGAGCCGGCCACGTCGTAGGCGTGGATGCGGTTGAGGACGTCCGCCGGGACCTGGGTCTGCACGCTGGTCGCCCACATGACACCCCAGAAGGACATCCCGGCACCGGCGACCGCGGCCCCGGCCGCCATGGCCGGTACGCCGAGTCCCGCCCCGACGGCCGCCGGGAAACCGAAGAAGGCGAACAGGGCGACTGCGCCCGCCCGGAGCATGCGGCGGGGCCGCAGCCGCAGGGCGATCAGGCCGCCGATCACCGTACCCCCGCCAAGGGCCGAGTTGACCAGGCCGTAGGCGCCCGGGCCGTGGTGCCGGACGACCTCCGTCGCCACCAGCGGGACGGCCGGACCCCATACGGCGATCATGTAGAGGCACCAGACGGCGATCACGCCCCACAGCCAGGCGCGGGCACGGAACTCCCGCCAGCCGTCGACGAGATCGGCGCGGAAGGCCCGCATGCCGGAGCCGGTGGCGGCGCGGGCGCCCGGGGGCAGCGGGGGCAGCCGGAGCAGCAGCAGGCACAGTGCGCTGACCGTGTAGGTGGCGGCGTGCGCGGCGAGGACCCCGCCGGGCGAGGCGAGGCCGACCAGGACGCCGGCGACGGCCGGACCGGCGAGCTGGGCGGTGGATTCGGCGATACGGATCGCGCCGTTCGCGCCCTGGATGTCGGCGGCGAGACGGGGCACCGTACTGGCCACGCCCGGCTGGAAGACGGCACCGGCCACGCCGTTGACGACTCCGATGGCGCAGATGTGCCACAGCACCACGTGCCCGGTGAGGAACAGGCCCGCGGCGAGCGACTGGGTGCCGAGCCGGACGAGGTCGGCACCGATCATCAGTTTCCTCGTGCTGAACCGGTCGGCGATGACCCCGCCGAAGACGACCAGTCCGGCGAACGCGGCTGTCGTGGCGGCCATGGCGAGACCGACCGCGCCCGCGCCGTAACCCTGCTCCAGCAGGCCGGTGGCGAGGGCGACGGGCAGCATGGTGTCGCCGAGGCGGGCTACGGCCCGGGCCACGAAGAACAGTGCGAAGTCCCGCGACCAGACGGCCGGGCCACCGGTCGCGGTGCCGTGCGCCTCCCGTACGGCAGCACTGCCGCGTCGTGCGTCCGTTCCCGTCATGCCCTGTGCTCCCCTCCCCCTCGTCGAGCCGTCCCGCCGTCCGGCGCCGGCGGCACCGCTCCCCCGCACCCCGGTGCCGCCCGCCCCGGTTCCGCCGCGCGGGATCACGTCGGGCCCCGGCCGCGCGCACCGGGATTCTCACTCCCCGGACAGGAGCAACTCGGGGTGGGCGTCGAGGAGTCGGGGCGGCGCGGCCTGGCGCCAGGAGTCGGCGAGGATGTCCCGCAGCTCGTCCTCGTCCTCCAGGGCGGCGAGTCTCGCTCTCACCCAGGCGAACTGCGCCTCATGGCCGGCGATCCAGAACTTCTCCGGTTCGGCCAGCACCAGTTCGGCGCGCTCCTCCTTGGGACAGCGCACGGCGATGGAGGTCTCCTCCTCGGGCAGGGTCGCGAACATCTTCCCCGCCACCCGGAAGGTGGGCATGTTCCAGGCGGTCTTCTCCGTGGTCTCCGGCAGGGACAGGGCAATGCGGCGTACGTCTTCTGCATCCGGCATGCCACGCACCGTAGCTCCTGCCACTGACAGTCACCCTCCGAGCCGCTTGTAGTACAGCGTCGTCGGCCGCAACCCGCCCGCCGGGGCGGCCGCGTAGTCGGGGATGGTGCCGGCCACCGTCCAGCCGGCCGAGCGGTACAGCTCCTCGGCGGGGCTGCCGGTCTCGGTGTCGAGGTGGAGCAGGGTGATCCCGCCGGCCACGGCCGCGTCCTCGGCGGTGGCGAGCAGCCGGCGGCCCAGTCCCCGCCCGCGCGCGGAGCGGTGCACCATCAGCTTGACGAGTTCCGCGCGGTGCCGGCTGTTCGGCTTGCCGGGGTAGGCGAGGCCGACCGTGCCGGTCACGCGGTCGGTGGGATCCACGGCCGCCCAGACGGCGAGGTGGCCCGCTTCCGTGGCGTCCGCCCGCTGCCGCCACCAGGTGACCGCCTCCGCGTGACCGAGCGGCGCGAGAAAGCCGACGGAGGCGCCGGAGGCCACGGCGTCGGCCAGCAGCGCCGCCAGATCGTCGGCCCGGTCGCGGACGCGGGCTCCGTCCCAGCGCTCCACCCTCACGGCCGCACCACCGCCAGCGCGTACCGCGCCGCGCCCGGCCCGGCGCAGCGGAACCGGGTAGCTCCGTGGACGCGCATGCGCAGGCAGTCCCCCGTGCCGAGCTGATGGACGTGGCCGCCGACGGTCACCTCCAGGGATCCCTCCAGCAGCCATAGGTGCTGTTCCAGGCCGGGGACGGGCGGGCGGTCGTACGCGATGTCCGCGCCCGCGCCGAGCCGGCCCTCGACCAGTTCGCCACGTAGTCCGGCGTGCGGCGGCGACACCGACCGGCGGACGAATGCGGAGGCGCGGTCCTCCCACACCTGCTGGTCCGCGGCCGGCACCAGTGCGGCCGGTTCCGCTTCCACCTCGCTGAGCAGCTGGGACATCGTGCGGCCGTAGACATGGCAGAGGCGGTTCAGGAGGGCGGCGGTGGGACTGGTCTCCGCCCGTTCGGCGCGGGACAGAGTGGACCGGCTCACTCCGCTGCGCTCCGCCAACTCGCCCAGTGTCCAGCCGTGTTGGGCGCGCAGCTCGGCCAGCCGGGCTCCGATGAGGTGATCGACGGCGTCCTCGGTTCTCATATCCGGGACGCTATCCCGGGAATGAGACGGGCGGGTTACGGAGTCCTCACGCCAGCGCGGCCTCGCCGAGGGCTTCCAGCACCGGGCGGATCAGCGGGTGTCCCTCGGCGCCACGGCGCACGGCGGCGAAGACCCTGCGGGTCGGGGCGACGCCGTCGACGGGCCGGACGACCACATCGGTGAGGTCCATGCCGCGCAGTGCGGAGCGCGGTACGAGGGCGACGCCGGCGTCGGCCGAGGCCAGGGCGACGACGGCACGGAAGTCGTCGGAGGAGTGTTCGAGGCGGGGCTGGAAACCGGCGCTCTCACAGGCGAGGACGACGACGTCGTGGCAGGGGTTGCCGGGGTAGGGGCCGATCCACGGGTCCTTGGCCAGGTCGGCGAGGGGAACCTCGCGGACGTCCGCCAGCCGGTGCCCCAGGGGGACGACCGCGTCGAACGGCTCGGCGTACAAAGGGACATGGGTCAGGCGGGGATCGCCGGCGGCCGGGGCGCCCCGGTACTCGACGGCGACCGCGACGTCGACCTGCCGGTCGAGGACCATGGGCAGGCTGGCGTCGCCCTCCGCGTCCTGGACCCGGATCCGGATGCCGGGTGCCGAGGCCGCGAGGCGGGCCACCGCGGGGGCCACGACCTGGGCGATGCCGGTCGCGAAGGCCGCCACGGTGACCGTGCCCGCCTCGCCCGAGCCGTAGGCGGCCAGCTCGGCCTCTGCGCGCTCCAGCTGGGCGAGGACGGCGTTGGTGTGGCTGAGCAGGATCTCACCGGCCGGGGTGAGCCGTACCCCCTTGGCGCCGCGCTCGACCAGCCGGTGGCCGGTCTCCTGCTCCAGCGCCGTCAGCTGCTGGGAGACGGCCGAGGGGGTGAGGTAGAGCGCGGCGGCCGCCGCGGTGACCGTGCGGTGGTCGGCCACCGCACGGAGGATGTGGAGCCGCCGTGCCTCGATCATGCCCCCGATTATCCCAGGGTGTCCGGCCCCCTCAGGCCTCCAGTTCGGCGCGCGCGGCGACGAACGCGTCGACCGCGCGGTCGACGTCCTGCGTGGAGTGCGCGGCGGACAGCTGGACGCGGATGCGCGCCTGGCCCTGCGGGACGACCGGGTAGGAGAAGCCGATCACGTAGACGCCGCGCTCCAGCAGCAGCTCGGCCATGCGGGCCGCCTTCGCCGCGTCACCGATCATGACGGGGGCGATGGCGTGGTCGCCGGGGAGGATGTCGAAGCCCTCCTCGGTCATCCGGCGGCGGAACAGCGCGGTGTTCTCGGCGAGGTGGACGCGCAGGTCGTCGGCCGACTCCAGGAGGTCGAGGACCTTCAGGGAGGCGGCGGCGATCACCGGGGCGAGGGTGTTGGAGAACAGGTACGGGCGGGAGCGCTGACGCAGCAGGGCGACGATCTCGGCGCGGGCGGCGACGTAACCGCCGGAGGCGCCGCCGAGGGCCTTGCCGAGGGTGCCGGTGATGATGTCGACGCGGTCCATGACGCCGTGCAGTTCTGGGGTGCCTCGGCCGGAGGGGCCGACGAAGCCGACGGCGTGCGAGTCGTCGACCATGACCATGGCGTCGTAGCGGTCGGCGAGGTCGCAGATCTCGCGCAGCGGGGCCACATAGCCGTCCATGGAGAAGACGCCGTCGGTGACGATCAGGCGGCGCCGGGCGTCGGACGCCTCCTTGAGCTTGGTCTCCAGGTCCGCGAGGTCGCGGTTGGCGTAGCGGAAGCGGCGGGCCTTAGACAGGCGGATGCCGTCGATGATGGAGGCATGGTTGAGGGCGTCGGAGATCACCGCGTCGTCCTCGCCGAGCAGGGTCTCGAAGACACCGCCGTTGGCGTCGAAGCAGGAGGAGTACAGGATCGTGTCCTCCTGGCCGAGGAACGCCGACAGCCGGGCCTCCAGCTCCTTGTGCACCTCCTGGGTGCCGCAGATGAAGCGGACGGAGGCCATGCCGTAGCCCCAGCGGTCCAGGGCCTCGTGGGCGGCGGCGATCACCTCGGGGTGGTCGGCCAGACCGAGGTAGTTGTTGGCGCAGAAGTTGAGGACCTCGCCGGGACGGCCGCCGGCGGTGACGCCGACGGTCGCGGACTGCGGGGTGCCGATGACCCGCTCGGGCTTGTGCAGCCCGGCGGCACGGATCTCGTCGAGGGTGGCGCGCAGGTCGTCGCGGACGGTGTCGAACATGGGATGCTCCTGAAGGCGCTGACGGAGAAGGGGAGTCGGGTCCTGTGCGGGCTACGCGGTCCAGTCGAGGACGACCTTGCCGCCCTTGCCGCCGGCGGCGTCGGCGAAGGCCGCCTCGAAGTCGCGGTACCCGTACCGGCCGGTGATGACGGGCGCGAGGTCCAGACCGCCCTCCAGCAGCACCGACATCGCGTACCAGGTCTCGAACATCTCCCGGCCGTAGATGCCCTTGATGGTGATCATCGAGGTGACGATCCGCGCCCAGTCGACCGGGAACTCCTGTGCGGGCAGGCCGAGCATGGCGATCCGGCCGCCGTGCGTCATGTTGGCGATCATGTCCCGCATGGCCTCGGGACGGCCGGACATCTCCAGGCCGACGTCGAAGCCCTCGCGCAGCCCAAGCTCCCGCTGTCCGTCGGCGATCGGGGTCTCGGCGACGTTCAGGGCGAGGCTGACGCCGATCTTGCGGGCCAGTTCCAGGCGCTCCTCGCTGACGTCGGTGATGACGACGTTGCGGGCGCCCGCGTGCCGGGCCACCGCGGCGGCCATCAGGCCGATGGGGCCGGCGCCGGTGATCAGGACATCCTCGCCGACCAGCGGGAAGGACAGCGCGGTGTGCACCGCGTTGCCGAACGGGTCGAAGATCGCGGCGACGTCGAGGTCGACCGGGACGCGGTGCACCCAGACGTTGGCCGCGGGCAGCGCCACGTACTCGGCGAACGCGCCGTCGCGGCCGACGCCGAGACCGACGGTGGCCCGGCACAGGTGGCGGCGTCCGGCCAGGCAGTTGCGGCACTTGCCGCACACCAGGTGGCCCTCGCCGCTGACCCGGTCGCCGATGCGGATGTCGGCCACGTCGCGCCCGGTCTCGACGACCTGCCCGACGAACTCGTGCCCGATCACGAGCGGCGTGCGGATCGCCTGCTGGGCCCAGCCGTCCCAGGCCCGGATGTGCAGGTCGGTGCCGCAGATACCGGTCCGCATGACCTTGATCAGTACGTCACCGGGGCCGATGACGGGCTCCGGTACGTCCGTCAGCCGGAGTCCCGGCTCCGCCTTCTCCTTGACCAGCGCCTTCAACGCTACGGCTCCTGTGGGTGAGGCCCGGACCGCGGGCATGCCGAAGCAGCCCGGCACCGGGTCAGAGGGGTGGAATCACCCTGCAATCTGCCGTATGTGCGGGCCGGGGTCCATCGAGCTTTTCTTAACCGCCGCCTCAGCTTTCCTTCAGGCCCCTCCCGCAACGCTTCGGATCAGAGGGGCAGGCCGTCCGCCGCGCTCCGTTCGAGGCGTACGACGAGATCGGCGGCCAGCCCCTTGATGGTCTCCAGGCCGGGCCTGCCCCAGGCGCGGGGCGCCATGTCGGCGGCGCACACGGTGCCCAGCGCCATACCGGAGCTGTCGATGAGCGGGGCTCCGAGATATGAGCGGATGCCGTACGCGTCGACGACCGGGTTGCCCGCGAACCGGGGATAGTCGCGGACGTCCTCCAGGACCAGTGCCTTGTGGCGTACCACCACATGGGGGCAGAACCCGTGGTCGCGCGGCAGCACCCGGCCGATGCGGGCCCTGCTGCCGTCCTCGCGCACCACCGGGGCGGTGGCCGGGGCGCTCAGGCCCGCGAAGAACTGGTGGTCCTGGCCGACGAAGTTCACCATGGCGTACGGCGCGCCGGTGAGCTGGGCGAGGTGCCCGGCGAAGGCGTCGAGCACAGGGTCGGGCCGGTCCCCCAGTCCGAGCCGGCGCAGGCGGTGGACGCGGGCGGGGGCCTCCTTGTCCTCGGGGGTGAGCAGCAGGCCCCGGACCGGCCGGGGCGGCTCGTAGCTCATGGCCGGGCTCCGTCGCTGTGGGCGTACCTCATATAGGGGCTCCGTAGGCGGTTGGGCGGGATCACCTGTGGGCGCCGTGGGTGGGCGCGGTCGCCGGGGCGTGGGCGAGGAGATGGCGTACGAGGGTGAGCAGGGTCTGGACGCCGGAGCTGGAGATCCGGGCGTCGCAGCGGACCACCGGCACCTGGGGGTCGAGGTCGATGGCGGAGCGCACCTCCTCGGCGTCGTAACGGAAGGAGCCGTCGAACTCGTTGACGGCGACGACGAAGGCGAGCCCGCGTTCCTCGAAGAAGTCCACGGCGGCGAAGCAGTCCTCGAGTCGCCGGGTGTCGGCGAGGACGACCGCGCCGAGCGCGCCCTCGGACAGCTCGTCCCACATGAACCAGAACCGCTCCTGGCCCGGCGTGCCGAACAGGTACAGCACGTGCTGCGGATCGAGGGTGATCCGGCCGAAGTCCATGGCGACGGTGGTCTCCATCTTGTTCTCGATGCCTTCGAGACTGTCCGTGCCGACGCTGACCGTGGTGAGCAGCTCCTCCGTGCTGAGCGGCGCGATCTCGCTGACCGCGCCCACGAAGGTCGTCTTGCCCACCCCGAACCCGCCTGCGACGAGGATCTTGAGCGCGGTGGGGAACGGGTCAGAGCTGTCGTCGTAGTCCATCGAGCACTGCCTCCAGCAGAGACCGGTCAGTGGGAGTGTGGTGGTAGGCGGGCGGCTTGGTGGTCAGCGCCCCGCAGTCGACCAGGTCCGCGAGGAGCACCTTGGTCACCACCGCGGGCAGCCGGAGCTGGGCGGCCAGCTCGGCGACCGAGACGGGTGCGCGGCACAGGTCGAGGGCCTGCGCGTGTTCGGGCCCGAGGTAGCCGAGCGGGGTGACGCCGGTGGACATCACCTGCGACATCAGGTCGAAGGCGACGCTGGGTCTGGTACGGCCGTTGCTGACCGTGAACGGCCGCACCAGGCGTCCGGCCGCGGCGTCCAGCCAGGGCCCGTCACCGGCCGCGGTCACGCTCAAGGCCTCGTCGCCGTGGGTTCGGCGGTGTGTTGCCGGGGCGCGGTCACCAGGTAGGGGCGGACGCTCTTGACCAGCATCGCCATCTCGTAGCCCAGCACCGCCGCGTCCGCCTCGCGGCCGGCGAGCACGGCGAGGCAGGTGCCGGAGCCGGCGGTGGTGACGAACAGCAGCGTGGAGTGGAGTTCGACGACGACCTGGCGGACGTCGCCGCCGTCGCCGAACCGGGCGCCCGCGCTGCGGCCGAGGGAGTACAGGCCGGAGGCCAGGGCCGCCATGTGGTCGGCGCTGTCGTGGTCGAGGCCGTGCACGGACTTCACCAGTCCGTCGCAGGACAGGAGCACCGCGCTGCTGGTGTGCGGTACGCGCTGCACGAGGCCGCTCAGCAGCCAGTCGAGGTCGGATGCTCGGGCGGTCGGCGCTTCGCTCGCCATGGTGGATCGACTCCTTGCGGTACGAAGGTGTGGGGGCGCGCTGGGGGCGGGGGTACGGCGTGCGGGGGCGGTCATCCGGCCGGCGCGCTCCCCCCGGTCCGGCCGGTGGCGCGGGTGCCGTCGGACCCGGGCACGTGGGCGTGCGGCTGAGGGGTGGGGGCCGAAGCCATGTTTTCTGACGCCACGTGCTCTGACGCCATGTGTCCTGACGCCATGTGTGCCGGGGCCAGGTGTTCGGGGACCGGGTGTTCCGGGCCTGTGTGGTGGGGGTCCGGGTGGTGCGGGCCCCGGAGTTCGGGAAGGGCGCGTGTGGGCCGGGTGGATGGCGGTGCTGGGGCCTGGGGTCGGCCGGCCGACATGGGCTCGGCATCCGGGTGGGCCGCCCCCGTGTGACCGGCACCGACGTGTCCAGCGCCTGTGTGACCGCCGCCCATGGGGCTGGCACCCACGTGGGGATCCGTACGGCGGGGACCCATGTGGCCTGACCCCATGTCGGAAGGCTCCATGGCCGGGGCCTCCACGGACGCCGGGCTCCCGTACCCCGGTCCTCTGTGACCCGGTTCCCGGTACGCCGAGTCCTCGCGCGCCGACTGCTCGTACGCCGAGTCCTCGCGCGCCGGCTCCAGGTGCTGCCGTGCCTCGGCGAGTCCGATTCCGCGCTGGAAGGCGGCCATCAGGCCGGGGTCGTGGCCGGTGACGGTGTCGGTGTCCTGGCGGGGCGCGGGGCCGCCGCGCAGCTGGGGCACGAGGTGTTCCTGGGCGCGGCGGCGGGGCAGTCGGGGTTTGCCCATGGTGCCGCGTACGGCGTCGGCGCGCGGGGTGGGCAGGATGCCGGCATGCGCCTCCACGACCGGCCGGTCCGCGGCGCCGACCCCGGGCTGGGCCTCGGCGGGAGTGGGCCGCGTCTCCTGGGCGCCGCGCACGGGAAGCGGTGCCGGGACACCGCCGTGCCGTCCGTGTCCGGCGCCCTCGGCCGTACGCCGCCCGGAACCGTTGTCGGCGTCGGACCGCCCGGCTCCGCTCTCCGCACCGCGCCGCCCGGGTCCGCGCTGGGCGTGCCGCCGCCGTCCGGTGGCCGGAGCCTGTCCGGCCCCCGCCCCGGCCCCGGACGCGCCCGCGACGGCGGAGCCACTCCCGGCGTCACCGTCCGGCCCGGCCGGGCTTCCCGCCGCGGCCGGACTTCCCGTGACGTGCGGGCTCCCTGCCCCGGCCGTGTTCCCGGCTCCGATCGCGTCCCCGGCGCCGGGCAGGGCCGCGGCAGCCGTCGTCGCCGTGCCCGCGTGTCCGGCACCGCCGTGGTCGGGAATCCCGCCACCCGGTTCGCCTCCCGGTGTCCGCACGGGCGGCTGCGGCTGTGACGGCGCTACGGCGGCCGCGCCCAGGACGGCCGGTGGGCTGCCCAGCAACGCCTGTGGGACGACGAGGACGGCCTGCACTCCGCCGTAGATGTTGGTCTGCAGCCGGACGTGGATGCCGTGCCTGCGGGCGAGTTGGGAGACGACGTAGAGGCCGATGCGGCCGTCGGCCAGCAGGCTCGCGACGTTGACCTGGTCGGGGTCGGCGAGCAGGGCGTTCATCCGGTTCTGCTCGGTGACGGGCATGCCGAGCCCACGGTCCTCGACCTCCACGGCGAGCCCGGAGGTGACGAGGTTGGCACGCAGCAGCACCTGGGTGTGCGGGGCCGAGAACACCGTGGCGTTCTCGATGAGTTCGGCGAGCAGGTGGATGACGTCGGCGACGACGTGGCCGCGCAGTTCGCCGGCGATCGGCGGGACCAGTTTCACCCGGGAGTACTGCTCGACCTCGGCGATGGCGGAGCGCAGCACCTCGGTCATGTCGACCGGGTTGCTCCACTGCCGCCGGGAGACCGCGCCGCCGAGCACGGCGAGGTTCTCGGCGTGCCGCCGGATGCGGGTGGCGAGGTGGTCGACGTGGAACAGGCCCTTGAGCAGGTCGGGATCCTCGATCTCGTTCTCGAGGTCGTCGAGGATCGAGATCTCGCGGTGCACGAGGGACTGGAGCCGGCGCGCGAGGTTGACGAAGACCTCGAGCTTCTGCTCGCTGCCCGCCTGGCTGGAGAGCTGGGCGGCGCGCACGACGGCGGTGACGGCGCCGTCGTGCGCGCGGGCCAGGTCGGCGGCGAGCAGCTCGAAGTCGTCGGCGTCCGCGGGCGGCCGGCGGCGCGGGCCGCGCTGGGGCGGGGTCTCCCCCTGGCGCAGTGCGTCGACCAGGTCGTGCAGGTCGGCCTCGCCGAGCGCAGCGGTGCGGCGCAGGGCGTCGACGCGGTCGGCGACCGAGCGGGCGGCGCGGTCGGCGGCCACGGCGGCGATGAGGATGGCGGCGACGGCCACGGTGACCGCTCCGGCGAGCACGGCCCACAGGGTGGGGCCGGTGTGCACGCCGGTGGAGCGGATGCTGAAGAGGACGGCGGCGGTGGCGCCGAGGGCGACGGCGAGGGGTGGCAGGACGGCGAGCCGCATGAGCTGGGGCCGTATGTGCGTTTCGGGCAGTGCGGGGGCGGGTCGGGCGACCGGTCGCCCGTGCCGGCCGCCCTCGCGGCGCTCGGCACGGGTGGCCGGTGCTCGGAGGTGAGACATCTGCGTCCTCGTACTGGTCCGTCGGGCTTGGGGGTGTCCTGCGGTGCGCGCTGCGGGCATGCGTCATCGCGCCGTCGGCGGCGGGACCGGGACCGGCCGCGCGTCGCCCGACGGACACTCACCGTAGTTGCCTGAGCATCATGTGCGGTGGGCAGTTGACGAAGTCCCCCGAGGAGCGTCCCGCTCTGGTATTAAGCGTCGTACGCAGGACCGATAACTCGACTGAACAACTGCCGCCGTTTCGGAAGTCGGCGAAAAGAGCCGGTCGAAAGCGGTCGGGAAAGGGAAGGTGCGGCGGAGTGGCCGCGGGGAATTTCTGCTGGGCGCGATCCGGCGGGCGCCCGCCGTCCGATGCGCTCCCCGCGCGCCGCGCGCGCTTGCGCGCAAGCGGTCTTCACCCCCACCCGATGCCACAGGCGGTGACATCATGGCCTTGGGCCGGCGGGGTGGGCCCGGACAAGCGGTTCGGGCCCCGCGGCGCACGGCCGGACGGCTGCCGCTCGGGGCCCTGGACGATGTCGCCGCTGTCTCGGGTGGATGCCTCGGCCTCGTAGCGGTACGCCGGGCTCAGCCGGTGAGTTGCCGCCGCTTGGGGGCGGATGCAGTCGACCCACGCACCACCAGCTCCGGCATGAACACGAACTCGCTGTGCGGCGCGGGCGTCCCGCCCACCTCCTCCAGCAGCGCGCGTACCGCGGCCTGGCCCATCGCGGGCACCGGCTTGCGGATCGTGGTCAGGGGCGGGTCGGTGAAGGCGATCAGGGGCGAGTCGTCGAAGCCGACGACGGAGAAGTCCCGGGGTACCTCCAGGCCGCGCTGCCGGGCGGCCCGTATCGCTCCGAGCGCCATCATGTCGCTGGCACAGACCACCGCCGTGCAGTCCCGCTCGATGAGGGCCGCAGCGGCGGCCTGGCCCCCCTCCAGGGTGTACAGCGAGTGCTGGATCAGCGTCGACTCGATCACGTCCGGCGGCAGGTTCAGCTGGTCCTCCAGCGCCCGTACGAAGCCCTCGATCTTGCGCTGCACGGGGACGAAGCGCTTGGGGCCCACGGCCAGTCCGATGCGGGTGTGGCCCAAGGAGACCAGGTGGGCCACCGCCAGTGTCGTCGCCGCACGGTCGTCGGGCGAGATGAACGGCGCCTGCACCTTCGCCGAGAAGCCGTCCACGAGGACGAACGGCACGCCCTGAGCGCGCAGGTGCCCGTAGCGCCGCATCTCGGCGGTGGTGTCCGCGTGCAGCCCGGAGACATAGATGATGCCCGCCACTGCGCGTTCCACCAGCATCTCGGTCAGTTCGTCCTCCGTGGAACCGCCGGGTGTCTGGGTGGCGAGCACCGGGGTGTAGCCCTGCCTGGTCAGCGCCTGCCCGATGACCTGCGCGAGCGCCGGGAAGATGGGGTTGTCCAGCTCCGGGGTGATGAGGCCGACCAGGCCCTCGCTGCGCTGCCGCAGCCGCAGCGGGCGCTCGTAGCCCAGCACGTCGAGGGCGGCCAGTACGCACTGCCGGGTGCCGGCGGCGACGCTCGGTTTTCCGTTGAGGACCCGGCTGACGGTCGCTTCGCTCACCCCCGCCTGCGCGGCGATGTCGGCGAGCCGTACGGTCACGGGGATGGTCTGTACCGGACGCATGTCAGGCTGCCCACCAGAGGGCACACTCCCCGGGCAGTACTGTCGTCTCGGCACCCGGTTCGACATCGGCGCTGGCCAGCAGCAGTGCGCCGGGGGTGGTCAGCGTGACGGGAGCGGCGGTGAGGTTGGCCGTGCAGACGAAGGAGCCTCGCTCGCTGTCACGACGGAAGGCCAGCACGCCCTCCGGGCTGTCCAGCCAGGTGATCTGACGGCCCGCGCCCAGTGCCGGGTACTCGCGGCGGACGGCGAGTGCGCGACGGTAGAACTCCAGGGTGGAGGCCGCGTCCCCCTCCTGGGCCTCGACGGTCAGGTGTTTCCAGTCCGCCGGCTGTGGCAGCCAGCTCGGCCCGCCGTCGACGGTGCCGAAGCCGAACGGCGGCACCTGGCCCGACCACGGGATCGGCACCCTGCAGCCGTCGCGGGTACCGTCCTGGCCCGTGTCGCGGAAGAACGCGGGGTCCTGCCGCACCTCGTCGGGCAGGTCGACGACCTCGGGCAGGCCGAGTTCCTCGCCCTGGTAGAGGTAGACCGAGCCGGGCAGCGCCAGCATCAGCAGGGTGGCCGAGCGTGCCCGCCGCAGGCCGCGCGCCGCGTCCCCTTCCGCGAGACGTGTGGTGTGGCGCACGACGTCGTGGTTGGACAGCACCCAGGTCGCCGGCGCGTGTACGGCGTTCATGGCGCGCAGCGAGCGGTCGATGACGTCACGCAGTTCGGCCGCGTTCCAACCGGTGCCCAGGAAGGCGAAGTTGAAGGCCTGGTGAAGTTCGTCCGGACGCAGGTACAGGGCGCTGCGCTCTACGGTCGGTGTCCATGCCTCGGCGACGGCGATACGCTCGCCGGCGTACTCGTCGAGGATGCGCCGCCAACTGCGGTAGACGTCGTGCACGCCGTCCTGGTCGAAGTACGGCATGGCCTGCGTGCCGAGCAGTCGGACCTGCCCGTCATGACCGACGTCCGGCAGGCCGGCGGCCTTGACCAGGCCGTGCGCCACGTCGACGCGGAAGCCGTCGACGCCGAGGTCCAGCCAGAACCGCAGGATGGAGCGGAACTCGTCGTGGACGGCGGGGTGGTCCCAGTTGAAGTCGGGCTGCTCGGGTGCGAAGAGGTGCAGGTACCACTCGCCGGGGGTGCCGTCCGGCTCGGTGACCCGGGTCCAGGCGGGGCCGCCGAAGACCGACTCCCAGTCGTTGGGAGGCAGTTCACCACCGGTGCCCTTGCCCGGACGGAAGTGGAAGCGCTCCCGGAGCGGGGAGCCGGGGCCCTCGCGCAGCGCCTGCCTGAACCACTCGTGCTGGTCGGAGCAGTGGTTGGGCACCAGGTCGACGATGACCCGCAGGCCCAGCGTGTGCGCGTCGTGGACCAGGTCGTCGGCGTCGGAGAGGGTGCCGAACATGGGGTCCACGGCCCGGTAGTCCGCGACGTCGTAGCCCCCGTCCGCCTGCGGGGACGCGTAGAACGGCGAGAGCCAGACGGCGTCCACACCGAGCTTCTTCAGGTAGGGAAGGCGTGCGCGGATGCCGGGCAGGTCGCCGATTCCGTCACCGTTGCTGTCGGCGAAACTGCGCGGATAGACCTGGTAGATCACCGCATCACGCCACCACTCCCCGCGGCGGGAGGCGGCGGTGGGGGTTTCGATCGTGACCGGGTCGGTGACGTGCTGGGTCATGGCTTCCCTTAAGGGGTGCGAGGGTAACGATGAAGGCGCTTGCCCGGTGGACAGGAGCCGGGGTCCGGCCGGTGTGCCGCCGGTCATGACTTGGTGCCGCCGGCCGTCAGGCCGGAGACGAGGCTGCGCTGCACCAGCATGAACACGAGGGCGGCCGGGATGGTGATGATGACCGCGGTGGCCGAGGTCCATGCCCAGTCGGGCCGCTGGTCCTGGGCGAAGGTGCGGATGCCGACGGCGAGCGTGTAGTGGTCGGACTGCATGAACTGCGTGGCGTAGGCGACCTCGCCCCACGCGGTGAGGAAGCTGTAGAAGGCCGTCACCGCGAGGCCCGGCTTGGCCAGCGGCACGATCAGTCGCCAGAAGGTGCCGAGGGGGGTGAGGCCGTCCACCCTGCCCGCCTCGTCTATCTCCTTGGGGATGGTGTCGAAGTAGCCCTTCATCATCCAGGCGCAGAACGGCACCGCGGTGGTCGCGTAGGCCAGGATCAGTCCGAGGTAGTTGTCGAGCAGGTGCAGCTCGGACATGAGCAGGTACAGCGGCACGATCAGCACGATGCTGGGGAACATCTGGGTGACCAGGAAGGTCCACATCAGCTGCCGGCTGCCGGGGAACCTCATCCGGGACACGGCATAGCCGGCGGTCGCGGCGAGGAAGACGCCGAGCGCCGTGGTCCCGGCCGCCACGATGACGGTGTTCAGGAACCACTGGCCCAGGTCCGAATGCGCCAGCACGTCGCCGTAGTTGTGGAGGCTGAGGTTCTTCAGCACCTCGCTCGGCTGCTGCCAGGCGTTCTTCGGGCCCAGGGAGATGAACAGGATCCACACCACGGGGAAGGCCGCGATCACGGTGGCGAGGATCAGCGTGCCGTGCAGGGCGACGGAGGCTCCGAGGCCGCGCTCCTCCCGGCCGCGCACCCTGCGGGAGCGCGAGGGCGCGGCGGCGGGGAGCGGGGCGGTGCCGCTGGGCGTGGCGGCGGTCTCATGCGTTGCTGCGGTCATGGCGATGGCTCCTTCACGCCTGCTCGGACTTCAGGGTGCTGCGGCGGTAGAAGGTCGAGAAGGCCAGCAGGAGAGCGAGGATGATGATCCCGTAGGTCGCCGCCCCCGCGTAGTCCGAGACCCCGTTGAACGCCTTGTGGAAGGCGAAGGTGACGAGGATGTCGGTGTCGCCGGTGGTGTTGTTGCCCAGCAGCAGGAAGATGACGTTGAACATGTTGAACGTCCAGATGCAGCCCAGAAGGACCACGGTGTTCGACACCGGCCGCAGTCCGGGCAGCGTGACGTTGACGAAGCGCTGCCAGGGTGAGGCGCCGTCCGTCTCGGCCGCTTCGTACAGCTCCTTGGGGATCGACTGCAGGCCACCGAGCAGGGCGACCATGTTGAAGGGGATGCCGATCCAGACGTTGACCATGATGACGGCGATCTTCTGGGACAGGGGGGTGCCGAGCCAGTTCTGCGCGGGCATGCCGAACGCCTGGATGATCTCGTTGAACACGCCGTACTGGGAGTTGAGCATCAGCCGCCACGCGAAGACGCCGATGAACGACGGTACGGCCCACGGCAGGATCAGCATCGCGCGGTAGAAGCCGCGCAGCCGCATCTTGCGGTTGAGCAGCACCGCGAGCGCCATGCCCAGACCGACTTGCAGCACGACGCAGGACACCGTCCACAAGACCGTCCACCACAGCCGCGGGTAGAAGTCGCCGTCCGCGCCGGACAGGACGTGCCAGTAGTTGTCGAGACCGACGAAGTCGTACGTGGCCGGGCGGTGGAAGGCGCCGATGGTGGTGGCGACGTTGGACTCGGTCGCGTCGGTCAGCGACTGGTAGAAGCCGTACCCCAGCGGATACAGCACCAGCAGGGTGATGACGATGGCGACCGGGGCCACCATGGCCCAGGCGTACCAGTACTTGTCCCACGCACGCCTGAGCGTCGTAACACGTGCGCGGCGTGGCTTCCGGTAGCCGCGTGCTGTCTCGTCGGGCTTTCCGGTGCTCGTTGCGGTCGTCATACTGATCGGCTCTTTCGCGGACGAAGTCGGGTGGTTCCGCAGCCCCGGGGGGAGCCCCGGTCGGGGCGGCAGCGGGGAAATCGGTCCCCCGGGGCTGCGTGTCCTTCGGTTACCGTCGGGCTGGGGTCTTTCGTTCGGATCAGGCCGGACCCGCGAGCCCGGCATCATCCGAACGAGAGGGCCTAGTGCACGCCGCGGGTCAGCCGACGGAGTAGCCGGGCAGGAGCTTCTGGAACTCCTTGGCGGTGGCGTCGAGGCCGCCCTTGACCGACTCGTCCCCCTGAAGGATCTTCACGTAGTTCTGCGCGAGGGGGGTGAAGAGCGAACCGACCTGCGGGAGAGCCACGCGCGCCCGCGCCGTCTGCTCCAGGATCGGCTTGAAGCCGGCGATCTTGGCGTCCGCGGTGACCTCACCGGTGTAGGCCGACTTGCGGGTCGGCAGGGTGCCGGTGCCCTTGGCGATCTCGATCTGGCTCTGCGTGGACGTCATGAACTGCGTGAACAGGTAGCCGGCGTCCAGGTTCCGGGAGCCCTGGTAGACCGTGAGGTTGTGACCACCGGTCGGGGCCTGCGCCTTGCCGCCGGCGCCGGCCGGGACGGAGGCGAAGCCGAGGTTGCCCTTGTCGCCCTTGAACGCCGTGCCGGTCAGGTCCTCACCCACCGACCAGGGGCCCTGGATCAGCATGGCGACCTTGCCGTCCTTGAAGGCGGCCTGCATGTTCTGGTAGGCGTTCGCGAAGTCGACCTTCATCGACGCTTCGTCGTTGATCGTCTTCGCGAGGGTGAGCGCCTTGACGGCGGCGTCGTCGCTGATGGTGATCTTCTTGGCCGACGGCTCGGCCAGGTCCGCGCCGTTGCTGTAGAGCAGCGGGAGCAGGAAGTAGGAGTCGGGGTTCAGGTAGGTACCGTAGGCCCCCGTTCTGCGCTTGATGGTCTTGGAGTCGGCGATGAACTCGTCCCAGGTGGCCGGCGGCTCGGCGATACCGGCCTTCTCCAGGAGCTTCTTGTTGTAGAGCAGGCCCAGGGTGTCGGTGACCGACGGCACGCCGTAGGTCTTGCCCTTGTACTTGGACGTGTTCAGCGGGACGGAGTTGAAGTCAGCGGTGTCCTTGAGCGCCGGGGTGCCGTCGAGCGGGGCGATGTAGCCCAGCTCGGCGTACTCGGCCATGAGGCCCACGTCGGTGCGTACGACGTCAGGGGCGCCCTTGCCGCTCTTGGCAGCCGACTTGAACTTCTGCTCGACATCGGTGAAGGGGACGTTCTGGTAGTCCACCTTGATCTTCGGGTACTTGGACTCGAACTGCTTGACCAGGGCCTTGTACGTCGGGGCTTCGGTCGCAGCGTCCGAGGTGTCCCAGTACGTGATCGTCCCGGAGATGTCCTTGGGGTCCTTGGGCTTGCTCGACGAGTCGCCGTCCGAGCCGCCGCAGGCCGAGGCGGTGAGGGCGACCAGAGTGACCGCGGCGGCGATCGACATGCCACGTCGCATATGAACTCCTTGGTATGGATGCCCGGACCATGCCTCGAGGGGGCCGGGGGGCTGTCTCTCCCAACCAGCGGCCGCCGGGCGCGAGTTGAACATAACAAGCTTGCAATCTCTTGCGAAAGACGTTGCAGGGAGATTCCCTCATGATTCCGCGAGCGTGACAATCTCGTTATCTGTGAGGACAGTTGCCGCGTCGAAGACTGCAACAGCGTGTGCACACCGGCCAGTTGATGCCCAAAGCCCCTACCTGCGGCCCTCGTACCACCTCACGGCGAGGTGATCCCTCACCGCGCGATCCCAGCCCGTCGGCAGCGGCCAGTCGGCACGCCTACCCGCAAGACGGTGGAACTGACGTACCGTCCGGCCAACGAATGAAGCTTCTTGCTGCGACTTTCAGGAGCCTTGCGGTTCCTCACGCCCTGACCTGGTCGCTTCCTCGCCCGGGAGCCGGGCATCGTCCGTCAGCGGGTGCCCCTCGCAGGGGCGAGGGGCACCCGCTGGACGCCGGTCAGGGAAGGCGGACCCCGGTGGCGGCGAGCAGCGCGCCGTCGGCGGACCGCTGCGTCGCGATGACCTGTGCGCACAGTGCGGCCGGGACACGGTCGCGGTCGCGGGGGTCGATGGTGAACGCCGGCTCGTCCGCCAGCTCCGGGTGCGCCGCTTTCTGGGCGTCCGTCAGCCTCGACGGGATCAGCCGGAGCCAGTACCCCTCGTCGGACAGCGCGCCGTCCTTGATGGTGAGGCCTCCGTGGGGGGCGTACACGAGTTGCCGGCTGGTGGAGTCCGTGGCCTTCACCTTCCACACGACCGTGTCCGTGTCGATCCACCGCGCCTTCGCCGTGCCGAGGTCCAGGTCGGGTGCGCTGCCCACCGTCGGCAGCAGGTAGTCGCTGTCACCGCTGATCAGCCAGGCCTCCTTGTCGTAGGTGCCGAAGTCCAGCGACCGGTCGGCTGCGATGTCCTTCGCGTCGTCCCTGTGGATGATGTAGCTGAGTGAGGTCGCACCGTCGGCGAGCGGCACCTCGAAGGTCACGCCGAAGGCGTCCTTCCTGGCCGGCGCGAGCGGGACCGCCCAGTCGGTGGGGTTCCTGGCGCCGGTCCAGGTGTGCAGACCCCAGCCCTCGTAGTCGCCGTCGGCGCGGTGGTAGTGGAGCACCACCTTGGTCGGGTCGGAGGGCGGATACGTGCCTTCCGGTGCCGTGTCCGCTTCGCCGTCGTCGCCCTGCCGGATCCACACCTCGCCCGTCTTCACCAGGTCGACGGTGCGCTGCGGGCCGTCCGCCGTGCCGTTCCTGGTGACCGTGTACGTCAGGCTCTTCGCGCCGTCCTCCAGCCTGACCCAGGCGAACGCGCCGTAGGCGTCCCGCCCGGTGAACTCGGCCGACCGGCCGGTGGAATCGAGCCTCCAGCCGGTGTAGTCGCCGTCCGTGCGCAGGTAGTGCACCACGGCGTAGTCGCGGTGCACGGCGCTGGGCGGCTGCGGCACCGCTGCCCGGCCCGCCGTGGTCGTGGTGAGGTCACTCGCGAGGCGGCCCGCGAGGTCGACGGCCACCGCCTTGTAGCGAAGCCGGGTGCCTTGCTGCACCGTGTCGGGCAGGTGCTGTGTGACCCGGTAAGGGGCGTGGTCGGCGGTGCCGAGGGTGTGCCACGGGCCGTTGCCGACCTGGGCGGCGAAGACGACGCGGTTCAGGCCGCCGCCGCTCACGTCCGCGGAGATGTCGACGTCCCCGGTCGCGCCCGGCGCCGGGGCCCGAAGCGTCAGGGACGGCCGGGTGGCCGGGGTTGCGAGCCGCTTCGCCGACTTCAGGACCACGGACGACAGTGGCGGGACGGTGACGGTCACCCGGGTGTCGGTGCCGCTGGTCACCGTCGCGGTGGTGCCGTACAGGCCCCGGTAGGTCATCCCGGCGGAGCCCGTGGGGATCCGCACGGTCCTCGCCCGGGTGGCGTTGTTGCACGCGACCAGGTAGTCGCGTCCGCGGCGGACGTCGGTGCGGGAGAAGGCGTACACGGAGTCCTGGGCGTAGCGCTCGGTCTGGACACCGTCGCGCAGGGCGGGGTTCTCCTTGGTGAGCCGGGAGAGCGCGGCTATCGCGCGGTACAGGGGGTGGGAGGTGTCGTACGCGTCCGAGGCGGCCGTGCGGTCGGTGCCGATCTCGTCGTCGTCCAGGTAGTCCGCGACCTTCGAGGCGAACATCGTCTGACGGGCGTCCTTGTCGCCGCCGGCTCCGGTGAACCCTTGTTCGTCACCGGCGTAGACGACCGGGTTGCCCCGCGAGAAGAACATCAGTTCGTCGGCGAAGCGGTCCCGGCGGAGTAGTTCGGCGTCACCGGCCTTCGGGTTGTCCTTGAGCAGGAAGCCGCCGAAGCGGCCCATGTCGTGGTTGCCGAGGAAGGTCACCTGCTCGTAGGCGTTCGCCTTGTCGGTGGTGTATCGGTAGTCCTGCGCGAAGACGCCGGCGAGCCGGTCGGCCGCCCGGCCCTGGGAGGCGTACTGGCGGATCGCGTCCTGCAAGGGGAAGTCGAGCGTCGCGTCGAGCCGGCCCTGCCGTACGTACGGCGAGGTGACGGACGGGTCGGAGGAGAGCGTCTCACCGAAGACGAAGAAGTTCTTCCGGCCCTTCTTCGCGGCGTACGCGTCGAGTGCCGTCGCCCACCGCGTCCAGAAGGCCATGTCGACGTTGCGGACGGTGTCGACGCGAAAGCCGTCGACACGGAAGTCCCTGACCCACTTCTCGTAGATCTTCTCCATGCCGTGCACGACTTCGGGGCGTTCGGTCCACAGGTCGTCCAGACCGGTGTGGTCGCCGTAGAGGGTGCTCTCGCCGACGAAGGTGGAGTCACCGCGGTTGTGGTACATGGCCGGGTCGTTCAGCCACGCCGGAACCTTGGCGTCCTGTTCGGCCGGGCCGACCTGCGGGGTGTAGGGGAGGCCGCGGGCGTCGACCTTCCGCATGCCCTTGCTGTCGTCGAAGGGGCGGCCCTCGGTGTCCAGGTAGGGGTAGGCGCCCTTGCTGCGGTATTCGTACGTCTTCTCGGCGTTGGTGACGGTGTCGGCCGTGTGGTTGGTGATGACGTCGAAGAAGACCTTCATCCCCTTGGCGTGGGCCTTGCGGATGAGTTCCGCGAGGTCCGCGTTGGTACCGAAGTGCGGGTCGACCCGGGTGAAGTCGGTGATCCAGTAGCCGTGGTAGCCGGCGCTCTCGCCGTTGCCCTGCACCGGTTTGTTCTTGAAGATCGGGGCCAGCCAGATCGCGGTGGTGCCGAGCCCCTTGACGTAGTCGAGTCCGTCGATCAGCCCTTTCAGGTCCCCGCCCTGGTAGAAGCCCTTGTCCGTGGGGTCGTAACCGGTGGTCGTACGATCGCCGGTCATCCCTCCCCGGTCGTCGGCGGTGGAGCCGTTGGCGAACCGGTCGGGGAGGAGGAAGTAGAACTGCTCGCGGGTCATGTCGTGCCGGGCCGGCTCCGCGGCCAGTCGGGCGTCGGACGGTGGGGCGGGTGATCGCTCCGTGGCGCTCGCCGGCTGGGCGGTGTGCAGGGCCGTGCCCAGCAGTGCGGCGGTGACGGCCACGGCGGCGGAGCGGGTGACGGTTCCCGGGAGGCGTCGGCGACGGGAGCACGCCGGTCGTCCGCCCGGGTTCGCGCGGGTGGTGGGTGATGCGGTCACAGTGCGGCTCTTTCCTTTCGTTCGGTGCGCTTCGGAGGTCGGTCGGGAGGCAGCCGCACGGTCGTCGCGCCGAGCAGAGCCCCGTCCTCTCCTCGTTGTGTGGCGATCACCTGGCGGCTCGCCCGCGCGTCGGCGACCCGGTCCCGGTCCCGCGGATCGACGGTGAAGGCCTGGTCGTCCGAGAACCGCGGAGAGGCGGCCCGTTGCGCGTCGGTCAGGTGCGCGGGAACCAGGCGCAGCCAGTGCCCCTCGTCCGACAGCGCGCCGTCCTTGACGCTGATGCCGCCGTCGGGTGCGTACACGAGCTGCTGGCTGGCGACTCCGGCACCGGTCCCCCGCCATACGACGGTGGTGTCGTCCAGCCAGGTCGCGGCCGAGACGCCGAGGTCCAGGCCGAAGGCGCCGCCGAGGGTGGGGGTGAGGTAGGCGGGATCCCCGGCCACGCGCCACACTTCGTGCCCGTAGAGCGAGAAGTCGAGGGCCTCGTCGGAGGGGACGTCCTTCTCCTCCTTCTTGTGCAGGATGTAGCTGAGCGAGTCCGTGTGACCGCTCAGCGGGACTTCGAAGAGCAGGCCGAAGGAGTCCCGGCCCGCCGGACGGATCGGGTCGTTCCACTCCGGCGGGTCCGCCGCTCCCGTCCAGGCGTGCAGGCCCCAGCCGTCGTAGTCGCCGTCGGGACGGTGGTAGTGGATGATCGCCTTCCTCGGGTCCTGCGCCGGGTACGCGTCCCCGGGCCGGGTTCCCGTCACCGCGTCACCGCCCTGCTCGGTCCACACCTCCGGCGTCGCGGTGAAGTCCAGCGTGCGCTCGGGGCCGTCGGTGACGCCGTCCTTCTCCACGGTGAAGGGGATCTCGGTGGCGCCCTTCGAGGGGGCCAGCCAGGCGAACGCTCCGTAGGCGTCCCGGCCCGTGAAGTCGGCGGTCCGGCCGTCGGCCGTCCGCAGCCGCAGACCCGCGTAGTCGCCGTCGGGCCGCCGGTAGTGGACGACGGCCCAGTGGCGTGCCGCCGTCGGTCCCGGAGCCGTGGGCGTCCGGCCGGCGGTCGTCGCGGCCAGGGCGTCGGCGGTCCGGCCGGTGCTGTCGACGACGACCGCCTTGTATCTGAGGGGCGTTCCGGCGGCGACGTCGGCGGCGATGTTCTGGGTGACCCGGTAGGGCGCGTGGTCGGCGGTGCCCAGCGTGTGCCAGGGGCCGTTGCCCACCTGGGCGGCGAACACGACCCGCTGATATCCGGGGCCGGGGACATCGGCCGAGAGCTCCACGGTTCCGTGGGCGCCCGCCGCGGGGGCATGGAGCCCGAGTGAGGGCTGGGCCGTCGGCGGGTGCGGCGGCCGTGTCGCCTCGTACACGACGGACGACAGGGCCGGGACGGTCACGGTGATCTTCCCGCCGCCATCACCGCGTAACCTCCCCGCGGCGCCGTAGAGCGCCTGGTACGGCGTGGACGCCGGGCCGGTGGTGAGGGTGACGGTCCTGTCCTCGGTGGCGTTGTTGAACGCGACCAGGTAGTCGCGTCCGCGGCGGACGTCGGTGCGGGAGAAGGCGTACACGGAGTCCTGGGCGTAGCGCTCGGTCTGGACACCGTCGCGCAGGGCGGGGTTCTCCTTGGTGAGCCGGGAGAGCGCGGCTATGGCCCGGTACAGGGGGTGGGAGGTGTCGTACGCGTCCGAGGCGGCCGTGCGGTCGGTGCCGATCTCGTCGTCGTCCAGGTAGTCCGCGACCTTCGAGGCGAACATCGTCTGACGGGCTTCCACGTCCCCGCCGGCTCCGGTGAAGCCCTGCTCGTCACCGGAGTAGACGACCGGGTTGCCCCGGGAGAGGAACATCAGCTCGTGGGCCAGGCGGTCGCGCCGCAGCAGCTCGGCGTCGTTCGCGCCGGGGTTGTCCTGGGCCAGGAAGCTGCCGATGCGCCCCATGTCGTGGCTGCCCAGGAAGGTGACCTGACTGTAGGCGTTGGTCTTGTCCGTGCTGTACCGGTAGTCCTGCGCGAAGACGTGGGCGAGGTCGTCCGCGGGCCCGCCGCGCGAGGCGAAGTTGCGGGCGGCGGCCTGGAACGGGAAGTCGAGCGTCGCGTCGAGCCGGCCCTGGGTGACATAGGGGGCGGTGATGGACGCGTCCGCCGAGAACGCCTCGGCGAAGAGGAAGAAGTGCCGGCGTCCGTGGTGCGCCGCGTACCGGCCGAGCGCGGTGGCCCACCGGGTCCAGAAGTCCATGTCGACGTTCTTGGCCGTGTCGACCCGGAAGCCGTCCACACCGAAGTCCCCGACCCACTTCTCGTAGATCTTCTCCATGCCCGCGACGACCTCGGGCCGTTCGGTCCACAGGTCGTCCATGCCCATGAAGTCGCCGTACAGGGCGCTTTCCCCGGCGAAGGTGGAGTTGCCGCGGTTGTGGTACATGGACGGGTCGTTCAGCCAGTCGGGCACCTTGCGGTCCTGCGGGTCGGTGGAGACCTGCGGGGTGTAGGGGGCGCCGGCCGCGTCCGTGCGGTGGCGGCCGGTGCTGTCGTCGAAGGGGCGGCCCTCGGTGTCCAGATACGGGTAGGCGCCCTTGCTGCGGTAGCCGTAGCGCTTCTCCGCGTAGTCGACGGTGTCCGCGGTGTGGTTGGTGATGACGTCGAAGAAGACCTTCATCCCCTTGGCGTGGGCCTTGTGGATCAGCTCCGACAGGTCGGTCTCGGTACCGAAGTGGGGGTCGACCCGGGTGAAGTCGGTGATGGCGTAGCCGTGGTAGTTGGCGGTCGCCCTGCCGTCGCGGACCGTCACCGGCTTGTTCCTGAACACCGGTGCGAGCCAGATGGCGGTGGTGCCGAGACCCTTGATGTAGTCCAGGTGGCCGATGACGCCTCTGAGGTCGCCGCCCTGGAAGAAGTCCTTGTCGGTGGGGTCGTATCCGGTGACGGTGCGGTCGCCGGTCAGGCCTCCCCGGTCGTCGGCCGTCCAGCCGTCGGCGAACCGGTCGGGCAGCAGCAGGTAGAACTGTTCCCTGCTCGCGGCCGGACGGGCCGGCTGTCGCGCGAGCCAGGTGTCCGACGGCGGTGGAGGCGGTCCGCCGGCCGCCGCCGAGGGCGCCAGTGGTGGCAGGACCGCGGTGAACAGCGCGACGGCCAGGGCGGTTGCGTGGTGTCTGGGTCTGCCGGCCACGTGAGGCGTCTCCTCGGCATCTCGGTTGCGGGCAAGGGCGGGCACCACCGTGCGGTGGGGCGCGGGACCGCCCGGCACCGGTGGGACGGGCCGGGCGGTCCTTGTCGGTGATCACCGTTCGCCGGTGATCAGGGTTCGTCGCCGGGGACGGCGGTCAGCTGCGCCAGGTGTCGTTCAGCGTGATCACACCGCTGGACGGGACGGTGGCCGTGCGGTTGGCGCCGCTCTCCCAGGTGACGTTGCCGCCGGCGTCCTTGCGGAGGTACTTGTACGCGAAGGAGGTGCCGGCGGGCAGGGACAGATCGAGCTTCCAGACGGGGTAGTTCGTGGGGTCGAGCTTGAGGGCGCTGGAGGTGTTCCAGTTACCGAGGGCGGAGTTGTCGCCGACGACGTAGATGTTCTGGCCCATCTGGGTGGTGGCGTCGACGTGGAACGACGCTCCGGTGGCCGTGTTGCCGCCGCCGTCGCTGCCGCCGTTGTCCGCGCCGCCGCTCCCGCAGGTCTTCGCCCCCAGGTGCAGGGCGAGGGCCGTGTTGGCGCCGAGGGTGGCCGTGAACTGGCCGGACGAGTTCACCGTCACTCCCTTGCCGCTCTGCACGTCGCAGTAACCGCCGGCGGGCAGGGAGGTCTGGAAGGTGCGGGTCAGTGCGGAGCCCTCGTGGTTGATGACGACGTACGCCTTGTCGCCGCGGCCGAAGGCGATCTGGTTGCCGCCGTTGTCCCACCAGTTGGTCACCGCGGTACCGGCGGCCGTGTTGCGGAACCCGACCATGCCCGCGATCTCGTCCCAGGCGTGCTGGCACTTCCAGCCGTCGCTGTAACAGGCTTTCACCTGGCCGTTGTTCGGCCCGCCGGCGTTGGTGTCGCTGAACTCGTACCCGGAGTGCACGTCGGGTGAGCCGTAGGGCCAGGCCAGCATGAAGACGTGGGCGAGGGTGTAGTTGGGGCCGTCCTTGTAGGTGAGGGTGCCGCCGTTGCGTTCGGTGTCGTGGTTGGTGACGAAGACGGACGCCTTGCCGCTGGAGACGTAGCCCCATGACTCGCCGAGGTTCTTCAGCTCGGCGAGCTTCTCGTTGTTGAAGACCCGCTTCAGGTCGTAGGCGTAGTGGAACTCCTGGACGTCGCCCGTGTTGTAGAACTCGAGCGGCTGGACCGCCTCACCCGCGGCCCCGATCGTCTCCTGCTTCCAGTACACGCCGGGGTTGGTGAGCCGGGACTTGATGTCGGCGAGGTCCTCCTCGGCGATGTGCTTGGCGCCGTCGATCCGGAAACCGTCGACGCCGAGGGAGAGCAGGTCGTTCAGGTAGCCCGCGACGGTCTTGCGGACGTACTCCTCGCCGGTGTCGAGGTCGGGCAGGCCGCCCATCTCGCAGTGCTGCACCTGCCAGCGGTTCGTGTAGTCGGTGACGGTCGTCCTGCAGTCGTCCATGTCGGCCGCGGAGTAGGTGCCGGGATAGTCGTACTTGCTGAACGCCGACCCGGCGGTGCCCGTACCGGAGGCGTTCGCCATGTGGTTGATCACGGTGTCGGCGACCACCTTGACCCCTGCCGCGTGACAGGTGTCCACCATGTTCTTGAAGGCCGAGCGGTCGCCCAGCTTGGTGCCGATCTTGTAGCTGACCGGCTGGTAGGCCGTCCACCAGGAGCTTCCCTGGATGTGTTCGTTCGGCGGGGAGACCTGGACGTACCCGTACCCGTCCGGGCCCAGCTCGTCCGTGCAGGCCGTCGCGACGGACGCGAAGTTCCATTCGAACATCACCGCGGTGACGTCCTTGCCGCCGGGCGCACTGGCCTGCGCCGGCGTCGGTGCCGTGACGGCCACAGCGGCTCCCGCCACGAGGGCGAGTGCAGCGGCCACGGTCTTTCTGGCCATGGTGTCTCCAGTTGGGGAGTGGGGTGATACCGGAGGACAGCCTCGGTTGACAACGCGCCATGCCAGGGAAGGCCGTTCGTTGATTCTTGCTGCAAGAAATTGCGGTCGAGACCGTACGACGCCGCTTGCCGCAGGTCAACCCTTCGCGGAGAAGAGGCAGTTCAACAGGCAATTGTTGAGCAGGCTCTGTGAAAATCCTTTCGCAACGACTTTCAGGGTGTTACGTTCAACGAACTCCGGCGCCCGGCCGCGGGGTTCACGCGGAACGCGTCCCCGACGCGCCCGGCCGAGCGAGCCGGAGTGTCCGCGCGGCCCCGGCAGCAATGGGCACCCCGACCGGGTGCACAGCCGGGCCGTGCGGTCGCAGGCACGGGCGTCGCGGTCGTCCCCGGACGCGTCTCGCCGGCTTCAGAGGGATTGCAGCAGCTGCTTCCACCACGACCGGTGGGTGCGGTACCAGTCCACCGTGGCGGCCAGCGCCGGCTCGAAGTCGGCCCGCGGCCGGTACCCCAGCTCCGCGGTGATCTTGCCGTGGTCCACCGCGTAACGCCGGTCATGGCCCTTGCGGTCCTCGACGTGCGTGATGCGCTCCGGCCCGGCGCCGCACCACCGGAGCAGCCGGTGCGCGAGTTCCAGATTGGTCAGCGAGGTGCCGCCGCCGATGTTGTAGATCTGCCCCGGCCGTCCCGCCGTGCGCACCAGCTCCACCGCCCTGACGTGGTCGTCCACGTGCAACCAGTCGCGCACCTGTCCGCCGTCGCCGTACACCGGCAGGTCACCGCCGGTCAGCAGGGTGGCCACGAAGCGGGGAACGACCTTCTCGGGATGCTGGTAGGGGCCGAAGTTGTTGGAACAGCGGGTCACCCGGACGTCCAGGCCGTGGGTGTGGTGGTGGGCCAGCGCGACGAGGTCGGCCGCGGCCTTCGACGCCGCGTACGGCGAGCTGGGCCTGAGCCGGTCCTCCTCTCGTGCGGCGCCCTCGGGAATCGAGCCGTAGACCTCGTCGGTGGAGATCTGGACGAACGTCCGCACCCCGTGCCGCAGCGCCGCGTCCAGCAGGGTCTGGGTGCCCACCACATTGGTGAGGGTGAACCCCGAGCCGTCCTCGATGGAGCGGTCCACGTGCGACTCCGCCGCGAAGTGGACGATCTCGTCATGCCCGGCCGCCAGCCGTCGTACCGTCGCGGCGTCGCAGACGTCACCGTGCACGAAGGTCAGGCCGGGATGACCGCCCACCGGGTCGAGGCGGGCGAGGCTGCCCGCGTAGGTGAGCTTGTCCAGAACGGTGACCGCGACGCCGGGCGGTCCCCAGGGGCCGAGCAGCGCGCGGACGTAGGCGGAACCGATGAAGCCGGCTCCGCCGGTGACGAGGATGCGTGACGTCATGAGGTGAGCTGCACCTTGCTGTGGTCGCCGATGACAAGACGATGGGCCTGGGGCGGACGGGGCGCCGCGGACACGACCGCTTCACGGCCGATGAGTGACCGCTCGATACGTGAGGCGCCCTCCACGCACGCGCCCTGGAGGAGCACCGAGAACTCGACCGCGCTGTCCTCGACCCGGCAGTCCTCGGCGATGGCCGTGTACGGGCCGACGTAGGAGTTGCTGATGACGGCACCCGCGCCGACCACCGCGGGTCCGACGATCCGCGACCCTCTGATCACGGCGCCCTCGGCGACGCGGACCCTGCCCACCAGGACACTGTGCGGATCGACCTTGCCGTCGACGCGTCCCTCCATCCTGTCCAGGACGTGCCGGTTCGCCTCCAGCAGGTCGTCCGCGCTGCCGGTGTCGCGCCACGGCCTGGTGGTGGTCTCCGCGCGCACGCGCAGACCGCGGTCGATCATCCACTGCACCGCGTGGGTGATCTCCAGCTCACCCCGCCCCGAGGGGCGGACGGCCCGTACCGCCTCGTGCACGGCGGGGGTGAAGACGTAGACGCCGACCAGGGCGAGGGCGCTGCGGGGCCGCTCGGGTTTCTCCTCCAGCCGCCGCACCACTCCTTCGTCGTCCACTTCCGCGACGCCGAAAGCGGTGGGGTCGGGCACCGGGGTGAGCAGCAACCGGGCGGCATCACCGCGGGCGGCGGCGCGCCGGACGAACCCCGTCACGCCGTCCTCCAGGTGGTTGTCCCCGAGGTACAGCAGGAAGTCGTCGTCCCCCAGGAAGTCCCGGGCGATGGCCACCGCGTGTGCCAGGCCGAGGGGTTCGGGCTGGTCCAGGTAGGTGATGCGCAGCCCGAAGGCGGATCCGCCCCCGACCGCGCGGCGGATGTCGGCGCCGTGGTGACCGACCACGACGCCCGCCTCCTCGATGCCGGCGTCGGCTATCGCCTGAAGGGCGTAGTGCACCACCGGCCGGTTGGCGATGGGGAGGAGCTGTTTGGCGCACGTGTGGGTGAACGGCCGCAGCCGGCTGCCGGTGCCACCCGCCAGGACCAGGGCTTTCATCGTGTCCGCCGCTGTCGCGGAAGGGACTGGGTCTGTGGTCTCACGGATGTCTCCTCGAGCGAAAGTCGCGGTGTCACCGGTGGAACTGATCACGACTCAAGCAGAAGCCGCAGGAGACACGCAAGGTGATTCCGCAATTTTCAGCAACTTCTTGCACACGGCGCGACGTTGGTGTTTGACTCACTCCCGGCAGCGCTCAACAGCACTGTCCGACAACGCAGTTCGCACGGAAGGGTGTGAGCAGCAGTGACAGCTCGACACCAGCGGGAACGGCTTGACCGGGAGGCTCGCCACCTGGCTCCGGGCGCCTCCGAGGAAGCGGCCGTCGGGCGCCGGGTCTTCGCCGAGGGACACGGCCCGGTCCTCACCGACCTCGACGGCAACCAGTACCTGGACTTCGCGGCAGGCACCCTGACCCAGTCCCTGGGGCACGGGCACCCCGAGGTCGTGGAGGCGTTGACCGAGCAGGCGCGCCGACTGTGGAACGTGCACGACTCGGCGACGCCCGACCGTGCCGCGCTCCTGGAGCTGCTGGCCAGGCTGCTGCCCGAACGACTGGACACCTATGCCCTGTTCTCCACCGGGGCGGAGGTCGTCGAGGCCGCGCTGCGCGTGGTGCAGGCGACCGCCGAGCCGGGCCGCAACCGGATCGGTGCCCTGCGCGGGGGTTTCCACGGCAAGACGATGGGTGCGCGCATGCTCGTGCACTGGGACGTCGGCCATCAGGCCTTCGCCGGCAACTCCGTCCTCGGGTACTCGGCCTACTGCTACCGCTGCCCGCTGGACCTCACCCATCCCTCCTGCGGGCTGCGGTGCGCCTCCCTGGTGCGCAAACACATCGCCGACAAACCGAACGTCTCGGCGCTGGTGTTCGAACCCGTCCTCGGCGCCGCCGGCGTCGTCGTGCCGCCCCCGGGCTACTGGGAGCAGATCGCCGAGGCCTGCCGGTCCAACGGGGTGCTGCTCGTCGCCGACGAGGTGCTGACCGGCGGCGGCCGGACGGGGACGTTCCTGGCGAGTGAGCAGTTCGGCATCGAGCCCGACCTCGTCGCCCTGTCGAAGGGGCTGGCCGGCGGATTCCCGTTCGCCGTCCTGGCCGGACGGGCCGACCTGATGCACCATCCGGCGGCCTCCGGGGCGGGTGCCTACGCGTCGACGTACGCGGGCAACCCGCTCGGGATCGCGGCTGCCCGAGCCACGCTGGAGGTCGTCGAGCGCGACCACCTGGTCGAGCGCGTGCGCGTCCTGGGCGAACTGCTGCACGAGCGGCTGTCCGCCCTCCCGGCCCGCTTCGAGAACCTCGGGGACGTGCGCGGCCTGGGCCTGTTGTACGGCCTGGAGTTCGTCACGGACCGGCAGAGCCGTACACCCGCGCCGCACATCGCGCGGGCCGTGTACTCGACCGCCCTCGACCTGGGTCTCAGAGTGGCCCTGGGCGGACACATCCTGCGCCTGGCACCCCCGTTCACCATCGACGAGTCCCTCCTGGACGAAGGTGCCGGGCTCCTCGAACGGGCCCTGGAGCAGGTGCTGTCGTGATCGTCGCGGAGAACCTCGTCAAGGAGTTCCGGCTCACCGAGCGCAAGCCGGGCCTGGCCGGCGCTCTGTCCACCCTCTTCACCCGCGAGCGCCGGATCGTCCGCGCGGTCGACGGCGTGTCCTTCACGATCCCGGCCGGCTCGAAGACGGCGTACATCGGCGCCAACGGGGCCGGCAAGTCCACCACGATCAAGATGCTCACCGGCATCATGACGCCCACCAGCGGGCGCTGCCTGGTCGGCGGCATCGAGCCCTACCGGCACCGGCAGGCCAACGCACGTGGCATCGGGGTGGTCTTCGGCCAGCGCAGCCAGCTGTGGTGGGACCTGTCCGTGCCCGACTCGTTCCGCATCCTGCGCCGCGTCTACGACATCCCCGACCCCGTGTACCACCGCAACCTCGCCCTGTACCGGGAGCTGCTGGACATCGACGCCCTCGGCACCACGCCCGTACGCCAGTTGAGCCTGGGGCAGCGGATGCGGGCCGAGATCGCGGCGAGTCTGCTGCACGATCCGGCGGTCGTCTTCTGGGACGAGCCGACCATCGGCCTCGACATGGTGCTCAAGGACGCGGTACGGCACCTGGTCAACCGCGTCCACGAGCAGCTGGGGACGACCGTCGTGCTCACCAGCCACGACATCTCCGACATCGCCGCGATCTGCGACAGCGCGCTGGTCGTGGACCGGGGACGGGTGGTGCACCAGGGCAGCATCCGGGACCTGCTGCGCACCGCCGACCGGCGCTCCGTCGTGTTCGACCACCGGGGCGGGCCCGATCCCGGGCGCGCCTGCGCCGAGATCGAGCGGGGGCTGCCCGGGGTGAGCGCCTCGTCCGCCGAGGACGGCCGTATCAGGGTCGGCTACCCGGCGGACCGGTTCACCTCCCGGCAGGTGCTCGGCTTCCTGCTCGAACGCTTCGACCTGGCGGACTGCTACGCGCCCGAACCCGACCTGGAGGACGTCCTGCGGAGGATCTACGGCAGGGGGCACCGCGAGACGGCCCCGCCCGAGGTGGCGGGCCCGCGCCAGGAGGGCGCGGCATGAGCCGATCCACCCACCGGAAGCGGGAGGACCTCGCGCCCCGCGCCCTCTCCGCACGCGCCCGGCACTATCTGCCGTTCGCCACCGGAGGACTGCAGTCCCTGCTCCAGTACCGCTCGACGTTCGTCACCACCGGGATCACGGCCGCCGCCGGCGCGGCGGTCACCGTCTTCCTGTGGCGGGCGGTGTACGCGGGCACCCCGCCCGGCGGTGGCCCGGGCGGCTTCACCTCCGAGAGCATCACCACCTACCTCCTGGTGGCGCAGGTGCTGCAGATCCTGCACGCCAACCGGGTGGACGACGAGGTCGCCGCCGAGGTCTACCGCGGTGACGTCGCCGTCATGCTGGTCCGGCCCGTCAGCTATCCGGTGGTGCGGTTCTTCGCCTGCCTGCCCGTGGTGGCGGCCAACGCCGTCCTGGTCGGCGTACCCGTACTCGGCCTGTTCGCGCTGATCGTGCCGCTCACCGTGCCGCGGCCCGTGGACGCCCTGCTGTTCCTGGTGTCCACCGCCCTGTCCGTCCTGCTCGCCTTCCTCGTGAACCTGCTGACCGGGATGACGGGCTTCGTCACCACGAACACGTGGGGGGTGCGGATGGTGAAGCAGAGCGTGGTCGCCTTCTTCGCCGGGCAGCTGGTGCCCCTCGCGCTGATGCCGGGACCGCTGGCGGCCCTGGCGTCCGCGCTGCCCTTCCGGGGCATGGTCGACGGACCGCTCACCCTGCTGCTCGGCCGCTACGGCGGCGCGGCCGGCGCGGCCGACGTGCTGGCCCGGCAGACCGGCTGGGTGGCCGGTCTGACGCTGCTCGGCGGCGTCCTGTGGCGGGCCTCGCTGAACCGTCTGGAGGTGCTCGGCGGATGACCGGCACCGTGGGGCGCCATGTGCGCCTGGCCTTCTTCCTCGGCGGGGTCGGGCTGCACCGGCTGAGCATGTACCGCATGGACTTCGCCCTGGGGGCGGGGGCCTTCCTCATCCGCGTGGGCCTCCAGACGGCGGTGGTGGGCCTGGTCTTCCGGCAGGTTCCCGCGGTGGACGGCTGGAGCTGTGACGAAGTGCTGTTCCTCCTCGGCTTCTCGCTGCTGCCCCGCGGCCTGGACCACCTCTTCACCGACCAGCTGTGGGAGCTGGGCCGCAAACTGGTCCAGCGCGGCGAGTTCTACCGCTACCTGATCCGCCCCGTGAACCCACTGTTCTCCCTGCTGTCGGAACGCTTCTTCCACCCCGACGCAGTCGGTGAACTGGTCGTCGGCGGCGTCCTGGTCGGCTGGTCCGGTCATGAACTCGGCCTCGATCCGACTTCGTTGCAGTGGTGCGTCGCCCCGTTGCTCGTGGTGTGCGGCGCCCTGATCCACACCTCGGTGAAACTGCTGTTCGCCTCGCTGTCCTTCTGGACCGTGACCAGCCTGCCGTCGATGTACGCGGCGAACCAGGTCTCCGAGTTCGCCGGCTATCCCCTGGACATCTACCACCCTTCGCTGCGCGCCGTGCTGACCTGGGTGCTTCCCTTCGCCTTCACCTCGTACGTGCCGTGCGTCTACCTGCTGACCGGCGCCACGGGGCTGGTGGTCTGGCTGCCGGTGGTGACAGCCGGCGCCGTCGCCGTCGCCCTGACCGTCTGGCGGCGCGGCGTCGACGCCTACGAAATGACCGGGAGTTGATGACGGAAGTGATCCGCGACGAAGACCTCGGACGCCTGCTGCGCACCGCGTCCTGGATGCCCCGCGACCTGCGCGCCGCCCACCGCTACGAAGCGGTCGACCACGCCGAGCTGGGCTGCGGCGAACTGCTGCTGGTCGTGGCCGCCGTCGGCGGCCCCGCCTCGGGCGAGCGGATGTTCGTCACCGCGCGCAGGGAACCGTCGGGCTCGGTGACCGAGGCCCGCGACGACGGATCCCGCGGACTCGCAGCCGTGCGCCGTGTGCTCACCGGCGCACGACTGCGCACCACGCGCGGCGGGGACGTGCACTTCCGCCGGGCGCCCTCGGGCCCGGCCGGCGAAGTGCGGGGGCTGCCCTTCGACCAGGGCTGGTCCTCCAACTCCCTGTCCCTGGTGGAGACAGCCGGTTCCGCGTACATCCACAAGACCTACCGGCGTCTGACCGAGGCGATCCACGAACCCGAACTCCTGCGGCTCATGAGCGGTACCGGGCACACGCCCGAATGGGCCGGGGACTACACCTACACGGACCCCGTCCGCGGGACCCGGCATCCCGTGGGCGTCCTCTACCGCCATGTACCGGGACACGGCATCGACGCGCCGCTGCGCGAGAACCTGCGCTCACTGTGGCCGCGGCTCACGGACGGCACCTCGCCGGACCGGCTCGTACGCTCCCATCTGCTGCCGCTGGAAGAGAAGCTGCACACCACCGGGCGTTTCCTGCGCGCCTTCCACCGGGACCTGTCGGCACGCCTCGGCACACCCGCCACGGGTTATCCCGTGGCCGACGCCCTGGCGCGGTCCTCGGCCCGGCTGGCCGGACTGGCCCGGGCCGACGCTCCCCTCCCCCGGACCGCCCGGAGCGCCGCCTTCGACGCCCTCTCAGCCGAACTCAACGCTCTGGAAGTCGAGTTCGCCGGCCGGGCGACGGCTGACGGGGCCGGCCCCTGTCACGGCGACCTGCACCTGTCGCACCTGCTGTGTTCCGGGGCGGCCGACGGTACGTGGCGCATGAGCGTCATCGACCTCTCCACGCCCGCCCTGTCCCCGGACGACCCCGGCTACGCCGCCCAGTCGCCCCTCCAGGACCTCGTCGCCGTGCAGCGCGCCCTGGAGTACTTCGCCGCCGACGAGGCCGCCTTCGAGAGCGCCCGACGCCTGGGCATCGACTCGACCGAGACCATGAACGGTTCCCTGGACGGGGCACCCGGTCTGCCGCCCGCGGGCCGAGCCGTACTGCGAAGCGTCTTCCGCACCGCCGACATCTGGCGCGAGCACGTTCTGCGCCTGCTGCTCGGCCCCGCCTCCGGCAGTGCGCTGCGGCGGCTGCTGTACCTGCGCCGGCTCCTGCACGAGCTGGGCTACAACCACGACCACGCCCGCCCCTACCACGCCGCGATCGACCTGCGCCACGCGCTCGCGCTGGCCTCCCCCGCCCCGACGACCTACGCGAGGACATGACCGTCGTGAACGCGCCCCGGATGCACATCATCGAGACGTATTTCGAGTGCTGCGGATTCGACCACACCTTCCTGCAGGGCGGCACGTCCGTGTACCTGTGGAACCTGTCCAGGACGTTCGCCGCCCGGGGCCACCGGGTCTCCATCGTCACGCCCGCCCACGGCCGGCTCGACGACCTGCGGCAGCGTTACGACGTGGAGGACCTGCCCTACGAGGACACCTACACACTGCCGGTGGCACTCGACCCCCGCGTGTGGCGGGAGTTCCCGGCGCAGGTGGACCTGGCACTGCGCACCACGGCCCACCGGATCCGCCTGGAGGGCGTGGACCTGTACTTCCTCGCCAACGAGTACCTGGACCAGCTGCCGGACACCTTCTACCCTCCGTACTCCGCCAAGGGCCGGGACCTGGTGTTCTTCAAGCCGCTGGTGTTCCAGACGGACAGTGTGCGCTTCCTGCGCGGCTGGTTCGGCGGTGAGAGGGCCGTCGTCCACGCGCACGAGCCGTACTACCACTACCTGCTGCCGGCCGCCCTGCGCGACGACCCGACGAAGCTGGTCGTCAGCAACGTGCAGAGCAACATGCCGATCGCCAAGAAGGTGTACGCGCCGGAGGTGCGGCGCCTCTTCGAGTTGCTCGGCGTGGACGTGGCGCTCCCCGGCCCCCGGCCCGAACCCGAGGCGCCCGCGGCGGTCGTGCAGTACCAGCAGCTCACACACCTGCACTACACCTACCCGCCGGACCACGTGGCGATCTACGAGCTGACCGCCGAACACGCCGACCTGATCGACTTCCTGTCACCCGGCCAGCTGGACTTCTACGCGGGCTTCAGGGACACCCCGTTCGAACAGCTCTTCCGGCAGCTGCCCATCGCCGACGTGGTACGCCGCAACGCCCACAAGATGTTCGTCGGCGGCTGCGCCATCTCCGACCAGTGGCTGGCCCGGGACCCCGCCGGCGTGGACCGGGCGGAGGTGCTCGGCGGCCTCGGCCTCGACCCGGTGCTGCCGACGTTCTTCCACAACGCCCGCTACGCCGTCCACCACAAGGGCCAGATCGAGCTGATGCGGGCCGTGGACCGGGTGTTGAGCGAGGGCCTGGAGGCCAACTTCGTCATCCGCTGCATATCCGGGAACGGCATCGACGACCCGTTCTTCCACGAGGTGGCCGCCCGCCATCCGGGCCGGCTGCACCTGGAGTGGGAGCGCGTGGAGGAGGCACGGGTCTTCTCCTACGCCGCCGCCTGCGACTTCGCCCTGTTCCCGTCGAAGTTCGAGATGGACACCTTTCTGATCGCCCAGGGCGAGGCCATGGCCGTGGGCACGGTGCCGATCGCCACGGACCAGCGCGGCATGGAACACTTCCGGCACGCCGACGGGCCGGAGACGGCCACCGGCTTCGCGGTGAACCGCTCCTTCGCGGAGGACGACGAACTGCTCACCGCCTCGCTCGCGGAGCGCATCCGGCAGGCGGCGGCGCTGTGGTCGGACGAACCCGGCCGCTACCGGGAGCTGTCCGAGCGCGCCGCGGCCGTCGCCCGGGGCTTCACCTGGGACCACTGCGCCGACCTGCACCTGGCGGCGTTCACCCGGCTGTGGGAAGGCCGGCCTGCCGTCCTGTCCACTCAACTCGCGCTGCGGCACGGCTGGTTCGACCTGCTCGCCGATGACCTGGTCACCGCCGCGGCCGCGATCGAGCACGGCGACATCGAGGCCTACGAGCGCCGTACCCCGCTCGACGCCGACGCGGCGCTGAGCATCTTCCGTGCCGCGTGGCAGCGGGCCGACTTCGCCGCCTGCGAGCGGGTCCTCGACCGGATCCCCGAGGCGGTGCCCACGGCGGAGACCGCCCGGCTGCGTACACGGTCCCGCATCCTGGCCGACGGACGTCTGGAGTACCGGCTCCCGCACGCCGAACGGGTCGAAGTCGTCGAGGCGCGGCGGGGCTCGGCCAGGACCCTGCCGGACGTACGCACATTGGAACGCACGGAGCCGGGAGTCTTCGCGGGCGAGGCTCCGGGCGCCGACGGCCGGCTGCTGCTCACCCTGTCCTCCGGTCGGGTGACCTGGGACGAGGTGCGTCATGACTGATCTGCGGACGGTACGCACGGTGCTGCTCGCGGGCGGTGAGGGACGTCGGATGGGCCCGCTCGGCACGGGGCGGCTCAAGCCGCTGGTCCCCTACGGCGGCACCTGCCGGCTGATCGACTTCAGCCTGTCCAACGCCCGCGCCTCGGGCCTGCCGGAGGTTCTCCTCCTCTCCCAGTACGAGGAGCGGCTGCTGATGGACGACCTGCACCGGGTGTGGAACACCGGGCCGGACTTCCGGGTGCACTTCGGGCCCTACGACGCCGCCTACCGCGGCCGGGAGCTGCCCGCCGAGCTGCCGAGGCGCACCTGGCCACTGGAACGGGGCACCGCCGACGCCCTGATCCGCAAGGCCGAGTACGTCTTCGCCGACGGCACCGAGGACGTCCTCGTCCTGCACGCCGACCACGTCTACCGCTACGACTACGGCCCGCTGGTGCAGGCGCACCGGGCCTCGGGCGCGGCGCTGACCATCGCCTACCAGCGCATCGACATGCGCTGGGTGCACCTGTTCGGCATGGTCCGGTTCGACGGCGGCGGCCGGCTCACCGAGTTCACGGAGAAGCCCGAGAACCCCACCTCGGACCTGGTCTTCGCCGCCTTCTGCGTCTTCGACGCCACCGTACTGCGCCGGTATCTGACCGAGCTGGACGGCGGCGACTGGCAGCACGACATCAGCCGTGACGTGATTCCCGCGATGCTCGCGGCGGGGGAGCACATCCGCGGCCACGAGGTGCACGGGCACTGGGAGGACATCGGGACCGTCGAGCGCTACCACCGGGCGCACCTGGCCCTCGCCTCGGGGCGGGCGCCCCTGCCCGTCGGACGGATGCCCCGGACGGTGCGGCCGGAGACCGGGCGGCGCTGGGTCCTCGACGCCCCCGGAGTGCGCTCGTCGGTGATCCCGTCGGACCTCGTCAACGCCGGGCTCGTGGAGGACAGCGTGCTGTTCCCCGGGGCCCGGGTCGGCGCGGGCGCCCGGGTGCGGCGCAGCGTGGTGCTGCCCGGCGCGGTGATACCGGCCGACGCCGACATCGACGGGGCGGTCGTCCTGGAGGACGGACGCATTCAGCACGTCGCCGAAGGAGTGAACGCATGACCCTGCCCGAAGCCCACAACCGTGAACAGCGTCCGAGCGACTACGACGTCCTGGTGGTCGGCGGTGTCGGCGTGGACACCATCGTGCGCGTGGACGAGCTGCGCGTGCCGCCGGGCGACTCGGTCTTCGTGGAGCCGCTGAAGGACTACGTCGGACACACCGGCAACGGCGTGGCACTCGGCTGGCACACGCTCGGCCTGCGCACCAAGTTCATCGACTTCCTCGGTGACGATCCGCAGGGCCGTATGGTGCTGGACCACTACGCCCGTCACGGCCTCGACTTCAGCCACCTCCACTCACCCCACGGCACCCCGCGTTCGGCGAACCTCGTGGACCCGCGGGGCCGCCGCTTCTCCTTCTACGACGGCCGCCACCCCGCCGACCTCAGACTGCCGCGCGACTTCTACCTGCCCTTCCTGGAGCGGTCGGCCCACGTCCACCTGTCGATCATCGGCCACAACCAGGACATGTACGAGGACATCCACCGCCTCGGCGTGACCAGCTCCACCGACCTGCACGACTGGGACGGACGCAACCCGCACCACCGCCACTACGCCCTCAACTCCGACTACGTCTTCCTGAGTGCCGCGGCCGTGCCCGACCGGCTGCACACCGTGCTGCGGACCGTCATCGACGAGGGCCGGGCCCGGTTCGTGATCGCGACCGACGGCGCCGACGGCTGCTACCTGCTCGAGCGCGGCGACGACACGATCCGCCACTTCCCCGCCGTACGCCCCGAGCGTCCGGTGGTGGACAGCAACGGCGCCGGCGACGCGTTCGTCACCGCGTTCCTGCACTCCTACTTCGAGGGCGACGCGCTGGAGGACTGCGTGCTGAGCGGTTCGGTGGCCGGGGCGTTCGTGTGCGGAAGCGTCGGCACCCACACCGAGTTCATCGACCTGCCGGGTCTGCGCGCGGCCAGTGCGCGGGCCGCGGTGAACCGGTGAGGCGCGGGCGCATGCACATCATCCACTTCGCCTTCGAGTGCGGCGGGTTCGACAACCGTCTGATGCGCGGCGGGCTGTCCCCGCTGGTGTGGAACCTGTCGCGGGAGTACGCCGCACGCGGTCACCGCGTCTCGCTGGTCACTCCCGCGCACGGACTCCTCGACACGCTGCGCCGCGACCATCCGATCGAGGATCTCCCCTACCTCCACGAACACCGCGTGCCGCTGGTGCTGGACCCCAAGGTGTGGCCGGACCACCCGGCCGAGATCACCCTGGAGCTGACCACCCGGGCCCACCGGCTCCGACGGGACGGCGTGGACGTGTACTTCCTCTCCGACTCCTACCTGGACCTGCTCCCCGACCGGCTGTATCCGCCGCCCGGCACCGAAGGCACGGATCTCGCCCACTTCAAGCCTCTGGTGTTCCAGGTCGCGGGCGCCCGCTTCATCCAGCGGTACCTGCACGGCGAGGAGGCGGTGGTGCACGGCTTCGAGCCGTACTACCACTACCTGCTGCCGCTCCTGTTCGCCGGGGACCCGTCCCTGCGGACCGTGAGCACGGTCGCGGCCAACGCACCCGTCACGCAGAAGGTGTACCGCCCGCAGGTGGAGCGGCTGCTCGACATGTTCGGCGTACACGCGGACCTGGACGCGCCGGAGGGTCCGCCGCCCGCCGAGGACAGCCCTGAGGCGACCATGGCGCGGGTTCTGACCGGTACCCGGATGCACGTCGAGTACGGCCCGGACCATGTCGCCTTCATGCCGCTGGTCCTGGCCCACGCCGATCTGGTCGACTTCGTCTCGCCGGGCCAGCGGGACTACTGCAGCACCTTCCGCGACACCCCGTTCGAGGACCTGTTCCGGGCCCTGCCGGTGTCCCGCATGCTGCGCGAGCAGGCGCACAAACTGCTCATGGGAGGCTGCGGGATATCCGGCAGCTGGCTGGCGCGGGATCCGCGGGCCGTGGACCGCGAGGCGGTGCTGCGTTCCCTGGGCCTCGACCCCGCCCTGCCGGTCTTCTACCACGCCGCCCGCTACGCCGTGCACCACAAGGGGCAGCTGGAACTGGTCCGAGCCGTCGAGGACGTCCTGGCGGGCGGTACGGAGGCGGCGTTCGTCCTGCGCTTCGCCACCAGCGGGGGCGGACAGGCGGCGCCTGCCGGCAACGCCTATTTCCGGAGCGTCGCCGACCGGTACCCGGGCCGGATATACCTGGACTGGCGCCTGGCCGACGAGGACACCCTGTTCGAGCAGGCCGCCTGTGCCGACTTCTGCGTCTTTCCCTCGAAGTTCGAGCTCGACGGGTTCCTCATCGCCCAGGCCGAGGCGATGGCGTGCGGCGCGGTACCGATCGCGACCGCGCAGAGCGTCACGGCGCACTTCGGGCACGCCCTGCCCCCGCACGATCCGCGCGCGACCGGGTTCTCGCTGCCCGGCTCGTTCCGCGACGACGACCCGTCCCTCGCCGGGGCACTCGCCGAACGCATACGCCAGGCCGCGGCGCTGCGGCGCGCGGCCCCCGAGGACTACGCCCGGCTGTCGGCCAACTCCCGTGCCACCGCTCGGCAGTTCACCTGGGCCTGGAGCGCGGGTCTGCGCCTGACGGCCTTCGAGGACCTGCTGCGCGGCCGGCCCAGGACCTTCCCCGTCGAGGACGCCGTCCGGTACGGCTGGTTCGACGCCCTGCCCGCCGCCGCCTGGGACCGGCATCGGGAACCCATCGCACGATCCGCCGCGGCCCTGGGCGACACGGCGGCCTACGGACGCTGCGCACCGCTGGACGAGGAGGCGTACGAGCGTCTCTTCGAGGCCGCCTACGCGCGAGCCGACTTCGAGCGGTGCGCCGAGACCGCGCGCGAGGCCGGCCGGGCCGACTGGGCGGCGCGGGTGCGCGGACGCCACAGGGTGCTCCGGGACGCCGCGGGCCGCCGGCACCTCGAGTACCGCCACCCGCACGCCCGGCACGTGGAGCTGGCGGTCCCCGGTACCGGTGCCTCCCCCGCGGGCCTGGAGTCTCCCGCGGAGGCCGTCGCCTCCGACGAGGTCGTGCCCGCGGACAGCGGCATGGTGCTGACGCCCCTGACAGCGGCCGCAGAAGGCGTCTTCCGGGGCGTCGTGCCCGGATCCCCCGTCGGAGGCCGTCTGCTCCTCATGCTGACCCTGGCCTCGGGACGGGTCACCTGGGACACCGTCCCGTGCGAGGGGTTCGCGGACCCGCCGCTCTTCCGTCTGGTGGCGACCGATCTCGACGGCACCCTGCTGCGCAGCGACCAGACCGTCTCCGACCGCACCCTGCGCGCCCTCGCCCGGGCGGCCGAGGCCGGAGCGCGCCATCTCGTGGTCACCGGAAGACCGGCCACGGCCTGCAAGCAGTACCTGGCCGCACTCGGCTACCGCGGACTCGCCGTGTGCGGGCAGGGCGCCCAGCTCTACGACGCCGGCACCGACCGGCTGCTCACCTCGGCCTCGCTCGACCTCGATGTCGCACGCGAGGTGGTGGAACGCGTCGAGGCGGCGCTGGGTCCCCTGGAACTGGGCGTCGTGACGGCGCCGCCGGAGAGCCGCTTCAAGGTCACTCCCCGGTTCGGTGAACGTGTCCGCCACGGCTGGGACGTCACGACCGACCGCGGCCTGCTGTGGACGGACCCCATCGACAAGCTGGTCCTGCACCACACGAGTGTGCCGGAGGAGGAAGTGGAGTCGGTGGCAAGGTCGCTGTGCGGTGACAAGGTCACCGTGGTGCACTCGGTGCGGGGAATGGTGGAGGTACTGCCGGCGGGCACCACCAAGGCGGCCGGGGTGGAGCGGGCGGCGCGGCTCCTGGGATGCGACGCGGCCGAGACCGTCGCGTTCGGCGACATGCCCAACGACATACCGCTCCTGGCCTGGGCCGGGTACGGCGTGGCCGTGGGCAACGCCCATCCGGCTCTGCGGGCGATGGCGGACGAGATCGCGCCCGGAAACGACGAGGACGGCGTCGCCGTGGTCCTGGAACGCCTTTTCGGCACCGCGGAGCGGGCGTCATGACCGGGATACTGCGCGAACTGGCCCGTGCCCACGGGATAGCCACCGCCTACACCACCGACCGGGGGCAGCGGGTGGCGGTGGCCCCGGACACCCTCGTGGCCGTGCTCGCCGCGTGCGGTGTGGACGCGGCCACCGGCACGGCGGCCCGCGCCGCTCTCGCGGCCCACCGCGAGCGTGCGGCGGCCCGGCTGCTGCCCGCGTGTGTCGTCGTGCGCGGGGGCGTCGTGCCACCGCTCGCCCTGCCCGGGAACGCCACGGCGGAGGTGGAGCTCGAAGGAGGGGGCCGTGCCGCCCTGTCCGGCCCCCTGCCGACCGGCCGGCACACCCTGCACGTCAGCGCGCCGGGGGGAGGCCGACGCGCACCGCTGCTCGTCGTGCCGGAACGGCTGCCTGTGCCCGCCGAACGGCACTGGGGGTTCCTCGTCCAGCTGTACTCGGTGCTTTCGGAGCGCTCCTGGGGCATGGGGGACCTCGGTGACCTGGCGGAGCTGGCGTCCTGGTCGGGTCGCGCGCTCGGCGCGGACTTCGTGCAGCTCGGCCCGCTGCACGCCGTGGAACCCGGTCCGCTGCCCGATCCGTCGCCGTACCGCCCCGGTTCGCGCCGGTACCCCGACCCCATGCATCTCAGGGTGGAGGCGATCCCGGAGTACGCGTACCTCACGGGCGAGGGACGTCGCACCGCCGACCGGTGCGTCACCCGGGCCCGGGCGCTCAACGAGGGTGTGCTGCGGGGCGATCTGCTCATCGACCGGGAGACGGTGCGCTTCCTCAAGCACGAGGCGCTTCGGGCGGTGCACCAGGTGCCGCTCCCGCCCGGGCGGGCGGCCGCGTTCGCGGAGTTCACCGCGCGTGAGGGCGGCGACCTGACGGACTTCGCCACCTGGTGCGCGCTGGCCGGCGTGCACGGCGGGGCCTGGCGCTCCTGGCCCGCCGGGCTGCGGGACCCGCGGTCGCCGGCGGTCGCCCGCGCCCGGGAGGAGCTGGCCGCCGAGGTCGACTTCCACCGCTGGCTCGCCTGGGTCACCGACGAGCAGCTGGCCGCGGCTCAGGCGGCGGCCGTCGACGCCGGTATGGGGATCGGCCTGATCCACGACCTGGCGGTCGGGGTGGCCCCGGAGGGTGCCGACGCCTGGGCACTCCAGGAGAGCCTGGCCACGGGGATGAGCGTCGGCGCGCCACCGGACGACTTCAACCCGCACGGCCAGGACTGGGGGCAGCCGCCGTGGCGTCCGGACGGGCTCGCGGCGGCCGGGTACCGGCCGCTGGCCGGGCTGCTGCGGGCCGGGCTGCGGCACGCGGGCGCGCTCCGCGTCGACCATGCCATGGGTCTGTTCCGGCTGTGGTGGGTGCCCGAGGGCCGGGCACCGTCCGAGGGTACGTACGTCCGCTACGACGCCGAGGCGATGCTGGGCGTGCTGATGCTCGAGGCGCACCGCGCCGGGGCGGCCGTGATCGGCGAGGATCTCGGCACGGTCGAGGCCGGCGTGCGGAGGCTGCTCGACGAGCGGGGGATCCTCGGCACGTCCGTGCAGCGGTTCGAGTACCTCGGGGGGTCGGAGGGACGGCAGGGTCCGTTGCCGCCCGAACAGTGGCGACGCGACTGCCTCGCCACGGTGACCACCCACGACCTGCCGACGACCGCGGCCTGGCTCAGCGGTGAGCATGTCGAACTGCGCGCCCGTCTGGGCCTGCTCACACGTCCGGAAGCGGAGGAGAAGAGCGAGGCCGCGGCCGAGCGCGACGGCTGGCTGGCCGAACTGGAGCGGCTCGGACTGCTGCCCGACCCGGACGGTGACGTCGTGGCGCTGCACCGTTTCCTGTGCCGCACCCCGGCACGTCTGCTCGGCGTCTGGCTGCCGGACGCGACCGGCGACCGCAGACCCCAGAACATCCCCGGGACGTCCACGGTGCACCCCAACTGGCGGCTGCCCGTGAGCGACGGCCAGGGCCGTCCCGTACCGCTGGAGGACCTTCCCGGCCGGCCGCTCGTGGCCGCTCTGTCCCGGGTGTTCGCGGACCTCCGGCGGCACCGTGAGAACTCGTGAGGAGAGAGATGTCAGGCCAGGTTCTTGATCGGGTCGACCATCCGGCGGGGGTCCGCGAGGATCCCGGCGGTTTCGACCTGAGAGCACCGGACGGCACCAGGTACCGGGTCGACCTCGCCACCGGGGTGCTCGACCCGCACAACACCCTGCTCGCCGACCACCTCGGGTCCCGCCGGGTCGTGACCTTCGTCAGCCCCACCGTCGACCGGCTCCACGGCGACCGGCTGCGCGCCTATCTGGACGCACACGCCCGGCCCGGCCAGTGGACCCTGCACGTGATACCCACCGGAGAACGCCACAAGACGCTCGCCGCGGCGGAGCACGTCTGCGCCCTCGCCAAGGCGGACGGGCTGGACCGGCACGGGGTGATGCTCGCCGTCGGCGGTGGCATCGTCGCCGACGTGGTCGGCTTCGCCGCGTCCATCTACGCCCGGGGCATCCGCTACATCAAGGTCAACACCACCCTCGTGGGTCAGGTGGACGTCGGCGTCGGTGTCAAGACCGGTGTCAACGCCCTCCGGACGAAGAACATGTTCGGCGCCTACCACCCGGCCCACGCCTCCCTGAACGACCCCGCCTTCCTCGCGACGCTCCCGCCCCGGGAGATCCGCTGCGGGCTCGCCGAGATCGTGAAGATGGCCGTGATCCTGGACGAGGACCTGTTCCGGACGCTGGAACAGCACCCGGACGCGTTCCGGCGCCCGGGCGGCGTAGGCCACCCGGGCCGTGCGCACGGTCATCTGGAGAACTACATCCTGCGCACGTCGATGCGCCTGATGATGGAGGAACTCTGCCCCAACCTCCACGAGCACGACCTGGCCCGCCTCGTCGACTTCGGCCACACCTTCAGCCCGGTCGTCGAGACGGCCGGCGGCCATCGCCTGGGGCACGGCGAGGCGGTCGCCGTCGACATGGCGCTGTCCGCGCACCTCGCGCGGCTCCTCGGCCTGGCGGACGACGAGACCTGCGACCGCGTCGTCCGGCTGCTGCGGCGGATCGGGCTGCCGGTGTTCGATCCCGGTACCTGCACACCGGAGCTGATGACGCAGGCCCTGCGTGCCTCCTGGCAGCGCCGGGGCCGCAAGCTGCACCTCGTCGTACCGACGGGTGTCGGCAAGGCGGCCTTCGTGGAGGACCTCGAGGACGTGCCCGGGGACGTCCTGGTGGCCGCGCTGGAGGCGCTGGCCGCGGACGGGGAGCGGTGCGATGCCTGAGGCCGTGGTCAACCTGAGGGAACTGCTGGCCGGCAAGGAGCGGGACCACGGCGGTCTCGGCACGATCCTCGCGCACCGCGTCTTCGCTCGCCGGCCCGGCTCGCCGGGTGCCGACTTCATCGACCTGGCGGTCCTGCCGCCGGGTACCTCGATCGGCCGGCACCGGCACGGCGCCGACCGCGAGACCTACATCGTGCTGGACGGCAGCGGACTGATGTACCGGGACGGCGCGGAGTTCCGGGTGGGCCCCGGCGATGTCGTCGTCAACGACGCCTACGGCGAGCACGGCCTGCTCAACGACTGTGAGCGGGATCTGCGGCTGCTCGTCTTCGAGGAGGAACTGGATGAGCGGCGTGCAGGCTGACGACGCCTTCACCGTGCTCGACGTGGGCGGCACCACGCTGCGGGTGGGCGCCTACGACCCCGCGACGGAAACCCTGTCCCGGGTGCGCCGGGTACCGGTCGACGGCATGCACCGGGACCCCGGCGCACCGGTGCCGGTGCTCCAGCGGCGGGTGCTGGACCAGATCGTGCGCGAGGTCGCCGCGCACACGGGGGGAAGGCCGCCGCGGGCGCTGGGCGTGGCGTTCGCCGGGCCGATCACGGCCGCCGGGCTCGTGCTCGCCGCCCCCACCGTCTGGGGACGGCGTGGCGCCCCCCTGCCGCTCGGCGAGCTGCTGACGGAGCGGACCGGGACGCCGGCCGTCGTGGTCAACGACCTGACGGCGGCGGCCTGGCGGTACGCCGCGGCCGAGCCCGGGGACTTCTGCCTGCTCACCGTCAGCTCCGGCATCGGCAACAAGGTGTTCCGGGGCGGCGAGGTGCTGGTGGACGCCGACGGCCACGGCGGCGAGCTGGGCCACTGGGTCTGCGACCTGTCCCCCGACGCGCCGCTGTGTGACTGCGGGGGCCGCGGCCACCTGGGCGCCATCGCCTCCGGGCGGGGTGTGCTGGCCGCGGCGCGCCGGGCCGCGCACGCCCACGAGGCCGCCTTCCGCGGCTCCCGGCTCGCCGGGCTGTGCGCCGGCCGCGCGGAGCACATCGACAACCGGGCCGTCGCGGAGGCGGTCCGTGCCGGTGACCCCTTCAGCACGGAGGTGCTGCGCGGCACCCTGACCCCTCTCGCCCAGGCGGTCGCCGGCGTGTTCGCGTCGGTCGGGGTGTGCCGCTACATCCTGATGGGCGGCTTCGCCCTGGCGATCGGTGAACCGTACCGGCGCCTGCTGGTCGCCGAGTTGGTGCGGCTGGGCTGCTTCGGCCTCGATCCCGGGCAGATCGACGCGATGGTGTCGCTCGGCGTCGCCGATGACGACCACGGACTGATCGGCGCGGGCCGGCTGCTGGCGGAGCGGACACCGGTGCCCTTCTCCCAGGGGGCGTCATGACCGGTGAGCCGGTCCTCGTCGTGGGCAGCGGCCTGGTGGGCGGCGGGATCGCCCGGCGTCTGGCGGCGACGGGTGATCCCGTGACCCTCGTCTCGCGCCGCCCTCCCCTGCTGCCGCCCGACGGGTACGGAGCCCGCTGGGCCGCCCTCGACGCCACCGACGCCGAGGCCTGCCGGCGGCTGCTCGACCGCCTGCGTCCCGGACGCATCGTCCTGGTGCACGGCCCGTCCGACGTCACCTGGTGCGAGGACCACCCGGAGGAGGCACGCGCGGCGCATGTCACGGTGGCGGACACCTTCGCCGGCCTGGCGCCGGACACGCGCATCGTCATGATCTCCACCGACAACGTCTTCGCCGGCGACTCGGCACACCACACCGAGGGCACCCCCGTGTCGCCGGCGAACGCCTACGGCCGGGCGAAGGTGAGGGCCGAGGAGGCACTGCTCGCCAAGGCCGCCCGGGCGGTGGCCCTGCGGGTCAGCCTCGTCTACGGCCATGAGCCGGCCGACGCGGGAAAGTGGCTGAACTTCTTCGCCGCCTGCGCCCACCGGCTGCGGCGCGGCGAGCGGATCGAAGCACCTGACGACCACTGGACGACACCGGTGCTCCTGGACGACGTGGCCGAGGTGACGGCGGCCCTCCTGCACGCCGGGCACCCGCTGCCACCCGTGCTGCACCTGGGCGGCCCCGACCGCGTCACGCGCGCGCAGTGGGCCACCGTCATCGCCCGGGCACTGGGAGCACCCGCGGACCTGGTGGCACCGGTGCCGCGGGCCCGCACCCGCTACGCCTCCCGCCCGGTGAACGCCTGCCTCGCCAGTGAGGTGCTGGCGACACTGCCCGCCACCGAGAGGATCGCGGTCCGGGGGGTGCGCGAGGGAGCGCGCCTGCTGGCGTCCGCGTTCGCCGGAACTCCGGCCGACTGATGTCGCACATGGGAGGAGCCCCCGTGGCCGCAGCACCCACCCGTTTCCGTCATGCCCGGCTGTACCTCACCTTCCGCCGCAACGCCCGCTGCGGCTACTGCGACGTCTGGCAGGATGCCGTCTTCGACGGACACCGGGAGCTGACGTCCGAGGGGCTGCGCCGCTGCCTGGACGAGCCCGCGGCGCTGGGCGTCACCTACCTCGACATCACCGGCGGCGAACCGTCCCCGCACCGCGAACCGGTCACGGCGGTACGGCACTCCGGCGCTGGAGGGCGCCGGATCCGGTGACGGCCCCGGACATCGAACGGCGTCTGCTCCTCGCCGAACTCGGGGTCGGGCCCCCGCGCGACCTCGGTGCCGCCGTTCGTCCCTTCCCCGCCCAGCCGGTCCATTCCCGCCGGACCTCCGGCGACGACATCCCGACGGAGCGACCATGACAAGTGCATCCATCCGGTCCGGCTACGACGTCGTCATCCTCGGTGGCGGAGTGGCCGGATGCGTACTGGCGGCCCGCCTCACCGAGGATGCCGGCCGGTCCGTGTGCCTCGTGGAGGCGGGCCCCGACTACGGACCGCGGCAGCAGGAGTGGCCGGAGAAGATCCTGAACGCCCGTGCCCTGCCACGCGACGACGTGTGGGAGCGGCACACCGCGTTCTACCGCATCCGGGCCCGGGTCCTGGGCGGCTCGTCGTGCATCAACGGCGCCTGGAACACGTGGGGTTCGCACGCCGACCACGCGGAGTGGACCCACGCCGGCGGTGAGCGATGGTCGGCCGGCGCGCTGGAGCCGTACCGGCTCCGGGCCGTGGAGCGCATGGGGCTGCGCACCGTTCCGGACAACGAGCTCTCCGCCTGGACCTCGGCCGCCCTGGAGGCGGCGCGCGAACTCGGCCACCGGGAGGTGGACATGGGCGTGCCCGGCCGCCCCGGCTACGGCCGGCCGCTGCTCAACTCGGTCGACGGACTGCGTCGGAACGCCGCCTTGGCCTACCTGGACCCGGCGACCCGGTCGCGGCCCGGCCTGACGATCCTCGCCGGCGCCCTGGTGGACCGGCTGTCCGTACGCGCGGGCAGGGTGGTCGGCGTGCACGCCGTCCTGGACGGGGAGCAGGTGACCCTGGAGGCCGACACGTACGTACTGGCGTCCGGTACCTTCGGCTCCCCCACCGTGCTGCTGCGCAGCGGCATCGGACCCGCCGCGCACCTGGAGGAGATCGGGATCCGCTGCGAGGTCGATCTGCCGGGCGTCGGCGCCAACCTGTCCGACCAGCCGGGTGTCTTCGTACCCCTGGTGCCCACGGGCGCCCTGAACAGGGCGCTGGCGGCCAAGGAGTCGGCGGGGGAACTGTACGTCAGCCGCATGCTGGTGCGGGCGGCCAGCGAGTACTGTCCGGACGGGGCGTGGGACCTGCATCTTCTGCCCACGGCCGGCCCGCCGCTGTTCGGCACGCTCCCGCCCGGTCAGTACGAGGCCGGTGTCTCCGCGTTCCTGATGAAGCCGGTCTCCCGCGGGTATGTCCGGCTCCGCTCGGCCGATCCCCTGGAGCCCCCCGAGATCGACCCCGCCTTCCTGACCGATCCGGCCGGCCGCGACATCGCCGTCGTCCGGGCGGGTCTGGAGAAGGCGCGGGAACTCGCCGCGGGCATGAAGCCGCTGGCGGATCCCTCGGAGGCGACCCCGGTCCAGGCGCTGTCCGACGCCGGCCTCCGCGACCGGGTGGGCACCTACTGGCATCCTGTCGGCACCTGCGCCATGGGCCCGGTCCAGGACCCGTGGTCCGTCGTCGACGGGCAGGGCGCCGTCCACGGTGCGGCAGGCCTGCGCGTCGCCGACGCCTCCATCCTGCCGACCGTGCCCGCCGCCAACACACAGCTGCCGGTCCTGGCCGTCGCCGAGATGCTCGCCGACACCCTTCGCGCCTGACCGCCCCGCCACCACCCGCACTCACCACGGAGACCACCATGGCGGCAGAGACCGACATACGCGCGCACAAGCTGATCCACGGCTGCATGGGACTCGGCGGCGGCTGGGACACGAAGCCGTACACACCCGAGGACGTCCAGCACGCCGAGACCGCGATCGAGACGGCCCTGGCCGCCGGCATCACGGCTTTCGACCACGCCGACATCTACCGGTACGGCAAGTCGGAGGCCGTCTTCGGGGAGGTGCTCGCCCGCAGCAGCGGGCTGCGGGAACGCATCGTCCTCCAGAGCAAGTGCGGCATCCGGCTGCCCGACGGAGACCGGCCCGGGTACTACGACCTGCGAGGGGCCGGCATCCTGCGGCGAGTCGAGGAGAGCCTCGTCCGTCTGCGCACGGACGTCCTGGACGTCCTCCTCCTGCACCGGCCCGACCCCTTGGCCGATCCCGTCGAGATCGCCGAAGCCCTGGCCGCTCTGCACGCCCAGGGGCTGGTCCGCCGGTTCGGCGTCTCCAACATGAGCGGCCCGCAGATCGCCTCGCTCCAGGCCCACGTGGATGTCCCGCTGGTCGTCAACCAGCTGGAGATGAGCCTCGCCCAGCGGGACTGGCTGGAGGCGGGCGTCCTGTTCAACACACCGGACGCCACGCGGAACGGCTTCGCGACGGGCACGCTGGAGTGGTGCGCGGCCAACGGCATCCGGCTACAGGCCTGGAGCCCACTGGCCCGGGGCCGCTTCACCACCCGCACGGACACGAGGGTGAACCGGCTCGTCGCCGGCCTCGCCCGGCGCAAGGGCACCACGCCGGAGACCATCGTCCTGTGGTGGCTCCAACGCCACCCGGCGGGCATCACCCCCGTCGTCGGCACCACCCGCCCCGAGCGCATCAGCGCCTGCGAGGACGCGGTGTTCCGCGAGCCGGACCTCACTCACGAGGAGTGGTACGACTTGTGGATCACCGCACGCGGCGCCCCACTGCCCTGAAAGCCGTTCGGTCCCGGACAAGGTCGTGAGGGCTCGCGCCACGCGCCCGGCGTTCGGGGCTCACTGCCCATGGTCCACCGGGCTCCTGCGGCAAGGCGGTCGGGCGATGGCCGGCGACGACAATCCGGCAGCACTCGGACATCGCCCCTACCGTGGTGGCATGGCAGTGATCCACGGTTGGCGGCGGGGAGCGGGAGCCGGGGGCGGCACGATGGACGTGCTGGGGCCGGTCATGCTCTTCGTGATGTCGGTCGTGGCCGCCTCCGTCGTCCCGCACGAGCACCGGATCTCGTTCCGTTGGCCTGCCGTGGTGGTGGCGGCGGTCGGGTGCTACGCCTTGCTGTGGCGTCGTCGCCACCCGTTCGGCGTACTGGTCACCGCGGTCGCCTGCGGGGTCGTTTTCCAGGTACTGGGGGTTCGGGAGAGCCCGCTGGTCACGAGCCCCGTCATGGTGTCCGTCTACACCGTGGCCGCCCGGACAGACCGGCGGACCACCTGGATCGTCGCGTCCGCCTCGGCTGCCCTGCTGGTGGGAGCAGCCATCGTGTCGGCCCCTGGCTCGTGGCTGGCCCCGGACAACGCGGCGATGCTGGCCTGGACGGCTCTGCCCGCCGCCGTGGGAGACGGGGTCCGCTCACGCCGCGCGTACGTGGCGGCCGTGGAGGAACGGGCGGAGCACGCGGAGCGGACCCGTGAACAGGAGGCACGGCAGCGAGTGGCGGCCGAGCGGGTCCGGATCGCACGCGAGCTGCACGACGTCGTCGCGCACCACATCGCCCTGATCAACGCGCAGGCAGGTGTCGCCGTCCATCTGGTGGAGCGGCGGCCGGAGCAGTTGGTCACCGCTCTGGAGGGTATCCGGGACACCAGCCGGTCCGCGCTGGACGAGCTGCGGGTGACCGTGAGCCTCCTGCGGCAGTCCGGTGACATGGAGGCGCCCCGGGATCCGATGCCGGGCCTGGCGCAGGTGCCGGCGCTGCTGGCGTCCTTCGAGCGTGCCGGACTGTCGGTCAGGCACACGCGGCATGGCATGGCCGAGCCGTTGGCGCCGGCGGTGGACGTGACCGCGTACCGCATCGTGCAGGAGGCTCTGACCAATGTGCGCAAGCACGCCGGGGCCGATCACGCCCGCCTCCACCTGCACTACCGGCCTCAATGGCTGACGATCACCGTCGAGGACGACGGGGGCGCACGACGGCCGCCCGAGCCCCGCCCGGGGACCGGACACGGGCTGATCGGGATGCGCGAGCGTGCAGCGAGCGTCGGGGGAGAACTGGAGGCGGCAGCACGCCCCGACGGGGGCTTCACCGTCATCGCCGAACTGCCGCTGCGGCCGAGTCCGGCAACGGGAGCACCGCTCGGGCGGACCGCCGAGGAGAGTCCGGCATGACGATCCGCGTACTGCTCGCCGACGACCAGGCCCTGCTGCGGGGCACCTTCAGGATGCTGTTCGATTCCGCCGACGACATGAGGACCGTGGGCGAGGCGTCCAACGGCCGCGAGGCAGTGGAGCTGGCGAGGACACGGCGACCGGACGTCATCCTGATGGACATCCGCATGCCCGAGATGGACGGCCTCGTCGCCACACGGCTGATCGGCGGGGACGAGGACCTCGCGGAGGTGAAGGTTCTCATCCTGACCACCTTCGAGGACGACGAGTACGTCGCAGAAGCACTGCGGTCGGGCGCGAGCGGCTTCCTCGGCAAGGGGGCCCTGCCCGAGGAACTGCTCGACGCGGTCCGCACCGTCGCAGCGGGGGACGCGCTGCTGTCCCCCGCTGCGACGCAAGGGCTGATCAGGCGGTTTCTGGCGCAGCCGGAATCGTGCTCGGCAGCGGTGCACGAACGGCTGGAGTGCCTGACGCGACGGGAACGCGACGTCGTGGGGCTTGTCGCGCTGGGGCTGTCGAACGACGAGATCGCCGCCCGCCTGTTCGTCAGCCCACTGACCGCCAAGACCCACGTCAACCGGGCGATGACCAAGCTGGCCGCCCGGGATCGGGCCCAGCTCGTGGTCATCGCCTACCAGTGCGGCCTGGTCAGCGCAGGGCGGCAGTGACTCGCCCATCAGTGTCCGGGTGAACGTCGGTACGGCTCGGCGGGGAGCGTGCCGCGTCGCGGACGTAGGACGGTCCACCGCGTACCGCGACCGTGGTACCCGGGAATCGCTGCACGGGGACGACGCGCAAGCGGCCGTTCCCGGGCGATGGTGAGGTCATGGACGGAGCTTCCGTACGAGTGCACCAGCCGTGTACCGGCTCCGTTGTCGTCGGTCGCGCTCGGCCGGACCTTCTCGGCGTCCTCCGACCACGCTCACTCCCGACTCTCGTGGCGCCGGCTGCGCGATTCTCACCCCGCACGAAGGGAAACCCCACCATGCTCGCTCCCTCCCAGGACTGCCGCACGATCTGCGACCTGCTGGCCGGACACGCACTCAATGTCCTGGAGCCCGCTGACGCGAGCGCCGTCGGCACCCATCTGGCGACCTGTTCCACCTGCCGGGACGAGCACGACTGTCTGGCGGCCGTGGCCGCACACCTGACCTCTCTCCGCGACGCCCTGGCGCGCCGCACCGGCCGGCAGCAGCTGTCGCACATGCCCGGCCTGGCCGGGCCCTGTCACCGCTCACGCCACCGGCACCGTGCACGCGGTTCCGCCCGCGGAGCCGTGGCCGCCTCGCTCACGCTGCCCCAGTGGGTGAGCCGGATCGCCTACGTCAGGTGAGCGCGGCGAGCGGCCTGCGGTGTCGCCAGGATCCGTTCGGCGGCGTGTCCGGCTCCCGACGCCCGGTCCTTTCCCACGGCGGCAGGTCGCGCCGCCCCGGGACACGGTGCCACCGCCGCCGTCTCCCGTCGGGAGTGCCTGATGCGCGCGGGTCGCGTCAGGACGGCCCTGCCGGCCCCGCTCGCACGGCGTCGGCAGCCGTGGGATGCACCGGAAGGATCTCGTCCACGCCGGTGAGGGTGAGCATGCGCTGCAGGCGGGTCGGCACGCCGACCACGGCGAGCGAACCGCCCGACTGACGCATGAGGTGCCAGATCCCGATCAGGACGCTCAGGCCGGTTGAGTCGCAGAAGCCGATACGGGACAGGTCCAGAACCAGGTGAACGGGTTCGCCCCGGACGAGGTCCGCGACCCGGTCGCGCAACCCACGGCCGCTCCGCTGGTCCAGGTCACCGATGAGAGCGGCGAGTACGACCCCTTCACGAGGCTTCTCGAAGGTCATCTCGACGTCGTCGATCATGTCGTCGTCCCTCCTCTCACCGCTCGACCGGGACCGACAGCGCCAGGACGGCGACGTCGTCCGCGGCCCCGCCGGGCAGCGTCTCCAGCAGGGCGACGGTGTCCCGCACCAGGGCGGTGGCGCTGACCGGCCCGGTGCGCTGGTGCAGAAAGCCGGTCAGTCCCTCGTTACCCAACATGACGCCCTGAGCGGTATGCGCCTCGATCAGACCGTCCGTGTAGAGGAGCAGCGCTTCCCCCGGGGCCAGCCGGAAGGCGACCTGGGCGAACCGCGCCTCGGGGAACGCGCCCACGAGCATCCCTCCTTTGGGCCGTACCGCCCGCACCCACGTCGCACCCTCGTGGTCCGGACGCAGGTGGTAGACAGGGGGGTGGCCTCCGGTGGCGATCGTGACCTCGAACCCGCCGGTCTCCTCGGGTGTGAGCAGGCCGAAGACGGCAGTGCAGAAGCGGCTGCCGGCGGCGACATCGGTGAGCAGGACCGTGTTCAGCGCGGACAGGACCCCGGCGGGGTCGCAGTCGACCCGGGCGGCCGCCCGCAGAGTGTGACGGGCCAGCGAGGTGACGGTCGCCGCCTCAGTGCCCTTGCCGCATACGTCACCCAGGAAGAACACCCAGCGGTCGTCGTCGAGGGGGAAGACGTCGTAGAAGTCCCCGCCCACCTCGTACACGGAGGCCGCGTGGTAGTGGCAGGCCAGTTCGAGACCGTCGGCGGTCGGTAGCACCGGGGGCAGCAGGGCGCGCTGGAGCGTCGAGGCGAAGGCGGCGATCGCGGCTCGGTCCTGCTCCGCACGTTTCCGTGCCGCGCTCTCCGCCTCGGCCCTTGCGTGCTCCGCTTCCGCTCGTGCGCGTTCCGCCTCCGCCTGACGGCGCTCGGCCTCGCGCCGCTCCTGCTCGTGTCGCAGGGCCCGCAGGGCGGACAGCCGCAGTTCCAGCTCGTCCATCACGATCGAGGCCAGGTCGGCGAGGGTGGCGGTGTCGGCCCGGGTGATGGAGCGCGGCTTGGTGTCGAGGATGTTGACCGTGCCCAATCGGTGTCCGTCACCGGTGACGATCGGGGCCGCGGCGTAGAAGCGCACTCCCATCTCGCCTGCCACGAGCGGGTTGTCCGCCGCGACCGGATCGAGCAGCGTGTCGGGGATCACGAGCGTCTCGTCGCGCAGGACGGCCGAGCCGCACAGTCCCGGATCGCGGCCTATCTCCTTCACACCGTCCAGGCCGTGGGTGGCCTTGAACCAGATGCGGTCGGTGTCCACGATCGTGACCGTCGCCACCGGCACGTCGAAGAGCCGGGCGGCCAGCGCCGCCACCCGGTCGAACGCCCCGTCGGGCGGCGTGTCCAGGATGTCGTAACGGCGGACCGCCTCGATGCGGCGAGTCTCCACCTCGGTGTCCGGAACCACCTCGGGGCGCGGCCCCGGGACAGGGCCGACCGCGGAAGTCTGCTGGGTCATCGCTGTTTCGCCTTCGCTGCCCGTACGAGGGGGGTTGACACGGACTGGTGCACCCTAGTCCGAGGACGGGTCAGCGACCAATCATGGTGAGGGACATCGACCCCGGGACTGGTAGGCCCGCATGTCTCGGTGTCGCGTATTCGGGGCGGATGCCCACGAGTCATGACGCTGGGTAAGAGGTCAGGCCGGTTGGTTGTGGTCTGGCATGATCGCGCGGTGAGTGATGCGAGGCTGCAGGCCGCGGAGGCCGTTGAGTCACATGTCCGGGCGTTCTTCGAGGGACATTCCGTGGAGGTCGTTGTCCGGGACCTGGGGCCGGACCGGCGCGAGGCCGTGCCCGACCTACGGGTTCTCGTTGTGGGCCCTGGTCCGCGCAGCGACAGTTGGGCCTATGTGACCGCCGGATGCTGGGCCGCCATGGAGAAGGACGGTCATGGGCTTGAGTTCGTCATGACCGCCCACGTCCGCGACCAGCGGTTCATCGACCTCATGGCCATGATCGCCTACTACCATTGCGGAGGGCACCAGCTCGACCTTGAGCACAGCATGCCGATCGGTGAACCATGGGTGCCTGGCTCGACCTGCGATCACCTGCTCATCAGCCTGCCCTATCTCCACGGGCCTGACCTTGAGCACTGTTCACTGCCTGGTGGGCATGCCCGCATCCTGTGGACCCTGCCTGTGACGGCCACCGAGATCGACTTCCGCAAGCACCAGGGTCATGAGGCGTTGGAGCGACTCTTCGACGACGCGGAGATCAATCCCACTGATCCTTTCCGGGCATCGGTGGTGTGAGGCGTTGGCCAAACCGTTCCCGGCGGTCACCGACAGGTGTTGCCGGGACTGGATGTAGGCCCGCATCAGGTCGGCGACGGGTTGTGGCAGCGGGGACGGCGGGTCTCCCAGCAGGGCGGTGTCGGTGGTCTCGTCGTCGGTGACGTCGTCGATGGTGAGGCGGACGATACGGCTGACGGGTTGCGCGTAGAGGAGAACGAGCGCGGCGGCGACCCGGGCCCGCAGGGCCAAGGATTCGTCGTTGAGGACCCGGCGGAGGATCGCGAGCCGGCGGTGCTGGTGCAGCGGTTCCGCATCCTGGGTGACGACCGCCGGCGGCAGCGTGAGGCGGGGCATCCGGCTGGTCTTCATGCACCACCGCAGGAATGACTGGGACGGACGGCGGGTTGCCAGGCTCTCGGTATGCCAGGCGTCGATGTCGGCCTGCCGGCACTGCCCGATTGCACATCCTCGGCCGGCGAGCCATGCGAGGAAGGCACCGGCCTGGGTGACTTCCTGCTTGGTGTGGTTGGTCCGGGAGCGTCCCAGCGGTCCCTTCTCCGCCTTGGTCCGCAGGCGCCGCATCTGGTGCCAGGTGGCGAAGTAACGGAGAAGCTGACGGTGTTCGGGGTCTTCGACGGGAGCGAGCCGTTCGGTCAGCCAGCGTTGGTAGAGCATGAGCTGCCGGTCGACCCGCGGGAGGACACCGCTGTCCATCAGCAGGTCACGCAGGCGAGTGCTCGGCCGCTACAGCTTCAGCGCCTCGGCCCCGCTTGAGGCCCGACTCCCCCCTTCGTGGAACCGGTCTGCGTGGGTCGGCGTCCTTCCATGAGTCCGCAAGATCGACTTCACTGGAGGACGCATCCATGACCGGTACGGCCGCCCGTTACCTCTACATCGCCCGTCACGGCGAGGCATCGCCGGATGAGAGTGGATTGACGGAGGCGGGCCGCCGCCAGGCCGCCCTGCTGGGGGAGCGGCTCCGTGGGGTCCCGCTGGCGGCGATACACCACGGCCCTCTCGCCCGTGCCGAACAGACCGCCCGGCTGGTCGGTGAGCAGCTCGACGGGGTTCCCTGCCGTCGTTCCGAAGCGGCTGGCGACTACCTTCCCTACCTGCCGGAACGCGAGGAGCTGCCGCCGGAGGCAGCGGACGCCTGGATCGAGTTCCTGCACCAGTTCACGGCCGAGGAACGCGAGCAGGGCCCCGGGCTCGCCGCGACGGCACTCGCAGAGTTCACCGGGACTGTCGTCGGAGACGAACCGCGGCACGAGCTGGTCGTCACCCACAACTTCCTCGTCGGCTGGCTCCTCCGAGCCGCCCTCGACGCGCCGAAGTGGCGATGGCTGGGCATCAACCATGCCAACGCGGCCCTGACCGTCATCCGTTACGCACCTGACCGTCCCCCGGCGGTCCTCCTCTTCAACGACACCGGCCACCTCCCCGCCGAGCTCCGCTGGACCGGCTTCCCGCCAGAGCTCCACGTCTGAGGCCCGTGGCTGAGATTTTGACGACAGGCGGCCGCCGCGTCCGATGAACCCGTGCAATCCGGGGGTTCGCGGCGGCCCGAATCCGATCAGGCCCGATAGTGATTGCTGACAGGGTTTGACGACAGACAGGGTTCGATCCTCCGCACGGAAGGGGCCCACGAGTGGCGAACCTGGTCCACAAGCGGGTCTCGACCGACCAGCAGTCGACCGCCCGGCAGAACCTCGTCCTGGACGAGGCCGGGATCGAGGACCCGGTCGTCTTCGAGGAGAACCCGGGCACCTCCGGTCGCCTCCACCCCCTCCAGCCGGCGAACTCCAGCGCGAGCTGACCTACGACGGGCTGCGCGCCGCCGAGGCCAAGGGCAGCAAGGGCGGTCGCCGCGCTGCCATGGCGGCCGAGAAAGGCCGCTCGATCGCCGCCCTCGCGCGCGAGCACGGAGTCAGCCGCGGCGCGATCCGCACGGCCGTCGCCGACCTCATGCCCGACCACACCGCCATCGAGGAGGACGCCCCCGCCCCCGAGTTGCCGGTCACCCTCGACATGCAAGGTCGCCGACTTTCTCCGCGCCACCGAGATGGGCGATGCCGAGCCGGCCGCGCCCGACCACGGCGTAACCGAACGGCGCGGCCGGGGCTACACCCTGCGCGTCAGCGCCACCCCGGCAGTCCACCGCCAGCTCCTCAACGGCACCCAGGACGAGCCGACCGTCCCGGCGCAGCGCATGGCCCGCCGTGAATACGCGAACAGGGTCAGCGCCCTTGTTCCGACGGAACCATGATCCCGCCAACAGCTGTACCGACGTATCAAGGCCGGTGGGCGTTGTCGCTGAGCCAGGCCAGGACCTGGCCGGCGTGCTTGTCCGGCGGGAAGACCGGGTAGAAAACGTGCTCGATCACGTTGTCCTTGATTATCAGCGTGAGCCGCTTGTACAGCGTCAGCCCGCCTGTGGTGAATGTGGGAAGGTCCAGTGCCTGGGCCAGACCCCGTGCGGGGTCGGACAGCATCTGGAACGGCAGGTGGAGCCGCTCGGTGACCTCACGTTGGTAGTCGCTGTCCTGGCTGGAGAGGCCGTACACCTGGGTCGCGCCGGCCGCGAGCAGGTCCTGGTAGTGGTCGCGGAAGCCACATGCCTCGGCGGTGCAGCCACGGGCGCCGGGGATGGAGTCCCAGCCCTCGGGCAGATCGGTGCCGGGGCGGCCCGTCAGCGGGTAGATGTAAAGCACCGTGCGACCTGCACCCAGCGCTTCAAGGCTGACTGTGGCGCCGGCGGTGGCATGGAGTTCGAGCTGCGGCATGCTCGCACCGCGCAGGCGGGCAGCAGCGCCGTCGTCCTCGGGAACGGGCAGGTCGGCAGGCAGGCTCGTGTAGTCGGTCATCGGTTCCTCTCCTCCAGCCGGCAAGAAGTGGCTGTTGCGGTGAGCGGCCTCGTGCAGGTGCGCCACCAGCACCGCCCGGCGGGCGGTGAGGCCCTCAATCCGCTGCGTGAGCTCAGCAATGGCGTCCCGGTACCCGGCCAGCGCGGCCGGGCAGTCGTCCGCGTGCCGGTGCCCCAGGGCCAGGCATTCCACAAACGGCCGTGTCGCCTCGACAGGGATGCCGAGGAGGCACAGCGCCCGGATCTCCTGCGTGAGCCGTACGTCGTGCTCGTCGTAGTCCCGATAGCCGTTGGTCAGCCGCACCGGCGCGAGCAGCCCCAGCGATTCGTAATAGCGCACAGCCTTGGTCGTCACACCCGCTCGCCGGGCCAACTCACCTATCCGCATGCCTCTCACCTCGAAGAACGCTAAACCTTGCCCCTGAGGGTAAGGTCAAGCGCTCCGCGGGGATGCCTGCACGACCCGCAGGTGAACACAGCCCGCCCGCTGGTTCAGGCATTCACTGCTCGTACGGAGCCCGCCTCGGATCGAGGCGATGTGCGCGCTCATCGACACCACCGGCCATGATCGTTCTCACCGATGACCGCTGTACCGATGTTCTCCGAGGCCGGACTTGGGGAGGGCGGCGCAGCCAGGCCTCGCGTAGCCAGTCGCCGGGTGGCCGGGCGCGCCTCCTGGCACCTGGGCGGCGCGGTGCCGCTGCGCCGAACGCCTGAGACCGCGCCGCCGTCCTGCCCGCGGCAGCCCACCGTCGCCCCAGCCGTTGGCGCGCCACCGCGATGGCCCGCCCTCGGGCGTCGGCTACAGACCGTGGACGGTGGTGAGGTCGGCGAGTCCCGAGATCGTCAGCACCGGGGCGAGGAGAGCCGTGGCCACGAGCTCGACCCGGTCGGCGCGGGCGAACAGGACGTTGAGGCCGGCGCTGTCCAGGTACTCGACGCCGGTGAGGTCGAGGACGACCGGGCCGTGCGCGGTGTCCAGGGCCTCGCAGAGGGCGTCGGTGTTGGTCATGTCGATCTCGCCGACGGCGGTGAGCAGCGCGGTGCCGTCGGACCGCCGGCCCGGGGTCAGGGTGAGCGGGGTGGTCATCACGCGATCCTTGTGTGCATCTGGACGGTGGTACCGGCGGCGCCGGAGGTGACGGTGACGTGTTGCATCATGGCTTTCATCAGGGTCATGCCGCGGCCACGGTGGGCGTTGGCCTCGGGTTGCGGGGTCTTCCACTGTCCGGTGTCGGCGATCACCAGGCGCAGGTCGTCCACGAACGCCTCGGCGCGCAGCCGGACGGGCTCGCCGGGGGTGTCGCGATGGCCGTGTTCGATGGCGTTGGCGCAGGCTTCGCCGACCGCGACCAGGACGTTCTGCGCGGTCTGCGGGGGGAGCTGGCACCGTTCGAGCCAGGTACGTAGAGCCTGGCGGACCGGTGCGAGCTGCGAGGATTCGGCGGGGAAGGTCATCTCCAGCGGGGCCGGGTGCCGGTACAGCAGCAGGGCGACGTCGTCGTCGTAGCCGTTCTCGGGGGCCAGACGGGTCATGACCTGGGTGGCGAGATCGTCGACGCCTGCGTCCCTGCCGTCCTGGACGGCTTCGCCGGCCTGGTGGATGCCCGCGCTCAACGGGCGTCGCCGGCGCTCGACGAGACCGTCGGTGTACAGCAGCAGGGTGGCGCGCGCCGGGATCGTGCACTCCCCCTCGGGGCGTGCTCTGCCCGGCCGCACGGCCAGGGGCAGGGACCGCCCGTCCTCGAGCAGGCGGGTCGTGCCGTCGTGGTGGGCGAGGATGCCCGGCGGGTGTCCGGCGCTGGAGTAGGTCAGCCGGCCCGTCCCGGGGTCGAGAACACCGCAGAAGACGGTGGTGCACAGCGCGCCGGGGATGCCGGCGGCGAAGCGGTCCAGGGCCATGAGGGTCTGGGCGGGATCGGCGTCCTGCAGGAGCAGGGCACGGCAGGCGCTGCGCAGCTGGCCCATGACGCTGGCCGCTTCCAGTCCCCGGCCGACGCAGTCACCGACGACGATGCCGATCCGTCCGTCGGGCAGCGCCACGGTGTCGTACCAGTCACCGCCCACCTCCAGGGGCTGGGTGGCCGGTTCGTAGCGGACCGCGAAGCCGTCGGGCAGGTGGGAGGGGCCGAGGATGGCCCGTTGCAGGGCGATCGCGGTCTCGCGCTGCTGGTCGATCTGGTGGGCGCGGACCAGACCCTGGGCCAGGTGCCCGGCCAGCAGCGACAGCAGCAACTGGTCGTCGTGGGTGAACGGCCGGCCGGCGCCGAGGTCCACCCGGAGCACCATGGGGCCGTCGGGGTGCTCCACGGTGATGCTCGCGCTGGTGTGGTCGGTGACCGGGGTCAGCAGGGGTCTCTCGCGCAGGACGGTGAGCGTCTCGCGCCGGTCGGCGGGCAACTCCCGCCAGTGCGGCGCGGCGTCCGTGGCGGTCACTACGGGATCCGCGTGATGGCCGAAGACGACTGCCAGGACCTGTCGGGCGCGCCACAGCTCCTTCAGCTCGCTCAGGGCACCGGTCAGTGCTTCGCCCAGGCTGGTGGCCTGGGAGATCCTGAGACTGAGCGCCGCCAGGGCGCTGTCGCGCTGGATGGCGTAGTGCTCGGCGGTGACGTCGCGGAAGGTGCCGACGACCACGCGGCGTCCGGTGTCGGGATCCTGGGCGTGGTTGAAGGCGACGTCGATCCACAACCGGTGCCCGTCACGGTGGGTGACGGGGATGGTGTAGCGGCCACGTCCTTTCTCCATCAGTTCGGCGAAGGCGCGGCCCACCTGCTCGTGGCCCTCCGGATCACTGTCGGCCTCCGGCCACCAAGGGTGGACCGGCTGGTAGGGCAGTTCCTCGGGGCCGTAGCCCAGGAGGCCGGTGAACGCCGCGTTGATCTCGACGACCGCGCCGTCCTCGTCACAGACGAAGAACGCCTCCTGGAGGGAGTCGACCAGCGCGGTGCGCCAGCGGGCGTGGTGAGTGCGCAGGCGGGACAGTTCCACGTTGGCCCGCACCCGGGCCAGCAGTTCCGCCGCCGCGAACGGCTTGACGAGGTAGTCGTCCGCACCGGCCTGCAGGCCCTCGATGGAGGCTTCCTGCCCGGCCCGGGCGGACAGCAGCAGCACAGGCACGGCAGCGGTACGCGGGTCGGCTCGCAGCTCCCGCACCAGGGCCAGTCCGTCCAGGCGGGGCATCATGACGTCACTGACCACGAGGTCGGGAGCCTCCGCGCGGACGGCCCACAGGGTTTCGTGCCCGTCGGTGACCGCCTCCACGTGGTATCCGGCGCCCCGCAGGATGCGGGTGAGGTATTCCCGCATGTCGGCGTTGTCGTCCGCGATCAGCACCCGCGCCGGTACCACGGGACCCGAGGTGTAGGCGGTGTCGCTCGTCGCCGGTGCCACGGGTGTCTCCGCGTCGGGCGTGTCCGTGGGGAGCCAGCGCAGCGCCTCCACGACGTACGGCTCGGCGGTGGACGAGGGGACGGCGGTGGAGGCGGCCGGCGCCAGGGCGTCGGCCGGCAGGTGCTCCGTACCGAAGGGCAGGCGGACCGTGAAGCGGGTGCCCCGGCCCGGTGTGCTGTCCGCGGTGATCGTGCCGCCGTGGAGGCTGACGAGCTCCTTGACCAGCGCGAGCCCGATGCCGCTGCCCTCGTTGGAACGCGAGCGGGCGGTCTCGATGCGGTGGAAACGCTCGAAGAGCCTGGGCATCTCCTCGGCGGGCACACCGATGCCGGTGTCGGCGACCGTGACCACCGCGTGGCCGTCCTCGGTACGGACCGATACGCGGATGGATCCCTCGAAGGTGAACTTCAGCGCGTTGCTGATCAGGTTCAGGACGACCTTCTCCCACATGCCGCGGTCGATGTGCACCGGATCGTCCAGCGCGGGGCAGTCGACGTCGAAACCGAGACCGGCCTTGTCCACTGCCGAGCGGAAGACACTGGCCAGCTCGGCGGTGACCGCCGACAGGTCGACGGGCTCGTAGCTGGCCTGCATCCGCCCCGCTTCGATCCGGGAGAAGTCCAGCAGGCTGTTGACGAGTTTGCCCAGCCGGAGGCCGTTGCGGTGAACGGCCTCCAGTTCGTCGCGCACCCGGGGATCGCCTCCGTCGAACCGCGCGCGCAGTTCCTCCACCGGCCCCATGATCAGCGTGAGCGGAGTGCGGAACTCGTGGCTGATGTTGGAGAAGAAGGTGGTCTTCGCCCGGTCCAGCTCCGCCAGTTCCTCGGCCCGCCGCTGCTGGGCCTGGTAACTGCGCGCGCTGGAGATCCCGGCCGCGATGTGTCCGGCGACCAGTTCGACGAAGCCGCGGTAGCCCGCGTCCAGCGGGCGGAAGCGGTTGAGTCCGGCCACCAGGAACCCGTAGGGGGCGCTGCCCTGCTGCAGCAGTGGCACGGCCAGCGCCCGGACGGGCGGCTCGGGCCACGGCTCGACGGGCAGCGCGGTGAACGGGGCGCCGACGAGGTCCATCACCGCGGACTCACCTCCGGCCAGGGCGGCGGCCGGCCACAGAGCGTCCTGCGCGCCGGCCGGCAGACCGGCCGGCGCCGCGGGGTGTCCCGCCGTCAGCCCGGTGCATCCCGCCAGTCGCGCGGTGCCGTCCGGCTGGAAGAGGTACGTCAGCGTGAACGGCAGGTCCCGCAGGTTGTGACTGAGCTGCTGACCGGCGAAGGCCAGCATCTCCTCTTCGGTCCGCACCACGCTCGGATCCGAGCCCAGGTCCCGCAGCGTCGTCATCCGCCGTTCGCCGATGACCCGCTCGGTCTCCTCGCTCACCACGCACAGCATCCCGACCACCGCGCCGGAATCGTCCCGCAGGGGGCTGTACGAGAACGTGTGGTACGACTCCTCGGGATACCCCGAGCGCTCCAGGAACAGCAGCAGCGCCTCGTCCCACGTGGCCTCGCCCGTGGCCAGTACGGCGTCGATCCGCGGGCCGATGTCGCCCCAGATCTCCGCCCAGACCTCGCTCGCCGGACGACCCAACGCCCAGGGATACTTCTGTCCCAGGGTGTCCCGGCGGTAGGCGGCGTTGCAGAAGAACGTGAGATCGGGTCCCCAGGCCATCCACATGGGAAACCGTGACGACAGCAGGATGCTGACCGTCGTCCGCAGGCTTTGCGGCCAGCAGTCCGGCGACCCGAGCGGGGTCGCGGCCCAGTCCACCGCGGCAAGGTCTTCGCCGACCTCCGCGTCGGCGGCGAACACATCGGCCGCCGCGGTCGACGGCCGGTGCCCAGCATCTGTGGAACCCGCCACACCCATCCCTCTCCTCCACGCCGTCCAGTCCACCCACCGTGCCGACCGCGCCGGAGGCCGACCCGTTGCCCACGTGCGGAACGAGGCGACGACGTCTCCGCACGAGTCGTCGGCACGACGAACCCCGCCCGGCACGGCCTCCCGCTCGGTACCGCGACCGCCCTGTCCGCTCGGAGCGGAGCGCTACGTAGGATAGGCGGGCCGGCCAGGGCGCCGGCACAGGACCTCCGGCGCCCAGACGGCCGGCGTGGCGACCGGGGACACGACCAGGTGCGCGGTGGCGCCGTCGCGCGCTGTCACCGATGCCGTGACCGATCCGCGTACCGCGGATCACCCTTGGCCACCTCGGCGGCCCGGGCCCGGGAGACGGTGTCGGCGACGACACGGCTCCGCTCACCCTGTCCGTTCCCGTACCGCCCGCACCACCCCGTCAGGAGAACCGGTGACGGACGCCACGCCGCCACTGTGCGCGGCCCGCGCCGCATCCGCGCGGGGCGGCCGGGTACAGGGAGGGCAGCACGGACCGGGACGAACCAGAATCGGCCAGGGACTAACCTGTGATGTCCACGGTCCTGCTGTTCGTCCATGGCCCTACCCCCTTCAGTGATCGAGGTGTGACACCGCGTGCGGGACGCCCGGTTCGACCTGTCGGCTTTCGGTCTCAGTGAGACAGCCCGATGCAGTGCTCACTTGCGGAAGGCCGTCAGCGGTGCGCCGTCACCGGACGCGGCGGCTCAAACGGTCGCCGACTTCTTCTACGACAGCCTGGTCGACGGGCGTGAAAGCCGCGCCTGCCCCGCGGTGGGTGTCTTCCTCGCCGGGCCGTGGAACGCCGTCACCGCGGCACCGGCAGGCGAGGGACCGCCCGCTGAGCACGCGCGGCGTCTGACCCTGGCCGGATTCCGTGGCCCGTACGTCCCCTGGCCCGGCGCGGAGGGATCCGGTCCGCTGCGCATGCCCGTGCCGTCGTCCGGCGGCGCCCACGAGACACCTTCGGTGCACCGGCTGCTCGAACGCCTGGGAGTCACGACCGGGGAGGCGGACGGCGCTGTGCCACCGGCGAGCGACGTCGAGGTCGTGCACGTGTCCGGCAGCCGGGTGGACGGGCTGGAGGAACTTCTGCCGGGGCAGGGCGTCCGTTCCGCGCTGGCCTTCGGGGGAACCCTGTCGCCGGGTGAGTGGTTCGCGGTGGTGCTGTTCTCCCGCGTTCCGCTGCCCGCCGAGGCCGCCACGCTCTTCCGCACCGTCACCGGCAGTACGCGCCTGGCGCTGCTGTCCGCCGGCCGGCCGTCGCCCAGCGCGGAGGCGGACGCGGCGCGCACCCTGCTGGAGGACATGGAGAGCCTGGTGGGACAGCGGGCCGCGCACCTTCAGACGGTGGTGGCCGAGCTGCGCTCCACCACGACGGAGCTGCGCCGGTCCCAGCAGGAGCTGGAGCAGCGCGAGCGTGACCTGCGCGAGGAGGCGGCGATCGTCGAGCTGCTGCAGGAGGTCGGCAGCGTCCTGGCCGCGGAACTCGACCTCGACGCGCTGGTCCAGCACGCGGTCGACGTCACCACCCGCCTGGCCGGGGCGGCGTTCGGCGCCTTCTTCTACAACGTCCTGGGCGAGACCGGAGAGTCCTACCTGCTGTATGTGATCTCCGGTGTCGACCGGTCGGCCTTCGACAAGTTCCCCATGCCGCGCAACACCCAGGTGTTCGAGCAGACCTTCCGGGGCCTCGGCGTGATGCGGTCCGACGACATCACCGCGGACAGGCGTTACGGGCACAACGCACCGCACCACGGCATGCCGGAAGGGCACCTGCCGGTGCGGAGCTACCTGGCCGTTCCGGTGATGTCCCGGGGGACGGTGCTCGGCGGGTTCTTCTTCGGCCATCCCGAGCGGGGGGTCTTCACCGAGCGACACGAACGCCTGGTCACCGGTGTCGCCGCGCAGACCGCCGTGGCGCTGCAGAACGCGCAGACGTACCGCCAGGAGCGGGAAGCGGCCACAGAGCTGCAACGCCACCTGCTGCCGGCTCTGCCACGCGTCGACGGGGTCTCCAGCACGTCACGGTACCTGCCCGCCGCGCGGGATCGCGGCGCCGGCGGTGACTGGGTGGACCTCATACCGCTCCCGGACGGCGAAGTGGCGCTGGTCGTCGGTGACGTGATGGGCAAGGGCGTCAGGGCGGCAGCGGTCATGGGCCAGATCCGCACGGCCTGCCGGGCCTACGCACAGCTCGGTCTCGCCCCCGCCGACGTGCTGGAACAGCTGAGCGTCCTGGTGGACGACATCGCTCCCGGTTCCATCGCCACCTGCGTCTACGCGGTGCTCGACACGCGCCGCGACCAGTTGCGCGCCGCCGTCGCCGGGCACTTGCCGCCGGCCCGGCGCGACCCGGAGGGCGGCGTGCGATTCCTCGACGAGAAGGTCGGCCCGCCGCTGGGGGTGGGCAGGCACCGCTATGCGGAGCAGGTGGTCCCGCTGCCGCCCGGATCGCGGCTGCTGCTGTACACCGATGGCCTGGTCGAACGCCGCGGGCGCCCCATCGACGACGGGCTGCGGCAGCTGCGGGAGCTGCTGGCCGGGCCCGTGGGCGAGATCGAGGCGGACTGCGACTCGTGGCTGGACGCCCTGGCCGGCGGTCAGCACGACGACGACATCGCCCTGCTGTACCTGCACCGGCCCGAGGACGCGTCGCACCAGGTGGTGGCGGTCGCACGTGACTACCCCCCGGTCTCCAGCGCGGTCCCCGACGCCCGTGACCTGGTGTCCAGGGTCCTGCACGAGTGGGGTCTGCGGCATCTGGCGAACGACATGATGCTGATCGCGGACGAGTTGGTCGCCAACGCCGTCCGCCACGCCAGGACACCGCTGCGCGTCGAGCTGCGGCGGGCCGGTGAACGCGTCGTCCTGGAGGTGACGGACAGCAGTCTCGAGGAGCCTCGTCTGATCGTTTCCCAACCCGGGGAGTTCGGGCACCGGGGCATATTCCTGATCGACGCCATTGCGACACGATGGGGCACCCGCTGGATCGACGGAGGAAAAGTGGTGTGGGCGGAGGTCAAGACCTCGTGACGACGTACTCCGGTCGGCTCCCCGGCCGGCACCAGGACAACCAGCCGACCCGTTGGCCCCGTTCGCCCCGGATACAGGAGAGCCACTCCCGATGACCCCCTCGCCCGGCCCCGAGGCGCACAGGCCCACCGTCGGCTCACCACCGGTCGATTCCAACAGCCTGGTTCCCACCGGCCCCACCCTGACCCTCGCGTCGCACCGCGGCCCACGACACGCGGTCGTCGCCGTGGACGGCCCCATCGACTACCACACCGCGCCCCAGTTGCTGGGGCATCTCACCACCACGGAGATGCAGGGTGTGCCGCTGCTGGTCCTGGACCTCACCCACGTGAACTTCTGCGACTCCAGCGCGCTGGGAGCCTTCGTCGACATCCACCGCCGCCGTACGGACGCCGGGCACCGGTTCGCGTTGACCGGTGTCCAGCCGGAGGTCAGACGCATCCTCGAACTCACCCGGCTCACCTCGGTGCTGCCGATACACGAGACGGTCAAGGACGCGCTCTCCGAAGACTGATCCCCGCCGGCCGGGCGCGAGGCGGCCGGCGACGCCGGACGGAGCGTGAGCCTGGATCATCACGGCGCCTCCACCGGGACGGACGCCCGTCCGCGAAGCCGCCCCTGCAGGCCGGCTGAGCGAACCGACCTGGCGCACGGCCCTTGTTTGTGGAGGGAAGGCCGGGGCACGAGCGGGTTACCGCGACAGCGGAAGGACCTATCAGGAGGTGTGCTCCCATGACCGCCGGCGAGAAGACCGAGGCGAAGACCGAGCAGGCCGCGGGCAAGGCGAAGGAAGCCCTGGGAAGCGCTGCCGGAAACGACCGGATGGCCGCCGAGGGACAGGCGGAGAAGACCACGGGTGATGCCCGCGAGGCCAAGGAGAAGGCCAAGGACGCGTTCAGGCACTGACCGCGCGTCCCGCCGGGAGCGTGGAAAGGGCCCGGCGCGATTCCGGGGGAGCGCCTTCTCGGCGCCCTCATCGACTTCCGTCCCTGGCCGTCGTTCAGGTCGCCGCCATGACCGCGCCCCCGACCTCCCGGGAGAGGGAAGCGTGCTGTTCACCGCGCGGTGACCGAGAGAGGCGAGGGGCCGTGGCCCGGCCGCGACTGTACGCCGGGCGAACCGGTGGCTCGGAACGCGCGCCGGTCATACGTATCGACCGGAGGTGGAGCATCCGCGTCATGGATGACGGAGACGGCGGCACGGCCCGGTGGTGGGCGGCGCTGCGCCGGACGCCGGTGGCCGTCTGGAACGATGACGTCACGGACTGGGCCGCCGCGCTGACCTATTACGCGGTCCTGGCCCTGTTTCCCCTGCTGCTGGTGATCCTCTCGATCCTGGGCCTGACCATGCCCACGGCCAAGCCGGAGGTCATCGACCGCATGTCGCAGGCCGCTCCGGTCGCGTCCCGCCCTCTGCTGCGCAGCACCCTGGGGCAGATGGCCCGGCAGTCGTCAGCGGCATGGACGCTGATCTTCTTCGGAGGAGCCGGAGCCCTGTGGTCGGGATGCAGCTATCTGAGCGTCTTCCGCCGAGCGTTGCACGCGATGCATCGAGTCAGCGCGCACCGGCCGGTCTGGCGCACCGCCCCCCGCATCATCGCCACGGCCCTCGTCCTGGTCTCCCTGCTACTCACATCGACCCTCGCGCTGTCTCTCACCGGCAGCCTGGCCCGGCGTCTGGGCCGGGCGCTGCACCTGGGGACCGGGCCGCAGGACGCCTGGGAGACGCTGCGGTGGCCGGTCGTGGCCGCGGTCGCCGTCACCCTGGTGCTCGTCCTGTACCGTTCGGGCCCGGCGTCCTCCCGCCCCGTCCGGAGGATGGCGCCCGGCGGCACACTGGCAGTGGTGCTCCTGTTGGCCGCCTCACTCGGCTTCGCCCTCTATGCCGCGCATGTCGGCACCTATCACCGTCTGTACGGTTCACTGGCAGGCGTCGTGGTCTTCCTGGTGTGGCTATGGCTGTCCAACCTGGCGCTCCTGGTCGGCGCCCAGCTCAACGCAGAGCTGATGAAGCCCGTGGAGAGGGAGTCCCCGCAAGGGGAATGAGACGGTCTCCCGCACACTCGCGGGGGCTCCCCTCGTCCGGCCTCCGACAGGCTGCGAGGACTTCCGGGACGCGCTCCGGTTCCTGTACGTTCAGGCCTCGCCCACAAGGTCGAGGTCGTCCCGAGAGGCCACCGGAGTGATCTGCGCAACAGGCCACTCACGGTGCAGCGGCAAGGACGCGTCCCGCCACCAGGGGCGCGTAGGGAGGACGCCGGCAGGCTCGAAGGGCCGGCCCGGAACGGGGAGGGCGACCGCCTGCCCCACCGCCTCGGCCGCGGCCAGCGTCCACTCCCCCGGCTCGGCCCAGGGGTGCGGGGCCAGGTTGAAGGTGCCCCAGTGGATCGGCAGGAGCACGCCGTGCGGCGCCCCGCCCTGGAGGTCGAGGTGAGCGCGCATGCCCTCCTCGGGAGTCATGTGGATGTCGGGCCAGAACTCGCTGTACGCCCCGATCTGGATCATCGTGGCGTCGAACGGGCCGTGCGCGGCACCGATGTCCTTGAAGCCGTCGAAGTAGCCGGTGTCACCGCTGTGGTAGATCCGGTGCTGCTCGCCGGCGACGACCCAGGACGCCCAGAGGGTGTGCTGGGTGTTGCGCAGGCCCCGGCCGCAGAAGTGGCGGGCCGGGGTGGCGGTGAGGGTGAGGCCGCCGACCCGGGTGGACTCGTGCCAGTCCAGTTCGCGCAGCCGGTCCGGGGAGACGCCCCAGTGTTCGAGGTGGGCGCCGACGCCCAGCGGCACGGCGAACAGGGTGTCGGTGCCGGCCAGCGCCTTGATCGTGGGCAGGTCCAGGTGGTCGTAGTGGTCGTGGGAGATGACGACGACATCGACCGGTCCCAGCGCGGCCAGCGGCAGCGGCACCGGGTGCAGCCGCTTGGGCCCGGCGAACGGGAACGGGGAGCAGCGCTCGCCCCAGACGGGGTCGAACAGGACCCGGTGGCCGTCGATCTCCGCGAGCACGCTGGAGTGGCCCACCCAGGTGAGCCGGAGCCCGGTGGCGGGCGGCTGGGCCAGGTCGGCGTAGGTCGTGGGGTGCACCGGGACGGTGCCCCTGGGGGCGCGCAGGGGCCGGGTGTCCTTGTCGAGGAACACCTTGGCGACGTCGAGCGTGGAGCCGGAGGGGCGGGTGCGTGCGGAGCCGCCCGGGTTCAGGAAGACACCGTCCTTGAAGTGCGGCGAGCGGCGGATGCGTGCCAGACGCTCTCCGCCCGGGTCCGCGCCGAAGGCCGCGGGCCGCAGCGCGCGGAGCCCGGAGTTCGGGGAACGCAGACCGGTCACGGTACCTCCCGGTGGAGTGGGTGAGGCCTTCCATTATGGTCGGCCGCACCGACAGTCCCGACGCGCCGGGGGCCCGCCTGCCGTCAGCGGGCTTCCGTCCGCCACGTCGACGCCCGCCGGACCGGCTCCGAACACTGACCCGCCATTCAGTGTCTAGCGTTGTCGCACCGTCCGGCCGGCACCCTCGCAGCCGCGCCCCGGCCCCCCTGGAGACCCCGTGACCGCCCCTTGGATGTCGCTCGTCTGGACCGACCACGTCACCGGCCGCCAGGGCTTCCTGGTCGTGGACCGGCTGGTGCGGGGCGTGGCCAGCGGCGGGCTGCGGATGCGGCCCGGCTGCACGCTGGAGGAGGTGACGGGGCTCGCCCGCGGTATGACGATGAAGGAGGCCCTGCACTACCGCCCCGGTGGCCGCTACATCCCGCTCGGCGGCGCGAAGGGCGGCATCGACTGCGATCCGCGGGACCCGGGGGCGTACGGGCTCCTCGTACGGTACCTGCGCGCCGTGCGGCCGTACATCGAGACCCTCTGGGCCACCGGCGAGGACCTCGGCCTCAGTCAGGACGTGGTGGACCGCGCGGCGGCCGAGGTGGGGCTGGTCTCCTCCGTCCAGGCGGTGTATCCGCTGCTGGACGACGAGGCGGCGGCCCGCAGGCGGCTCGCGGACGCCTTCGCGGCCGAGGTGGACGGCATCGGCCTGGACGAGCTGGCCGGCGGCTGCGGGGTCGCCGAGTCGGTGCTCGCGGCCCTGGACCGGGCCGCGGTGCCGTACGCGGGGACCCGGGTCGCCGTGCAGGGTTTCGGCACGATGGGCGGGGCCACCGCGCGTTTCCTCGCACGCGCGGGCCTGACGGTGGTGGCCGTCGCCGACGTCAAGGGCACGATCGCCAACCCGGCGGGGCTCGACGTCGAGGCCCTGCTGGCCGCGCGGGACGGCTACGGCACCGTGGACCGCCGGGTGCTGCGCCCGGACGACCTCGAACTGTCCGGCGACGCCTGGCTGTCCACGGAGGCGGAGGTGCTGGTGCCGGCGGCCGTGTCGTACGCGATCGACAGCCTGAACCAGGAGGAGACCGGCGCCCGTTGGATCGTCGAGGCCGCCAACATGCCGGTCGTGCCCGAGGCGGAGGAACTGCTCGCCGCGCGGGGGGTGACGGTGCTGCCGGACGTGGTCGTCAACTCCGGGACCAACGCCTGGTGGTGGTGGACGCTGTTCGGCGACATCGGTGCCGACGCCGAGGAGGCGTTCGCGTACATCCGTCGCTCGATGCGCGCCCTGGTCGGGCTGACGCTCGACCGCGCGTCGGCCGACGGGACGACCCCGCGGGCGGCCGCGCACGCCCTGGCGGCCGACCGGCTGCCGCTGATCACGGAGCGCTTCGGCTGGTACTGACGGGCCCAGGAAGAGGGCGGGCGGCACGGCCGCGGGTGCCGAACGCCGCCGTGCCGGGGTGTCCCGGCGGCGTGGGCGGGGCGGGGGACGCCGGACGGCTTCGGCGTCCCGGGCGACAACGGCTAGGGTGACCGCGTGGCGAGAGTGCGGTTGAGCGTGGCGGAGCGGCGGGAGGAACTGCTGCGGGCCGCCATCGAGCAGATCGAGGCGCGGGGCGTGGCGGCGGTCAGGATCGCCGACGTCGCCGCGACACTCGGTGTGAGCAACGCGCTGGTGCTGTACCACTTCTCGACGAAGGAGAAGCTGGTCGCCGCCGCCTTCACCTACGCGGCGGCGGACGATCTCGCGCATCTGCGCGGGCTGCTGGGACGCCGGACGTCCGCGCTTCGCCGGCTGCGGGCGGCGGTGCGCTGGTACGCGCCGACGGGGCAGGCCAAGGGCTGGCGGCTGTGGATCGAGGGCTGGGCGGTGGCCCTGCGCGAGCCCGCGCTCCGCGATGTCACCCGGGACCTGGACAGGCAGTGGAAGGCGGCCATCGCTGCGGTCATCAGCGAGGGTGTGACGGCCGGCGAATTCGTGTGCGCGGACCCGTCCGGTGCGGCGCTGCGGCTGACCGCGCTGCTGGACGGTCTGGCCGTGCAGCTGACGTCCTACCCGGGCGGGGTGCCACGGGCCCGGGCCCAGGAGTGGGTGGACGACGCCCTCGCCCGGGAACTGGGCCTGGACCGGCAGGCGTTGGCCGGACGCGAGCGCTGAGCGCGCCCGCCCGGGGCGGGGATGCACCGCACGGGCGGCGCATCCCCGCCCCGGGCGGGCACCGAGGCCCGCACCGACCAGGCGCGGTTCGGCCGTGGGGTCAGGCCACGGTGGCGATCCGCATCCTGATGTCGTCCGGCGACAGGAGGCCCTTGGCGGTCACGTGGTCGCCGGAGGACTCCCCGCGCAGCCGGCGCCCGATCCAGGGGACGAGGTGCTCGCGGGCCCAGTGCACGTCGTCGCGGCGGATCTCCAGGGTGCCCCGGGGCGGCAGCGGCGGCCACGGCTGCTCGGGGTCGGCGGGGATGTCCAGGCCGAGGGCCTGCCCGGCCCGCAGGGCCACGCGCGTGTGCCCCTCGGGCGAGAGGTGCAGCCGGTCCCGGTCCCAGGCCCTGCGGTCCTGCACGGACTTGAGGGACCACAGGTCGAGCACGGGGCAGCCGTACCGGTCGGCGACGGCGCGGACGTGCCCGTTGTACGTGGCGATCTTGCCGCGCAGGTGCTTGAGCACGGGCACGCCTCGGGTGTCGAAGCCGGTCGTCACCAGCACCGTGCCGACGGCCTCGGTCAGTCGGGCCACGGCGCGTTCGAAGCGCTCGGCCACCTCGTCGGGGTCGGTGCCCGGGCGGATGATGTCGTTGCCGCCCGCGCAGAAGGAGACCAGGTCCGGAGCCAGTTCCAGGGCCTTGGGGAGCTGGTCCGCCATGACCTGGTCCAGCAGTTTGCCGCGCACGGCGAGGTTGGTGTACTGGAAGTCGCCCTCGGGACGCCGGTCGGCGAGCAGCACCGCGAACCGGTCTGCCCAGCCCACGAACGCCCCGTCGGGACCGGGGTCGCCGACGCCCTCGGTGAAGCTGTCCCCCACCGCTACGTACGACCCGATCACTGATCTGTTGTCATTCTTCGAATCGTCTGCCACGTCGGATCATGATTCACCTTCCGGTGTGACCTACGCGACCGTAAGCGGGGGTTGACGATCGGTGAGATGAGCCACTCCAGGGATCGCGCCCATCACGGAATAGGGCGGCCGTCAGGCGCGTTGAACGCCGCACAACCGGAACACCGAAGGCCGGGCCCCGAGTTCGGGGTCCGGCCTTCGGTGTGCGTGTCAGGCAGGTGGTGCGGAAGGGGCCGGGCGTCAGCCCACGGCGAGGCCGTGCCGGCGGAGGTAGCCGACCGGGTCGATGTCGGAGCCGTAGTCCGGCGTGGTGCGGATCTCGAAGTGCAGGTGCGGGCCGGTCACGTTTCCGGTGGCGCCGGACAGGCCTATCTGCTGGCCCGGGGAGACGCTCTGGCCGGCCGAGACGGAGAGCTGGGAGAGGTGGCCGTACTGGGCGTAGTAGCCGTCGTGCAGCCGGATGACGACCTGGTTGCCGTACGCGCCGCCCCAGCCGGCGGAGACGACGGTGCCCGCGGCGACGGCCTTCAGGGAAGTGCCGGTCGGGACGACGAAGTCGACGCCGGTGTGGTAGCCGCTGGACCACATCCCGCCGGCCACGTGGTAGGCGGTGCCGGTGGCGGCGCCGGCCACCGGGAGGGTGTAGCCGGTGGAGGTGGACGTGGGTGCGGATCCGGAGGACGGCGCCGCCTGCGCGGACCGGGCGGACCGGGTGGACTTCGGGGCGGCCGGGACGTGCCGCGGGGCGGCGGTCTCGGTGCGCGTCCGCGCGGCCTTCGCGCCCAGGCTGAGCTTCAGGCCCGGGTGGATCAGCGACGGATCGGCGCCGACGGCCTGCCGGTTGTCGTCGTAGAGGCGCTGCCAGCCGCCGCTGACACGCTGCTCGTCGGCGATCTTCGAGAGGTAGTCCCCGCTGCGGACCGTGTAGGTGCGCAGGCTCGTGCCGGGCTGCGCGGCGGTCTTGTCCGCCGTGTCCGGGAGGGACTGCACGGTCTTTCCGGACACGGCCTGCGCGGGGGCCGCGGCCTGCGCGGCGTGCGCGCCGGTGGCCCCGATCAGCGGGAGTGCCAGCGCGGCGCCACCGGTTCCGGCGGCGGCGATGGAGCGGGAGAAGCGCTGGGGCTTGGGGCGTCGGTGCTTACCCTTGGCGGGCATGGCGCGGTTCCTCTCCGGCGCCTGCGAGGTCAGCTGTCGGGTTCGGGCTGGAGCTGCCCGGCCGTGCGCTGCACGGCTGCACCCCAAAGCCTGTCGCGGAGACCGGACAGGCAGTCGTACCTGGTGGGTCCCCCGCTCCTGCCGGACGCGGGTCAAGTGAGGGGCTCCGGGCGGCGGCAGGATTCGGCGTCCCGTCCGGATTGGTGGTGAACGTAAGCGAGCGGGACGCGAGGAAACAAGCATCGGATGCCCGCTGTTCGTGTTTCGGGTGACCGGATAGGGGGTTTCATGGTCACCCTGCGTTGTTTCCGTCTCCCCCCTCCCCTCAATTTCCCTTGTGCGCACCGGAATTACGTGAACATGACGCGCGACGCACGGTCACGGATATGACGCTCCTCACTTGAGCCCTCCCCAGACCGTCCCCTTTGGCGCCGAGTTGGACGAAAAGCCGCAATTCGGTCAGCCGGCTCAGATGCGACGCAACCGGAATGCCGGGTCGCGTCCGCGTGGCCGCGCTTCTCGGTGACGTCGGTGCCGAGGGCGGCCCTGGGCAGGTGCTGGTGGCCGGTGCGGCTCGGCAGCGGGGCCGCCCTCGACGGGATACTCCTCGCGGCCGTCGAGCGGGGACTCCGAGGGCCGGCGACCGGGCAGCGGGCCGGCCGTGAGGGCCTCGGCGCCGGCGAGGGCGAGCCGCGGCCCCCAGTACGGGCGGAGCGGCTCGCCCTCGCCGGTGAGGTGCGGGGCGTGACCGCTGCCGGGCCCGGCAGGAGACACGTACGGCCCTCTTCGGCGATGTCCGCCGCCCAGACCTCACAGGTGCCGGCTCCCGCATCAGGCATCGCCGTCATCGAGGACACCGGAGCGCGTGACCATGCCTGTGGACAACTCGTCGCCCGGGGAAATCGATGTCGTATCGTCGTCGCAGTGCCCGCCGGTGAGCCGCTCCGGCGGGGCCGACCGGGAGGAGCCCCCGTGACGCAGCAGGTCCCGTCGACCGAGCCGGAGCTGGCCGGAGTGCGCAATTTCCGTGACGTGGGCGGGTTGCCGACCACGGACGGACGGCGGGTGCGCTACGGCGTGCTGTTCCGCAGCGGGCATCTGGCGCACGCGACCGAGGACGACGCGGCGTTCCTCGCCTCCCTGGGCCTGCACACGGTGTTCGACTTCCGCAACGCGGCCGACCAGACGCTGGAGGGCCCCGACGTCGAGCTGCCCGGCGTGCGGAACGTGAATCTGCCGCTGAGCGACCCGGCGGACGGCGCGGAGTTCTGGAAGATGGTCCGGGACGGCGACCTCGACCAGCTGCGCGCGATCCTCGCCGACGGCAAGGGGGCGGCCCGGATGATCGCCTCCTACCGGAAGATCGTCAGAGAGCGCACCGCCGAGCACTCCCGGGTGCTGCACGCGCTCGCCGGTGACAGCGTGCCCGCGCTGATGCACTGCGCGGCCGGCAAGGACCGCGCGGGCATCTCCATAGCGGTGACGCTCCTCGCCCTGGGGGTGGAGCGGGACGCGATCGTCGCGGACTACCTGGAGTCCAAAGCCCGGCACCGCCGCTACAAGGTCCGCCGCAGCGGTAGCGCGGACTCCGCGTACACCCCCGAGATCATGGAGCTGCTCGACCCGCTCTTCGACGCCCGCGCCGAGTACCTGGAAGCGGCCTTCGAGAGCATCGCGGAGACCTGGGGCGACGTCGACACCTACCTGTGTCAGGGCCTGGACCTCTCCCCCGGGACCCGTGAACGGCTCCGCGAGCGCCTGCTGGACTGACCGGTGACCCCGGCCGCGGCCGCCCGGCGGTTCACGACTTGGCGCCCACCGTGAACAGCAGGTACAGGAACGCGGCCAGGACATGCCCGAGGGCGATGTAGATGACCAGCCGGATCCAGAGGGAACGGGGGAACTTGGTCTCGAAATCGCTCATGGCAGCTCTCCGGTCAGCGGCCCCAGGCACAGCGTGGCCGTGGGACTCTGCAACAGGGTGTGGACGAACAGCAGCTCGACGCCGTCCTGGTCCTCGGCGGCGAGGCGGTGCGGGGTGAGGGAGTCGAAGTGCGCGCTGTCACCGGGGGCGAGCAGGTGCGCGGTGTCGCCGAGCCGCAGCCGCAGCCGCCCCCTCAGGACGTACAGCCACTCCTCACCGGGATGCACGCGCACGATGTCGCCCTGCGAGCCGTGGGGCACGCGCACCCGCAGGGCCTGCATACCGCGCCCGGGCGCCCCGGCCTGCACGTACGTCCAGCCGCCCGCCTGCGTGGGCTCCATGTCGGAGGCCCGCAGGATCGCGTCCCGGTCGGTGACCGTCTCACCGAGCAGCTCGGAGACGGTCGTACCGTAGATACGGGCGAGCGCGAGGAGCATCGGCAGCGAGGGCTGGCGGTGCCCGGTCTCCAGACGGGACAGGTGGGCCGGCGAGAGCCCCGCGGCACGCGCCGCGGCCTCCAGGGTCAGCCCCGCACGCCGGCGCAGGGCGCGCAGCTGGGGCGCGACGGCGGGCAGGTCGTCGCCCGGTCCCCGCGGCGGGACGTCTGAGGCGTTCATGCCTCCATTCAGCCCGATTTTTGCCCGTGCGGCAATTTCTTTGCCTCAGAGGCAATAAGCGCGACCGCCATGTGCCGCTACGATCGAACCCTGGATTTGAACGCGTTCAGAACAGGGGGATCTCATGTCCGCGAGCACCACGGGCCGAGCCGACACGCCCGCCGGCGGCCTCAGCCCCACCGCACTCGTCCTGGGGACCATGGCCGCCGCGGGCGTGTGGCCGACGCTGACGTTCGGCCTGCTGCCGGTGATGGTCGTCGCCGGGGGCCTCGCCGTCACGTTCGGACTGGCGGGCGTCCACCACGCCCGGCGGGGCGTCGGCCAGCTGTGGACCGCTGTGACGGGCACCGTCCTGGGCACGGTCGGGCTGCTCCACCCCCTCGTCCTCCTCATGGCGCTGTCCGGCTGAGCCGACCGGCCGGACGGCCCGCCGTCAGCGGTTCGCCACCGCCTGCTTGATCAGGGTCTTGCCGAAGTCCCACAGCAGGCCGCTCCCGCTGTGCGCGTCGTCCATCACCGCGGTGAAGGCGTCCACGAACCGGTCAACGTCGGCCTCGTCGACGACCAGCGGCGGGATGAGCTTGATCACCTCCAGGTGGTCGCCGGAGACCTGGGTGAGGATCCGGTGCCGTTGCAGCAGCGGGACGACGACCATCTGCGCGAACAGCCCCTTGCGTGCCGCCTGGAGCACCGTCCAGCGGCTGCGCAGCGCCAGCGAGGACGGCCGGCCGAACTCGATGCCGATCATCAGGCCCCGCCCGCGGACGTCGGCGAGCAGCTCGTACCTGTCGATGAGCGCGGTCAGCCGGGACTTCAGCAGCTCACCCGTCCTGCGCACCCCGGCGACGATCTGCTCGTTCTCCATCACCGACAGCACGGCCAGGCCGGCCGCCATCGCCTGGGCGTTGGAGCCGAAGCTCGCCGAGTGGACCAGGACGCGGTCCATGGACGAGTAGACCTTCCTGAAGATCCACTCCTTGCCGAGGGTGGCACCGACCGGGACATAGCCGCCGGACAGCGCCTTGGCCACGCACACCAGGTCGGGTTCGACGCCGTCCTCGTGCTGGTAGGCGTAGAAGTCGCCGGTGCGGCCGAGCCCGGTCTGCACCTCGTCGACGATGAGCAGCGCCCGGTACCGGCGCAGCAGCTCCTGCGCGGCGCGCAGATAGCCGGGCGGGGTCTCGTGCACGCCCTTGCCCTGGATGGGCTCGACGATCAGGGCGGCCACGTCGCCCTTGCTCAGCTCCCGGGCGAGCGCGTCCAGGTCACCGAGGGGTACGGCCGTGTCGGGCAGCAGCGGGTCGAAGCCGTCCCGGAAGCCGCTCTCGCCGTTGACCGACAGCGACCCGGTGGTCAGGCCGTGGAAGGCGTGGTGGCAGTAGAGGATGCGGGGCCTTCCGGTGGCGTACCGGGCGAACTTCAGGGCCGTCTCGACCGCCTCGGTGCCGCTGTTGCCGAAGAACACCCGGTCCAGGTGCGGGCTGTGGGCCAGCAGCCGCTCGGCGAGCAGGCCGGGCAGTGGCTGGCAGTCGAAGCGGGTGAGGTCGGCGAGGTCCATGTCCAGGACGTCGTGCAGCGCCTTGCGGACGACCGGGTGGTGACGGCCGAGCCCCATGACCCCGAACCCGGCAAGCATGTCCAGGTAGTCGTTGCCGTCGGCGTCGTAGAAGTGGGCGCCCTCCGCCCGCTCGTAGACCTTGTCGAAACCGATGGTGTGCAGCATGCGCGGGAGCTGCGGGTTGAGATGCCTGGCGTGCAGCTCGTAGCGTTCGGTTCCGCGCTGGGCGAGCAGGGCGCCGAGGTCGAACTCGGTGGTCATTCACTCTCCTTGGCTGTGCCGTCGGCGTCCTTGGCGGCCAGACCGGCGCTGATCCGGCCGGCGATCTCGACGGGCGTGAGGCCGATGTCGGCCAGCACCTCGTCGCGTCTGGCGTGTGCGAGGAACTGCTCCGGGATACCGAACCGCCGTACCGGCACGTCGACGTCGGCATCGCCGAGGGCCAGAGCCACGGCCGAACCGACGCCCGCCGCGCGGCTGTTGTCCTCGACCACGGCCACCATCCGGTGGCCGGCCGCGAGTCCGGGCAGGGCGGGGTCGACGGGCTTGACCCACCGCGGGTCCACCACCGTGCAGCCGAGGCCGCGGGCTTCGAGCAGCTCGGCCGCCTGGAGGCACACCGGGGCCATCACGCCCACGGCGACGAGGAGCACGTCGGGGCGGTCGGCGCGGTGCAGGACGTCCATGCCGCCGACCCGGTCGAGGGCCGGGACGGACGGGCCGGCGGTCTCCTTGGGAAAGCGGACCAGGGTCGGCGCGTCGTCCACGGCGACCGCCTCGCGCAGCTGCGCGCGCAGCTGGTCGGTGTCGCGCGGGGCGGCGATCCGCAGCCCCGGGACGACCTGGAGGACGGACATGTCCCACATCCCGTTGTGGGAGGCGCCGTCCACGCCGGTGACGCCGGCCCGGTCCAGGACGAAGGTGACCCCGCAGCGGTGCAGGGCGACGTCCATCAGCAGCTGGTCGAAGGCGCGGTTGAGGAAGGTGGCGTAGACGGCGACGACCGGGTGCAGGCCGCCGGTCGCGAGCCCGGCCGCGGAGACGGCCGCGTGCTGCTCGGCGATGCCCACGTCCCACACCCGGTCCGGGAAGCGTTCGGCGAACTCGCCGAGGCCCACCGGGTGCAGCATGGCCGCCGTGATGGCGACGACGTCCTCCCGCTCCTCCCCGATCCGCACGATCTCGTCGCCGAACACCGAGGTCCAGGACGGCCCCCGGGAGGGCAGCAGCGGTGCGCAGGTCAGCGGGTCCATCACGCCGACGGTGTGGAAGTGGTCCTCCTCGTGGGCGAGAGCGGGCTCGAAGCCGCGGCCCTTCTCGGTGAGGCAGTGGACCAGGACGGGGCCGTGGAAGCGTTTCGCCCGGCGCAGCGCGGACTCGACGGCGCCGATGTCGTGGCCGTCGACAGGGCCGACGTACTTCAGGCCCAGGTCCTCGAACATGCCCTGCGGGGCGAAGGCGTCCTTGAAGCCCTTCTTCGCGCCGTGCAGGGACTCGTAGAGCGTGTTGCCGACGACCGGGGTGCGCCGGAGCACGTCCTTGCCCCAGGCGAGGGCCTTCTCGTAGCCGTCGGTGGTGCGCAGGGTGGCCAGGTGGCCGGCGAGGCCGCCGATGGTGGGGGCGTACGACCGCTCGTTGTCGTTGACGACGATGATCAGCGGCCGGTCCCTCGCGGCGGCGATGTTGTTGAGCGCCTCCCAGGCCATGCCTCCGGTCAGCGCGCCGTCCCCGATGACGGCGACCACATGGCCCTTCTCCCCCCGCACCTGACGGGCCTTGGCGAGGCCGTCGGCCCAGCCCAGCGCGGTGGAGGCGTGACTGTTCTCGATGACGTCGTGCTCGGACTCCGCACGCGAGGGGTAGCCGGACAGACCGCCCTTGCCGCGCAGTTTCGAGAAGTCCTGCCGTCCCGTCAGCAGTTTGTGTACGTAACTCTGGTGGCCGGTGTCCCACAGGATGCGGTCGACGGGTGAGTCGAAGACCCGGTGGAGCGCGACGGAGAGTTCCACCACGCCCAGATTGGGTCCGAGGTGGCCGCCGGTTCTCGACACCGCGTGCACCAGGAACTCGCGTATCTCGTCAGTCAGTTCACCGAGCCTCGCCTCGGACAGCGCCTTCAGGTCGCGTGGTCCCCGGATGCTCTCCAGAATCGTCACGCTCGGCCCCCTCTCGGTCCGCGCATCGCCTCAACCCGTCTGTTCCGCCGCACCGCACCGGGCCGGCGCCCCCGACCGCCACCGGCCCGGCCCGGATCCGCCGCGACTGCCGGTGCGGCGGATCCCCACGCGCCGGTCCCTCGGGAACCACCCGAGGGGACGGCGGTCATCGCGTCAGTCCCGGTTCCCGGAGACGGTCTCGCGCATCGCCCGCAGCGACTCCTTCAGGGACCCCATGGTGGCGAGGACGGCCGTGGGCTCGTACCCGCAGTGCGCCATGCAGTTGGCGCAGCGCGGGTCCTTGCCGCGGCCGTACTTGTCCCAGTCGGTCTTCTCGATCAGCTCGCGGTACGTCGGCACGTACCCGTCGCTCATCAGGTAGCAGGGGCGCTGCCAGCCGAAGAGCGAGTAGTTGGGGATTGCCCACGCGGTGCACGGGAAGTCGACCTTGCCCTCCAGGAAGTCCAGGAAGAGCGGGGAGTGGTTGAGCCGCCACTTGCGGCGGTTGCCTCCCGCGAAGGCCTTCCTGAACAGCTCGCGGGTCTGCTCGACACCGAGGAAGTGCTCCTGGTCGGGTGCCTTCTCGTAGGCGTACGCGGGCGAGATCATCATCTCGTCGACCTGGAGGTCGTCGTTGAGGAAGTTGAGCACCTCGATGATCGTCTGCGGGGTGTCGGTGTTGAAGAAGGTGGAGTTGGTGGTCACCCGGAAGCCACGCCGCCTGGCCTCCTTGATGGCCTCCACCGCCTCGTCGAACACCCCCTCCTTCGCCACGGAGGCGTCGTGCCGCTCGCGCAGGCCGTCGATGTGCACCGCGAAGGCGAAGTAGGGCGACGGCGTGAACTTGTCGATCTTCTTGCGCAGCAGCAGCGCGTTGGTGCACAGGAAGACGAACTTCTTCCTGGCCACCAACTGCCGCACGATCTCGTCGATTTGGGGATGCATCAACGGTTCGCCGCCGGCGATGGACACCATGGGCGCGCCGGACTCCAGCACCGCGCCCACGGCCTGCGCGACCGGCATGCGCTGCTTGAGCACACCGGCGGGATGCTGGATCTTGCCACAGCCCTCGCACTTGAGATTGCAGGCGAAGAGCGGTTCGAGCTCGACAATGAGCGGGAACTTGTCCCGCCTGCGCAGCTTCTGTTCAGCCAGGTATGTAGCGACCTTGATGGACTGACGCAACGGCATGGCCATCTGGCTCACCTCCGGGGGAGCGGCAAAGAACGGTGCCATTCGAAAAAAGCGGGAAGAACGGAACGGAGAACACGGAAAGCTGATATTCCACCGCGCACCGTGCCGATCCGGACGAGTTCGTGTTCGGGAGCGTCCACGACCACCCGGACGGCCGCAACCGGGCGCGGGCCCGCGCGGACGGCCGCGAGGAGCGTCGCCGCCGACTCCATGTCGACCGCGATCGCGCCGGTCGCGAGCAGTTCGGACCGCTCGTGTCCCCGGACCACGTGGTCGGAGCCGGTGAGCGGGCCGGTGTGCACCGTACGTCCGGGCAGCCGGCGCACGAGTTCCGCCACCAGCGGCGCGGTACCCGCGCACGGGACGGTCCCGCGCGGGTCCCGGGTCTCCTCGGCGACGACGAGGTCGCCGGGGTGCATGCCGGGGGCGAGTCCGGCGCAGAAGCCGGTGGCCAGGACGGCCGCGCCGGCCAGGACCGGGTCGCCGAGGTGCCGGATGACGGAGCGTTCCGCCGCACGGGGGCCCATGCCCGTACGGACGAGGGTGACCGGCCCGTCCGCCCCGCTCCTGTCGCCGGCGCGCAGGGCGAGGTGCTCGATGCCGAGCGCGCAGGCGATCAGGAGCGGGGCGGGGACGGGCGGGTTGCTCACGTCAGGCCCCCTTGGCCCCGGTGAGCGGTTTCACGGCCCGGGCGAGCGGCTGCCGCTCGAAGGGGTCCCCGTGGAGGTACCGGCCGAGCGCGGTCAGCGGGAACACCTGCCGGTACAGGTGGTAGTTGATGGAGAAGTCCCAGGGGAAACCGGTGCCGGTGAAGTAGGGCTCGTCCCAGGTGCCGTCCGCCCGCTGGGTGGTCGCCAGCCACCGGACGCCGCGCTCCACGGCCTTGGAGTCCCGCTCACCCGCCGCGAGCAGTGCCATCAGCGCCCACGCGGTCTGGGAGGCGGTGGAGGCGCCGCGGCCGCTCCACTCCTTGACGTACCTGTAGGAGCGCAGGTCCTCGCCCCAGCCGCCGTCGTCGTTCTGGACGCTCTCCAGCCAGACCACGGCCCGCCGGATCGCCGGGTGCGAGCCGGGCAGTCCGGCCGCGGTGAGCGCGGGCACCACCGACCCGGTGCCGTAGAGGTAGTTGACGCCCCAGCGGCCGAACCAGGAGCCGTCGGGCTCCTGTTCGGCGAGCAGCCAGGCGATGCCGCGCCGGGTGCGTGGATCGTGGGCCAGGCCCTCGGCGGCGAGCATCTCCACGACGTGCGCGGTGACGTCCGCGGACGGCGGGTCGATGACCTCACCGAAGTCGCAGAACGGCAGCCGGTTGGGGAACGGGCTGGTGTTGTCGGCGTCGAACGCGCCCCAGGCGCCGTTCCTCGACTGCATGCCCAGGTTCCAGCGGACCGCCCGGCCGATGGCCCGGTCCACGCGCTCGGGGTCGTGGTGACGGACCCGGCGCAGCGCGAGCGCGACCTCGGCGGTGTCGTCGATGTCCGGGTAGTTGTCGTTGTGGAACTCGAACGCCCAGCCGCCGGGCGGGAGATGAGGGCGTTTGACGGCCCAGTCGCCGGGCCGGACGATCTCCTCGCCGAGCATCCAGTCGGCCGCCTTGACCAGTTGCGGATGGTCGACCGGGAGCCCGGCGTCGACGAGGGCGATGGTGGCCAGGCAGGTGTCCCACACCGGGGACTGGCAGGCCTCGATCATCCGGGCGCCGTCCTCGCGCCAGACCGCGAAACGGTCCAGGGAGGCGAGGCCCTCACGCATCACGGGGTGCTGGAGGTCGTAGCCCAGCAGGTACAGGGCGATGACCGAGTACACGGCCGGCGGCTGGATACCGCCCCAGCAGCCGTCGTTCTCCTGGCGTTCGATGATCCAGCGGGCCGCCGAGTCCATCGCCGCCTTGCGCACCCTGCGCGGGGCGACCTTGCGCAGCCGGTGCAGCGCCTTGTCAAGCCGCTGGAAAGCTCCGTCCCAACTCGCCAGCGGAGCAAGGGGCCTGGGCGGGTTGGGCTGGGCGGGGTCGGTGTGCAGCTCGTCCAGCGGAAAGGGCGCCGGGCGGACCGGGCGCTTGGCCGAGACGATGGTGAGCGGCACGATGGTCTGCCGGGCCCAGCAGCCGAAGTCGTAGATGTTGAGCGGCATCCAGGTGGGGAACCAGATGAGTTCCGGCGGGAGTTCGGGCAGGTCCTCCCACTTCCACCAGCCGAACAGGGCGAGCCAGATCCGGGTGAACACGCGGGCGGCGGCGATGCCGCCGCGCTCGCGCACCCAGGCCGACGCCTTCGCCATGTGGGGGGCGTCGGGCGCGTCACCGGCCAGCCGGAGGGCGACGTAGGCCTCGACGGTGGCGGACAGGTCGCCGGGCCCGCCGTAGAAGGTGGCCCAGGTGCCGTCGTCACGCTGCTCGCCGCGGATGAACCTGGCGGCGGCCTGCGTGGTGTTCTCGTCCAGGATGTCCAGGAACTGACGCAGCAGCAGGTCCTCGGCGTCCATGGTGACGTTCGTCTCCAGGTCGCCCTTCCACCAGCCCTGGGCGTCCTGCCGGGCCAGCAGGAAGTCGGTGGCGCGCTGCGCGGCGCGTGCGGCGGCTTCGTGTACCCCGGTCGCCTCGGGGATGGTGAAGGTGGTGTCGCTGGCCGCGGCAGCGCGGGACGGCAAGGTCGCCCCGGTGCTTCCGTCGGTCGTCGCTGTCATGGCTTCCCCTTCGTGCAGTCGTGCGAGTCGTGCTGCTGTGGGAACGCCGTCGGCCGGTGTCACCGGCCGGCGACTACGCGAGGCTTGTCGAGCCGGTGACGGTCACCGCTTCCGTACGACGACGAAGTCGGCGAGGGCCGTGAAGGAGTCCCGCACCCGGTCGGGCATGTCGACGGCGTCGAGGGCCTCGACGGCGATGGTGTGCTGACGGCGCGCCTCCCGCGCCGTCCATTCGCGGCCGCCGGCCTCCTCGATGAGGGCCGCGCGGGCCGCGAACTCCTCCTCGGAGAAGTTCGCGAAGTCGCTGCTCTTGGCGTCGGCGGCGAGGATCTCCCCGAGCTGGTCCGAGGCGGGGCCGCCGGCCGCGAGCGCGGCCACCACCGGCAGGGACTTCTTACGCTGGCGCAGGTCGCTCCACGTCTGCTTGCCGGTGGCCTCCGGGTCGCCCCAGATGCCGAGGAGGTCGTCGACGGCCTGGAAGGCGAGGCCGAGGTGGTATCCGTAGCGCTCCAGCGCGTCGGCGGTGGCGTCGTCGGCTCCGCCGAGGACCGCGCCGATGGAGGAGGCGCAGGCGAGCAGCGCGCCGGTCTTGTTGCCCTCCATCTCCAGGCACTCCTCGACGCTGACGCGGTCGCGGTGCTCGTAGGAGATGTCCTGGGCCTGACCGTCGATCAGGGCGCGGGTGGCGCTGGTCAGCCGACGGGTGGCGCGGCCGGCCTCGACGGTGCCGAGTTCCAGCAGGACCTCGTTGGCGAGGGCGAACAGGGCGTCACCGACCAGGATGGCCTGGGCGGGCCCGTGCACCTTCCAGACGGTGTCCCGGTGCCGGCGCTGCTCGTCGCCGTCCATCAGGTCGTCGTGCAGCAGGGAGAAGTTGTGCACGAGTTCGACGGCGACCGCGCCCGGGATGCCCGCCTCGGGTGCGGCGCCGGTGACCTCGGCGGAGAGAACGGCGAGCGCGGGGCGGACGGCCTTGCCGCCGTCGCCGTCGGCGGGGTTGCCGGCGGCGTCGATCCAGCCGAAGTGGTAGGCGGCGACGGTGTCCATGGGAGGCGCCAGGCGGTCGACGGCCGCACGCAGGACCGGTGTGGCCAGGGTCCGGCCGCGCTCCAGCAGCGCGGTCACGTCCACCGCGGCCCGTGGAGCGGGCGTCGAGGCCGGGGGCACAGTGGGCACAGTCTCTCCTCTTGTTGCGGTACCGGGGGTGCGGGGGCCTGCCGCCCGCTGACCGGGCATCAGGTCGCCTCCTCGAAGCCGAAGAGGCGGCGGGGGCGGGGCCGGCCCAGGGCGCCGAGCGCGGCGTCGGCCGCGCTCACTCCACTGCGGACCGCACTCTCCATGGTCGCGGGCCACCCGGTGGCGGTCCACGCTCCGGCCAGGTACAGGCCGGGGGCCTTGGTGCGGGCGCCGGGCCGCAGCCGCCCGACGCCGGGGACGGGGGCGAACGTGGCCGTGCGCTCCCGGGTCACGAAGAAGTCCTCCACGACGGCCGTACGCGTCGCCGGGATCAGTCGTGCCAGCTCGGGCAGGTAGCGCTGACGCAGTTCGGCGACCGGGGTGTCGATCTCGTCCTGCGCGGCCGACTGGGACAGGGCGAGGTACTGGCCGGTACGCAGTCCCGAGGCGTCGGTGCGGTCGAAGACCCACTGCACCGGGGTGCCGAGTGCGGCGAAAAAGGGTTTCGCCAGGACCCGGCGGTCGTAGACGACGTGGACGTTGAGGATCGGCGCGGTGCCGATCTCCAGCAGCCGCCGCGGCGCGTCGAGGGCGCCGGACGGCAGCAGTTCGTGGGCCTCGCGCTGGGGTACGGCGAGGACGACGGCGTCGGTCTCCAGCGTCTCGCCGGGAACCTGAACGCTCCAGGCCCCGTTTGCGTTGAGGGAGAGGGAGGTGACGCGTGTACGGACCTCGGTACGGACGCCCGCGGAGTCGAGCGTCCTGCGGGCCAGCCGGTCGTGCAGTTCGCCCAGCGGGACGCGGGCCCAGCCGATGTCGGCCGCGCCCGGGGCGGACAGCAGACCGGTCCTGAACACCATCGCGGCGAGCCCCAGCGAGGCGTCGCCCGCGACCGCGTTGAGGGTGGCGACCCCGACCAGGTCCCACAGGGCCTCGATGGCGCGTGCCGACTGGCCGTGCGCGGCCAGCCAGCTGCCGAAGTCCTGTGCGTCCAGGGCCGGATCGGCGGGGTCGAGTCCCTTCAGCGCGAGCGCGGCCCGTCCGACGGCCGCGCGCTCGGCGAGCGAGAGGTGCGGATAGGCGGCCAGGCTGCGCCCCAGGTGGAGGGGGACGGGCAGCGGGTCGCGCCGCAGCCGGCCGAGCCGCCTGCCGGCGGGCTTGGTGACGTCGACGACGGGCACGTCCAGGCGGTCCTGGAGCGGCGCCAGCGCCGCGCCCTCGATCCGGTCGAGGAACCAGCGGTAGGCGGTGCAGCAGCGCAGGTAGACGTGCTGGCCGTTGTCGACGGTCAGCTCGCCGCGCCGGAAGGAGAAGGCGAGGCCGCCCAGGCGGGGTCTGCCTTCGAGCAGGGTGACGCGGACGCCGGCGTCGGCGAGGGCGAGCGCCGCGGTGATGCCGGCGAGGCCGCCGCCGACCACGACGGCGCTGCGGCCCGCCGGCTGCGGGGTCGCGGCGTGCGCCGGTGCGGGGCGTGGGCCGTCGCTCATCGTGCGTCCTTCCGTGCGTGCCGGTTGAACGGTGCACGCCCGGCTGTCACAGTGAGGGACGCCGCGCCGCGGCGGAGGGTTGCCCGGCCTCTGCCGTCCGGTCCCGGGAGGTCCATCAGGCGCGCCTCCTGACGGACCGCCGGGAGACATGGCGGGTCACGTGCCGGGTGTCGAGCCCGGACAGGCCGCGCACGGCGACGTAGGCCTTCTCGTGTCCGGGCAGCGAGACCCGGCCGCGCAGCACGGCCGCCGGGTCGCGCTCGATGCGGTCGAGCAGCCGGCGGTAGATGCCGGCCATCGCGGCCACGCAGGCGCCGCTGCGCCGGTCGAGCATGGGCAGCAGTCGGTAGCCCTCGGCGAACAGGGCGCGGGCGCGGCGTACTTCGAAGTGCACGAGGCCCGCGAAGTCGGAGCCGTCCGGCGGCGTCGGCCCGTGGAACCCGGCCGAGCAGCCGAACTTGGCGAGGTCGTCGGCGGGCAGATAGGTGCGGCCGCCGTCGGCGTCCTCGCGGACGTCCCTGAGGATGTTGGTGAGCTGGAGCGCGAGACCGAGGGTGTCGGCGTACTCGGGTGCGCGCTCCGCGCCGCGGGCCCCGGCTTCGGTGCCGAACACGCCGAGCGAGAGGCGGCCGATGGCACCGGCGACACACCGGCAGTAGACCTTCAGGTCGTCCCAGGTCTCGTAGGTCTGTCCGCGCACGTCCATCTGGACGCCGTCGATCAGCTCGTCCAGGCCGCCGAGCGGGACCGGGAAGGCCTGTGCCGCGTGGGCGAGGGCGACGGCCACCGGGTCGGTGTCGTCCTCCTCGACCTTGCCGTCCCTGACCCGGGCGAGCAGCGTGCGGGTGTCCTCGAGGCGGCCCAGTTTGACCTCGCCGGCCAGGTCGCCGTCGCCGATGTCGTCGACCCGCCGGGAGAACGCGTACAGCGCCGACATGGCGCGGCGCTTGGCCGTCGGCAGCAGCCGGATGCCGTAGGCGAAGTTGCGGGCCTGCTGCCCGGTGACGGTCTCGCAGTAGCTGTAGGCGGCGAGTACCGGTGCGGACACGTGCTGCGGAGAATCCACGGTCCGGATCACCCCTTTCCTCGCAGGATCACGCCCGCCTCACGCAGCAACCGGAGCGTGCCGGGCTCGGGCGGACCGGGAAGTACGTCGAACTCGGCGGCGGCGATCGCCCGGATCGCCGCCCTCCCCCCCGCCACGAACCCCGCGAGCAGCAGTTTCAGCCTGCCGTGGACGCTACCCACCAGGGGGGCGCCTTCATTCAGCAGATCGCCGGCGCGTTGTGCTTCATATGCAACCAGGGCGCGCACCGATGCGCCCGCGGTTTTCACGGCGAGGTCCCTCTCCTGGACGTGGAAGCGCTTCATGTCCTGCGCGGGCAGGTAGATCCGGTCGCGGCCGAGGTCCTCGGCGACGTCCTGGAGGTGCTCCACGATCTGGAGGGCGGTGCAGACCGCGTCGGAGCGCCGGATGCGCTCGGGGGTCGAGGTGCCGGTGACGGCGAGGACGAGGCGGCCGACGGGGTTGGCGGACAGCTCGCAGTAGGCGAGGAGGTCGTCGTAGGTCTCGTAGCGGGTGACGAGCTGGTCCTGGCGGTTGGCGGCGATCAGCCCGAGGAAGGGTTCGGGCGTGAGGGCGTGGCGGCGGACGGTCGGCTGGAGGCGGCGCAGCAGCGGATGGCGCGGGGTGCCGTCGAAGACGCGGCGCAGGTCGGTCTCGAAGGCGTCGAGGAGGACCAGCCGGTCCTCGGCCTCGTCCGGCGACACGCCGAGCAGGCGGGCGTCGCCACCACCGGGGGCGAGGTCGCCGTCGCCGATGTCGTCCACCAGACGGGCGAAACCGTAGACGGCCATGAGGTCGTCGCGCCATGCCCGGGGCAGGAAGAAGGGGGCCACGGGGAAGTTCTCGCTCGCGGCCTTGTCCAGGGTGGCGCGTACCGGGTCCGGCGCCGGGTCGGTGGCGGCCGTCATCGCACGCTGCCCGGGGCGGGGACGGCACATGCTGCGTCGAGCAAGGGAGTCTCCGTAGCCATTGCCGTCACATCTCCCGTTCTACACTGCCGACCTAATACACACTATTTCGGACACGCCGCCCGGCCGCGCGCGAGGCGCCCCGACGGAGGGTGTCGTGCGTTATCGCCCCACTTGCCGGGTTCCGGCGCCGGTACAGCTTACGTTGTACAACGCGGCACGGATCGCCGGGGTGTCCCGCACATCACAACAACACACCGATTGGCTCCAAGATTCCTGAGCCCAGCGGGAGTTGACGTTTCCTTTGCAGACGCAGGGCCCCGCCGGACGGATACCGGCGGGGCCCTGGCCGAAACGGGTCACTTGCCCGTGAACTTCTCGTACTCCTTCAGGACCTCGTCGGTGGGTCCGTCCATGCGCAGTTCACCGCGCTCCAGCCACAGCACACGGTTGCAGGTGTCGCGGATCGACTTGTTGTTGTGACTGACCAGGAACACCGTTCCGGCCTCCTTGCGCAGTTCCCGGATGCGCTCCTCCGAGCGCTTCTGGAACTTGCGGTCACCGGTGGCCAGCGCCTCGTCGATCATGAGCACGTCGTGGTCCTTGGCGGCGGCGATGGAGAACCGCAGCCGGGCGGCCATGCCGGAGGAGTACGTGCGCATCGGCAGGGTGATGAAGTCGCCCTTCTCGTTGATGCCCGAGAAGTCGACGATGTCCTGGTAGCGCTCCTTGACCTGCTCCCGGGACATGCCCATGGCGAGGCCGCCGAGGATGACGTTGCGCTCGCCGGTGAGGTCGTTCATCAGGGCCGCGTTGACGCCGAGCAGGGAGGGCTGGCCGTCGGTGTAGACCTTGCCCTTCTCGGCGGGCAGCAGGCCGGCGATGGCACGCAGCAGGGTGGACTTGCCGGAACCGTTGGAACCGATCAGCCCGATGGCCTCGCCGCGGTACGCGACGAAGGACACCCCCCGCACGGCGTGCACCTTGCGCACCCCGCGCCCCGCGTCGTCGGAGCCGCGTCTGAGGATCCGGCTCAGGGCCGCCGTCGCGCTGCCCTTGCCGGTCCTGGCGCCGTTGACGCGGTAGACGATGTGCAGCTCGTCGGCGATGACCGTCGGGCGACGCTCGCCGTTGTCGTGTTCAGCCACGGCCGTACCGCTCCTCCGCCTTCCAGAAGTACACGAAGCCGCCGGCGAAGACCGCCAGGGCCCAGAACAGGGCGATGGCCCACACGTGCGGCGGCAGGTTCGAGGCACCGTAGCCGTCGATCAGCGCGAACCGCATCAGGTCCATGTAGATCGCGGCCGGGTTGACCTGGAGCAGCCGGACGATCCACTCGGGGCGCCCCTCCAGCATCTTGTTGATCGAGAACATGACGCCGGAGGTGTACATCCAGGTGCGCAGCAGGAACGGCATGAGCTGCGCGAGGTCCGGCGTCTTGGCGCCCATGCGGGCCACGATCATCGCCAGCCCGGTGTTGAACAGGAACTGGAACACCAGCACGGGCACGATGAGCAGCCAGGACACGCTCGGGTAGCTGCCGAAGCCGATCGCCACGACGAACAGCACGATCATCGAGAACAGCAGCTGCTGGAGCTGCTGGAGCGAGAAGGAGACCGGCAGCGACGCGCGCGGGAAGTGCAGGGCCCGCACCAGGCCGAGGTTCCCGGAGATCGCCCGGACCCCGGACATCACCGAACTCTGGGTGAAGGTGAACACGAACACGCCGGTGACCAGGAACGGGATGTAGACGTCCCGGGACATCCCGCGGCTGGCCTGCAGGATCACGCCGAAGATGAAGAAGTACACGGCCGCGTTCAGCAGCGGCGTGGCCACCTGCCACAGCTGGCCGAGCTTGGCCTGGCTGTACTGGGCCGTCAGCTTCGCCTGGGAGAAGGCGAGGATGAAGTGGCGGCGCCCCCACAGCTGACGGACGTACTCCACGAGCGAGGGCCGGGCGCCGCTGACGGTCAGCCCGTACCTGGCGGCCAGCTGGTCCGCTGTCGGTCCCTCGTCGGGCGACGGGGCCGCGGTCACCGCGACCGTGCCGTCGTGCGTGGTCTCACTCACAGGTGGAAACTTTCGTCTTCGGGTTCGCGTTCGAGTTCGTCGTCCGGTGCGTCCGTCGGCGGGCGCACGGGCCCTCACGGACGAGCTTGTCAGATGACCGGGGGACGGCCCAGTCGGGTGAGGCGCCACACCGTACGCCAGCGCATCGGGCGGCGTGGACCGCACGGTGTGCTCCAGCCTTCCCGGAACCCGCCGAACCAGGCCTTCAGGGCCGGCCGCGAAGGGCGGCGCAGGAGGGTGAGCAGCAGCCAGACCCCGAGGTAGACGGGGACCAGGAGGGCGGGCAGGTTGCGGCGGGCCAGCCAGACGCGGTTCCGGGCGACCATGCGGTGGTAGACCGCGTGCCGCGAGGGCGCGGTCGTCGGGTGGTACAGCACCATGTCGGACCGGTAGTCGATCATCCAGCCCGCGTCGAGGGCCCGCCATGCCAGGTCGGTCTCCTCGTGGGCGTAGAAGAACTCGTCCGGGAGCCCGCCGACCTCGGCGAAGACGCGGGTGCGTACGGCGTTGGCGCCGCCGAGGAAGGTGGTGACCCGGGAGGAGCGCATCGGGTCGGCGGCGCGCAGCCGGGGCACGTGCCGGCGCTGGGTCTCGCCGGTGCCGGGGTCGGCGATGCGGAAGCTGATGATGCCGAGTGCCGGGTCGGCGGCGAAGGCCTCCCGGCACAGCTCGGCGGTGTCGTTCCGGGCGAGCAGGCCGTCGTCGTCGAGGAAGAGCAGGATGTCCACGTCGCGGCCACTGGGACCGAAGGCCTCGATGCCGACGTTGCGGCCGCCGGGGATGCCCAGGTTCTCGGGCAGCTCGACGGTGCGTACGCCGGCCGGCACGTCCGGGACCGGCGAGCCGTTGCCGACGACGACGACCTCGACCGGGTCGCCGTCCTGCTTGGCGACGGAGTCGAGCAGGGCCCGCAGCTCCTCGGGCCGGTTGCCCATGGTGATGATGACGGCGCCGACCTTCACGGCACTCACCGCAGCCTGCTGGACGCGAGGACGGACACCAGGTGCAGCAGCGTCTGGAGCACGGCGATGCCGGCGAGGACGGCGGTGCCCAGACGGGTGAAGAACAGGTCGCCGCGGGCCTGGTCCGCGATGGCGAGGACCAGGATGAGCAGCGAGGCCTCGATGCCGAGGATGAGCCGGTGGAACCGCAGCGCCGAGGCGGCGCGGCGGGCCAGCGCCATGCCCGCGGAACGCGGCTCGGCGACGCCCGCCGCGTCCTGCACGGGCGGCATCCCGGCCTGGTGGCGGGCGACGCCGACCAGGTCGGTCTCGGCCTTGATCAGGACGGCGCCGAGCGCGGCGAGGGTGCCGAGGAAGGCCCACAGCCAGTCGATGCGGCCGCTGCCCCACAGGTCGGCGGCGCGCAGGCCCAGGCCGACCAGCACGGCCGCGTCGGTGAGGTAGGCGCCCACGCGGTCCAGGTAGACCCCGCTGAGCGAGTACTGCTTCTTCCAGCGGGCGATCTCGCCGTCGACGCAGTCCAGCAGGAGGTACAGCTGGGTGGCGACGATCCCGAGGACGGCGCCCGCGATCCCCGGCACCAGCAGGGCCGGGGCCGCGAGCACGCCGCAGACGGTCATCAGGTACGTGAGCTGGTTGGGCGTGACCCTGGTGTCGACCAGGTAGCGGTCGACACGCAGGGACACCTCACGCATGTAGAGGCGTCCCGCCCAGTGCTCACCGCTGCGCCGGTCCTTCACCCCCGCGGGGTGGACGACCGGACGGAGTTCAGCTACCGATGGCCTTGACATAGTCGGCGTAGATGTCCTTGATCTGGTTCGTCTTGAGGTCGAGGTGTTCGATGATCGTGTAGCGGCCGGGCCTGGTCTCCGGGGCGAACTCCACCACGCGGACGAACTCGTCCACCGTGAAGCCGATCTCCTCCGGCAGCACCGGAAGCCCGTGCCGGCGCAGCACCCCGGCCATGTACGCCGACTCCTCGTGCGCGCCGCGCAGGTACATCGCGAAGGCGGCGCCGAGGCCGCACTGCTCGCCGTGGGCGGCCGCCCGCCTGGGGTAGAGCAGGTCGAAGGCGTGGTTGATCTCGTGGCAGGCGCCGGAGGACGGGCGGGAGTCACCCGACACCGACATGGCGATGCCGGTGAGGACCAGCGCCTCGGCCAGTACCTGGAGGAAGCCGTCGTCACCGACCCCGCCAGGGTGCCTGAGCACCGCCTCGCCGGCCTGACGGGCCATGGCGGCGGCCAGGCCGTCGATCTTCTCGCCGTTGACGCGGTGGGACAGCTCCCAGTCCGCGACCGCGGAGATGTTGGAGATGGCGTCGCCGATGCCGGAGCGCACGAACCGGACGGGCGCCTCGCGGATCACGTTCAGGTCGATGACGACCGCGATCGGGTTCGGCACGCCGTACGAGCCGCGGCCCGCGTCGTTGTCGAGGGTGGCGACCGGCGAGCACAGACCGTCGTGCGCGAGGTTCGTGGCGACGGCGACCAGCGGCAGGCCGACGCGGGCCGCCGCGAACTTGGCGCAGTCGATGATCTTCCCGCCGCCGAGGCCGACGACCGCGTCGTAGTGGCCGGCCTTTATGTCGCCCGCCAGCCGGACCGCGTCGTCGATGGTGCCGCCGTCGACCTCGTACCAGGTGGCGCCGGGCAGCGAGGGGGCGATCCGGTCGCGGAGCCGGGCGCCCGACCCGCCGCTGACGGCGATGGCGAGCCGGCCCGACTGGGAGATGCGCTCGTCGGCGAGGACACAGGCCAGGTCGTCGAGGGCACCCGGGCGGATGTCCACGACGACCGGCGAGGGAATGAGCCGGGTCAGTACTGGCACGCGATCTCCCGTCCCCGGGCGAGGTCGTCGTGGTTGTCGATCTCCACCCACGGGACCTCGCCGATCGGCGCGACGTCGATCCTGAAGCCGCGGTTCACCAGCTCCTGGTATCCGTGCTCGTAGAACTGCTGCGGGTCGGTCTCCCACACCGTCTTCAGCGCGTCCGCCAGCTCGGGGGCGGCGTCGCCCTCGATCAGGGTGACACCGATGTACTCGCCGGTCGCCTCGGCCGGGTCCATCAGCTTGGTGATCTTCCGGACGCCCTTGGCGGGGTCGACGACGACCTTCATCTCCTCATCGGCGAGGGACTTGACGGTGTCCAGCGCGAGGATGATCCGCCTGCCCTCGCCGCGGGCGGCGAGCAGCGTCCGCTCCACGGAGACCGGGTGCACGGTGTCGCCGTTGGCGAGGATGACGCCGTCCTTCAGGGCGTCACGGCCGCACCACAGCGAGTAGGCGTTGTTCCACTCCTCCGCCTTGTCGTTGTCGATGAGCGTGAGCTTCAGGCCGTACTTCCGCTCCAGGGCCGCCTTGCGCTCGTACACGGCCTCCTTGCGGTAGCCGACGATGACCGCGACCTCGGTCAGCCCGATCTCGGCGAAGTTGCCGAGGGTCAGGTCCAGAACCGTCGGTTCGCCCTCTATGCCCGCGGGGCCCACCGGCACCAGAGCCTTGGGAAGGCTGTCGGTGTAGGGGCGCAGACGCCGTCCGGCGCCGGCCGCCAGCACGAGGCCGATCATGCGGGTTCTCCTTCATCGTGTACGGCGGGCGCGCCACCCTTGTGGGCGGACACCCAGAAGCGGATGCTCTCGACGAGCACCAGCAGGGCGACGGCCACGGCGAGGACCGTGAGCGCGGCCTTGAACTGCGAGGCGGTGAGCACCGCGGCCAGGACGGTGACGAGCAGCGTCCGCCCTTCCTGCCCCCCGACGGCACGCACCAGCCAGGCCGGGGGCGCTCCGGCGTTGCCGCGGATGCGGTACACCGTGTCGTAGTGATGGTAGGCGACGGCGGCCACCAGGCCGAAGGCCGCGGGAAGGGCCCCGTTCACCCCCGCTCTGCCGGCCAGGGCGAGCACGGTGCCGTACTCGGCGGCCCGGAAGAAGGGCGGCACCAGCCAGTCGAGGGCGCCCTTGAGGGGGCGGGCGACGGCGAGGGCGGAGGTGAGGACGTACACGAGGGCGCCGGCGACCGGCAGGACACCGCCGAACCCGGTCAGCGCCGAGGAGGCGACGACCGCGGCACCGCCGAGCAGGGCGACGGCGGGCACGGCGAGACCGGGCAGGCCCCGCCCGGCCACGCGCCCGATCGTCTCGGCGAGCGGGCCGGAGTCGGTGAGGTCGGCGAGCGCCTGCGCCGCCCGGTCGGTACGCCGGGCCCGTCGGGTCACCGAGCGCAGCACGCGGCCGGCCGTCGTGTAGGTGGCCGCGAAGGCGCAGCCGGCGAGCAGGACGTAGAAGGTGATCCGCGGGGTCGTCGCGGCCGTGAGCACGGCGATCATCGCCCAGCGCTCGCCGATCGGCAGCACGATCATGCGGCGCAGCCAGACCGTCCAGCCGACGCTGTCGAGCTTGTCGGAGAGGGCGGCGGTGGGGCTGGTGTTGGCGGTGGCGTCGTGGTTGGCCTCGTTGAAGGAGAAGTCGACCACGTGCCGGCAGGTCTGGAGGATCATCGCGCCGAGCGCGAGCGCCCACACGTCGTCCCCGCCGCGGGCCGCGCCGAGCGCGAGGCCGGCGTAGTAGGCGTACTCCTTGGCCCGGTCGAAGGTGGCGTCGAGCCAGGCGCCGAGCGTGGAGTACTTGAGCGCGTAGCGGGCGAGCTGGCCGTCGGTGCAGTCGAGCACGAAGGACGCGATGAGCAGCACGCCGGCCGCGACGAAGCCGCCGCGGGTGCCGGTGGCCGCGCAGCCGGCCGCTATCAGGGCGGTGAGGAGCGAGGCGGTGGTGACCTGGTTCGGGGTCAGGCCGCGACGGGCGCACCAGCGGGCGAGGTAGCGCGAGTAGGGGCTGATGAAGAACGTGGTGAAGAAGCCGTCGCGGGACTTCACTGCCGACTTCAGGCGTACGGCCTCGTCGTCCACTGCGGCGACGGCCTGCCGGGCCTCGTTGCGGGCCTGCGGGTCGGCGGGCACGGTGGCGACCAGACTGCCCAGCTCGGGCCGGTGCACGGCGCCGCCCTCGGCGTCGAGGGCGGTGACGACGTGGTCGGCGAGGCTGTCCGGGGCGAGCGCGGGGGCGCCGCCCGGTGCGAGCGCCGCCGGCTCGCCGGCCGTACCGGTGCCCGCGGAGGTCTCGCGCGCCACGGCCCGGGTGAGCGCCTGCCGGGCGGCCGGCTGGGCGGTGACCGCTCCGGGGACGGCGGCGAGCGGGAAGCGCGGGTCGGTCAGTCCGAGACGCAGGGCGTGCGGGTGGCCGACGAAGCGGGAGTCGACCAGGGCCACGCGCCGGTCGGCGGGCACGGCGGCCAGCAGGGTCTCCGCCTCGGCGGCGTCGGCGGCCACGCGCACGTCGAAGCCGAGGGACCGCAGATCGTTCTCGAGTGACGATCCGGGCACCGGCTGACCGGTGACGATGGCGGTCGACAACCGAACTCACTCCCTGGGTGCCGGCGCGCGGGCGCCGGTCTTCTGCGTGGTGGGGCGCCCTGCCTGCGGCACCCGGGCGGCATGTCGGCAGAGGCTATCGGATGGGCCGGGGCCCGTGTTCACCGGCCGTTCACGGCCCGGCCCACGGGGGCTGCCCCGGCCTTTGCCGCGATCATCATCGGGGATCCGGGCCCCGGCCCACAAACCCTGGGAGCAGACCCGGGCATCCGGGACACCGGGCGGCTCGGCATAGGGTGGGCGACCATGACGTGGCTGATCACCGGCGGAGCCGGATACATCGGGGCGCACGTGGCACGGGCCATGACGGGCGCCGGGGAGAGCGTCGTGGCGCTGGACGACCTGTCGGCCGCCGTGCCCGCGCGGCTCCCGGCCGAGGTGCCGCTCGTCCGGGGCTCGACGCTGGACGGGGCGCTGCTCAAGCGGGTCCTCACCGAGTACGGCGTGACGGGCGTGGTCCACCTCGCGGCGCGCAAGCAGGTCGCGGAGTCGGTGGCGCAGCCCACCCGCTACTACCGGGAGAACGTGGGCGGACTGGCCACGCTGCTGGACGCGGTCGCCGAGGCGGGTGTCGGCCGGCTGCTGTTCTCCTCGTCGGCGGCGGTGTACGGCAACCCGGACGTGGACCTGATCACCGAGGACACCCCGTGCGCCCCGGTCAACCCGTACGGCGAGACCAAGCTGGCCGGGGAATGGCTGGTGCGGGCGGCGGGACGGGCGCACGGCATCTCCACGGTGTGCCTGCGCTATTTCAACGTGGCGGGTGCGGCGGCGCCGGAACTCGCGGACACGGGGGTGTTCAACATCGTGCCGATGGTCTTCGACCGGCTCACCCGGGGCGAGGCCCCGCGGATCTTCGGCGACGACTATCCGACGCCGGACGGCACCTGCGTGCGGGACTACATCCATGTCGCCGATCTCGCGGAGGCCCATCTCGCGGCGGCCCGGCGGCTCGCCGGCGGTGAGGTCACCGGTGACCTGACGCTGAACATCGGCCGGGGCGAGGGCGTCTCGGTGCGCGAGCTGATCACGGTCATCGGGTCGGTCACCGGGGACCGCAGGGCGCCCCTGGTGGAGGGGCGCCGCCCCGGCGACGCGCCCCGCGCGGTGGCCTCGGCCGAGCGGGCCGCCGAGGCCCTGGGCTGGCGGGCCCGGCGCGGGGTACGGGAGATGGCGGAGTCGGCCTGGCAGGGCTGGCGACTGCACCACGGCGGGTGAGCGGGCGGGGCGCGTGCGCCGGCGGGGAGGGTGAGCCGGCTCCGGTGCGGCGAGGGGACGCGCGGACGGCGGGCGGACCCGTCCGGGGGTCGGCAGCGCTCTGACCTGCGGAACGTTTACGCAGGTCAGAGCACATGACAACGGTGTTCAGTCCCGCGTTGCCCCCTACCCCGGCCCCGTAGTTGACTGGCCTCCCGGCAGGCACACGGAAGGCGGTAGTCATGGGGGCAGGGCACGACCACGGGCACGCGCACTCCCACGTGCCGGCCACGGGTACGGCCACGGCCGCGTACCGGGGCCGGCTGCGGATCGCGCTGGGCATCACGCTCACGGTCATGCTGGTCGAGATCGCCGGCGGCCTGCTCGCGGACTCGCTCGCGCTGATCGCGGACGCGGCGCACATGGCGACCGACGCCGTGGGCCTCGGCATGGCACTGCTCGCGGTCCACTTCGCGGGCCGCCCGCCGAGCACCAACCGCACCTTCGGCCTCGCCCGCGCGGAGATCCTCGCCGCACTGGCCAACTGCCTGCTGCTGCTCGGGGTCGGCGGATACGTGGTGTACGAGGCGGTGCAGCGGTTCGTCGAGCCCGCGGACACCCGGGCGGGGCTGATGATCGTGTTCGGTCTGGTCGGCCTGGTCGCGAACTCCGTCTCGCTGGTGCTGCTGATGCGCGGGCAGAAGGAGAGCCTGAACGTGCGCGGCGCCTTCCTGGAGGTGGCCGCGGACGCCCTCGGCTCGGTGGCGGTGCTGATCTCGGCGGCCGTGATCCTCACCACCGGGTGGCAGCCCGCCGACCCGGTCGCCTCGCTGCTGATCGGGCTGATGATCGTGCCGCGGACCGTCAGGCTGCTGCGCGAGACGCTGGACGTACTGCTGGAGGCGGCGCCCAAGGACGTCGACATGGCGGAGGTCCGGGCGCACATCCTGGCGCTGGACGGTGTGGAGGACGTCCACGACCTGCACGCCTGGACGATCACCTCGGGGATGCCGGTGCTGTCGGCGCACGTGGTGGTCAGCTCGGAGGTGCTGAACGCCATCGGCAACGAGAAGATGCTGCACGAACTGCAGGGCTGTCTCGGCGACCACTTCGACGTGGAGCACTGCACGTTCCAGCTGGAGCCGGGCGGGCACGCGGAGCACGAAGCGCGGCTGTGTCACTGATCGTCCGTACGGCCGTTCGACGTCTCACGGGCGGTTCCCGGGGGCGTCCGGCGGGCACGATGATCCCCCGGGTCCGGCGTCGCGTGCCACACCGTGCGCGGACGGCTCCCCTGCCGGGAAGTGCCGGGAGCGCCGGATTCGTACGGCAGACTTGGGGTGCGAAGACCGAGGCGAAGGATGGGTATGCCGATCACACCTGCCACCGCGACGCACAGCTCGTCGCAGGGCACCGAAGAGGCGATTCTGCTGGAACTGGTCGACGAGAAGGGTGTGACGACCGGTACGGCGGAGAAGCTCGCCGCCCATCAGCCGCCGGGACAGCTGCACCGGGCGTTCTCGGTGTTCCTCTTCGACGAGCGGGGCCGGATGCTGTTGCAGCAGCGGGCGCTCGGCAAGTACCACTCCCCCGGTGTGTGGTCCAACACCTGCTGCGGTCACCCGTACCCCGGCGAGGCGCCGTTCGCGGCGGCCTCCCGGCGCACGTACGAGGAGCTGGGCGTGTCGCCCTCGCTGCTCGCGGAGGCCGGCACGGTCCGGTACAACCACCCGGACCCCGCCTCGGGCCTGGTGGAGCAGGAGTACAACCACCTGTTCGTCGGCCTGGTGCAGGCCGCGCTCGGGCCGGATCCGCAGGAGGTCGCCTCGACGGCGTTCGTGACGGCGGCCGAGCTGGCCCAGCGGCACGCCCAGGACCCGTTCTCGGCCTGGTTCATGACCGTGCTGGACGCGGCCCGTCCGGCGATCAGGGAGCTGACGGGCCCGTCCGCGGGCTGGTAGGGGTCCTCAGGAGAAGTCGGGCTTGAGCGGCAGGGCGGCCCAGATCACCTTGCCGCCGCTCGCGGTGTGCTCGACGTCGACCACTCCGCCCGCCTCCCGGGCCACCTCACGGACCAGGAGCAGGCCCCGGCCGCCGGTCCGGCCGTGGTCGGCCTCCAGGGCGGTCGGACGGTAGGGGTGGTTGTCCTCGACGGACACCCGTACCCACTCGGCTCCGACGGCGACCTCGACGGCCAGCACCGGCGACAGCAGTGCCGCGTGCCGGACCGCGTTGGTGACCAGCTCGGAGACGATCAGCAGCAGCCCGTGCACCAGGTCGTCGGGGACCGGCACGCCCTGGCGCAGCAGCAGGTCCCGTACCGCGTGCCGGGCCTGCGGGACCGAGGCGTCCACCGCGGCCGCGGTGAACCGCCAGACGCCTTCGTACGGCAGTGGATCGGGCGGCCGGTCGCCGCCCTCCGCTGGGCGCCGGCCGTCCCCGCGCCCGTGGTTGTCCATTGTCAGGTCGCCACCCTCGCACTCGATTGTCACCACGCGTCGAGTGTTGGTAACAATCCGCTGCGGTCCGGATGCCTGAACGCAAGTCAGCGGGTATCGAGCGATTTCTGACCGAGTGCGCATGTCGTGGTCACGCGCGGGACCGTTTCTGTCGCCCGGGCGCGGGTTCGCGAACTAGTCCGACGATACGGCGCCGGCCGTGGCCGGCCGGCCGGTTGCCGCCCGCGGGTGCGGACGCCGGGTCCGGCGGACGGCGGCTTCGGTACGATCCGCCGCATGGAGCCCCAGCTGTCCCACCAGGTCACCGACTCCGTCGCCACCGTGGTGATCCGTCATCCCGCCAAGCGCAACGCCATGACGGAGGAAATGTGGCGGGCCCTGCCGCCGCTGCTGGACGCGCTGGCGCACGACCCGGGTGTGCGGGCGCTGGTACTGACCGGCGAGGGCGGCACCTTCTGCGCGGGCGCCGACATCTCCACGCTGCGCGGGTCACCGGACCGGACACCCGGCCTCGCGGTGGCGGCCGAGGAGGCGCTGGCCGCCTTCCCCAAGCCGACCGTCGCCGCGGTGCGCGGGCACTGTGTGGGCGGCGGTGCGCAGCTCGCGGTGGCCTGCGACCTGCGGCTGGCGGAGGAGGGCGCGCTGTTCGGGGTGACACCGGCGAAGCTCGGCATCGTCTATCAGGCCTCCTCGACCCGCCGGCTGGTGTCCCTGGTCGGCCCGGCCACGGCCAAGTACCTGCTGTTCACGGCCGAGCTGATAGACGCCGGGCGGGCCCTGCGGACCGGTCTCGTGGACGAGGTGTTGCCCGGGGGCGAACTGGACGGGAGGGTGGCCGAGTTGACCCGGGTCCTGGTGTCCCGCTCGCAGCTCACCCAGGCCGCCGCCAAGGAGTTCGCGAACGGCCGCACGGACCGGGACGCCCACTGGGCCGGGCAGGCACGGGGCAGCGGCGACACCGCGGAGGGGGTCGCCGCGTTCCTGGAGCGCAGGCAGCCGCACTTCACCTGGAGCGTGTCTACGTCAGGATGAAACGGCTCGCGGAGCGGAACTCCGCGACGAGGTGGGCCGGCGCCTTCTTGGGCGACCCGGCGTCGTAGGGCGGCTGCGGGTCGTACTCCGTCAGCAGTTGGACGGACTGGGCGTGTTCGTCGCCGGCGATGGTGCCGAGCAGCGTGAGGCCCATGTCGATGCCGGACGACACGCCCGCCGCGGTGACGTACTTGCCGTCCACGACCACCCGCTCCCCCGTCGGCTCGGCCCCGAAGCCGCGCAGCTGGTCCAGGGCCAGCCAGTGCGAGGTGGCACGGCGCCCCCGCAGCAGCCCGGCGGCGGCCAGCAGCAGCGAGCCCGTGCACACGGAGGTGGTCCAGGCGCTGGCGGCGTCGGCCGTGCGCAGCCAGTCCAGCAGGACGGGGTTGTCCATCTGCGCCGTCTGGCCTGGACCGCCGGGCACGATCACGATGTCCGGGCGCGGTACGTCGTCGAGGCCCCGGTCGGCGGTGAGCGCGAGGTTTCCGGTGTCGGTGCGGACGGGTCCGGTCCGCTCGGCGACGAACACGGTCTCGGAGTCCGGCAGCCGGCCGAGGGTCTCGTAGGGGCCGACGGCGTCGAGGGCGGTGAAGCGGTCGTAGAGGACGACGGCGATCTGCACGCTGTTTCCTTCTCTCGGGTTCGGTGACCATGAGTCGGGGCAGGTGACGGCGACCAGGAAGGGTCGACCCGGTCAGGTCACGGGGGCGGGGCGGAAGCGGCGGCGGTACTCGGCCGGAGAGGTGCCGAGGGCGCGGAGGAAGGCGCGGCGCATGGCCTCCGGCGTGCCGTGGCCGCTCGCGCGGGCGACCTGCTCGATGCCGTCGGTGGTGTCCTCCAGCAGGCGGCGCGCGTGCTCCAGGCGGACGCGGTCGACGTACCGGCCGGGTGTCGTACCGGTCTCGGCCTGGAAGGCGCGGGCGAAGTGGCGCGGGGAGAGGGCGGCCCGGGCGGCCAGCGCCTCGACGCCGAGGTCGCCGTCCGGGTGCTCGGTGATCCACTGCTGGATGTCCCGGAGGGGTTCCCGCCGGGCCGTCTGGGCGGCCAGCTGGGCGCTGAACTGAGCCTGGTTGCCCGGCCTGCGCAGGAAGACCACGAGGTGGCGGGCGACGGTCAGCGCCGCCTCCCTGCCCAGGTCCTCCTCCACCAGTGCGAGGGCGAGGTCGATGCCCGCGGTGACCCCGGCCGAGGTGGCCACGTTCCCGTCGCGCACGAAGATCGGGTCGGGGTCGACGTGGACGGCGGGGTGGTCCCGGGCGAGCTTGTCGCAGTACGCCCAGTGGGTCGTGACGCGCCGGCCGTCCAGCAGCCCGGCCCGGGCCAGCGGGACGGCGCCGGTGCAGACGGAGACGAGGCGCGTGGCCCGGGGGCCGTGCGCGCGCAGCCACTCGACCAGCCGTGGATCCGGATCGCGGGTCCCCTCCCCGCCGGGGACCAGCAGGGTGTGCGGATCCGCCGCGTCCGCCAGGGAGCCGTCCGGTACCAGGATCAGCCCGCTGGAGGTGCGCACGGGCCCGCCGTCCAGGGAAGCCGTACGGATCCGGTACGAGCCCGGGGTGTGCCGTTCCGCGCCGGCGAAGACTTCCACGGGGCCGGTGACGTCGAGGCTCTGGAGGCCGTCGAAGACGGTGAGGAGTACGGATCGCTGCGGCATGACAGCGATTGTTCGCGGCTGTGGCGATGGCCGCAATGACGTGTTTCCCACCTTTTCGGCCACGCGGGATTCCGCGGCGCCGCGTGCCCGCGGCCGGGGACCCGCGCCCCGCCGCGCGTCGCTCTGATCCCCGGTTGTCGGTGTCACCTGCCACAATTGCCGCGCAACCTCAGTGGAGAAGGCGGTACGGGATCGTGACGACACCCGGTTCCCTGGCAGCAGGGTCCATCGAAGGCAGGATCGCCGAGGAACTCGGCGTACGGGAGCGGCAGGTGAAGGCCGCGGTGGAACTGCTCGACGGCGGTTCCACGGTGCCCTTCATCGCCCGCTACCGCAAGGAAGCGACCGAGATGCTCGACGACGCGCAGCTGCGCACGCTCGAGGAGCGGCTGCGCTACCTGCGGGACCTGGAGGAGCGGCGGACCGCGATCCTGGAGTCGGTGCGGGAGCAGGGCAAGCTGACCGAGGAGTTGGAGGCCCGTATCCGCGGCGCCGAGACCAAGGCGCGCCTGGAGGACGTCTACCTGCCCTACAAGCCCAAGCGGCGCACCAAGGCGCAGATCGCGCGCGAGGCGGGCCTGGAGCCGCTGGCGGAGGGGCTGCTGGGCGATCCCACCGTCGATCCGGCGGCCGCCGCGGCGGCGTTCGTCGACGCGGACAAGGGCGTCGCCGATGCCCACGCCGCGCTGGAGGGCGCGCGGGCGATCCTCACCGAGCGGTTCTCCGAGGACGCCGACCTGATCGGCGAGCTGCGCGAACGCATGTGGGTCCGCGGGCGGCTGGTCGCGAAGGTGCGGGAGGGCAAGGAGGAGGCGGGCGCCAAGTTCGCCGACTACTTCGACTTCGCCGAACCGTTCACCGCGCTGCCCTCGCACCGCGTCCTGGCGATGCTGCGCGGCGAGAAGGAAGAGGTCCTGGATCTCGTCCTGGAGCCGGAGGAGCCCACGGAGGGGCCGTCCTCGTACGAGGGCGTCGTCGCCGCGAAGTTCGGTATCGCGAACCGGGGCCGCCCGGGCGACAAGTGGCTCAACGACACGGTCCGCTGGGCCTGGCGCACCCGCCTCCTGGTCCACCTCGGCATCGACCTGCGCCTCCGGTTGCGTACGGCGGCCGAGGACGAGGCGGTGAACGTGTTCGCCGCGAACCTCCGCGACCTGCTGCTGGCCGCGCCGGCCGGCACCCGCGCGACACTCGGCCTGGACCCCGGTTTCCGTACCGGCGTCAAGGTCGCCGTCGTCGACGCCACCGGCAAGGCCGTCGCCACGGACGTGATCCACCCGCACGTGCCGGCCAACAAGTGGGACGAGGCGATCGCCAGGCTGGCGGAACTGGCCCGGGCGCACGCGGTCGAGCTGGTCGCGATCGGCAACGGCACGGCCTCCCGCGAGACCGACCGGCTCGCCGGTGAACTCATCGCCCGGCACCCCGAGCTGAAGCTCACCAAGGTGGTGGTGTCCGAGGCCGGCGCCTCCGTCTACTCCGCCTCGCAGTACGCCTCCCAGGAGCTGCCCGGCATGGACGTGTCGCTGCGCGGCGCGGTCTCCATCGCCCGGCGCCTCCAGGATCCGCTGGCGGAACTGGTGAAGATCGACCCCCGGTCGATCGGTGTCGGCCAGTACCAGCACGACCTGTCCGAGGTGAAGCTGTCCCGTTCGCTGGACGCGGTCGTCGAGGACTGTGTGAACGGCGTCGGCGTGGACGTCAACACCGCGTCCGTGCCGCTGCTGTCACGGGTGTCCGGCATCTCCGCCGGGCTCGCCGAGAACATCGTCGCGCACCGGGACCAGAACGGTCCCTTCGTCTCCCGCGCGCAGCTGAAGAAGGTGCCGCGGCTCGGCCCGAAGGCGTACGAGCAGTGCGCGGGCTTCCTGCGCATCCGGGGCGGCGCCGACCCGCTGGACGCCTCCAGCGTGCACCCGGAGGCGTACCCGGTGGTGCGCCGCATGGTGAAGACCACGGGTCAGGAGGTGGCCTCCCTCGTCGGCAACACGGGCGTCCTGCGCTCGCTGCGGCCCGCCGACTTCGTGGACGACACGTTCGGCCTGCCGACCGTCACCGACATCCTCAGGGAGCTGGAGAAGCCGGGGCGTGACCCGCGTCCCGCCTTCCGGACGGCCACCTTCAAGGAGGGCGTGGAGAAGATCTCCGACCTGTCCGCCGGGATGGTCCTGGAGGGCGTGGTGACGAACGTGGCGGCGTTCGGCGCGTTCGTCGACATCGGTGTCCACCAGGACGGTCTGGTGCACGTGTCCGCGATGTCGAAGACGTTCGTCAAGGATCCGCGCGACGTCGCGAAGCCGGGTGACATCGTCCGGGTGAAGGTCCTGGACGTCGACATCCCGCGCAAGCGGATCGCGCTGACCCTGCGCCTGGACGACGAGGCGGCCCCCCAGGGCGAGGGCGGCGGCAGGCCGCAGCGCGGCGGCACCCGGCCGCCCCAGCAGCGGCAGAGCGGCGGCGGCCAGGGGCGTCGGCAGAGCGGTGACCAGGGTCAGCGGCAGGTCCGTGGGGGCGGCGACCGGGGCGGCCGGCAGGCGCCGGCGCCGGCGCCGGCCAACAGCGCCATGGCCGACGCCCTGCGCCGCGCGGGCCTGCTGAACCCGAAGAAGCGCTGACCGGCCGGGGCCGGGGCACCACTGCTCCGGCCCCGCGGAGAGTCCGCCCCCCCGGACGGCGCCCTCCGGCGGCACCCCGCCGCGGATCACCGGCCGGAGCGGCGGGGCAGCCGCGGGTCCGGGCCCTCTCGTTCGGATCATCCCGGGCCAGCGAACCTGGTACCGCTCCCTGATGCGGCCTGACCCGAACGAAGGACCCTAGGGCCTCTCTTTCGGATCTTGCCGGGGCCGTGGGGTCTGGCACGCGGCGCCCGCGATCCCGGCCGGCCTGATCCGAAAGAAAGGCCCTAGCGCTCGGTCACCTTGCCGGCCGCCACCTCGAGGCGTCGGGTCACCCGGACCGCGTCCAGCATGCGCCGGTCGTGGGTGACCAGCAGCAGGGTGCCCTCGTAGGCGTCGAGGGCCGACTCCAGCTGCTCGATGGCCGGCAGGTCCAGGTGGTTCGTCGGCTCGTCCAGGACCAGGAGGTTGACGCCCCGGCCCTGGAGCAGGGCGAGCGCGGCGCGGGTGCGCTCGCCCGGGGAGAGGGTCGCCGCCGGGCGCAGGACGTGGCCGGACTTCAGGCCGAACTTGGCGAGCAGCGTGCGGACCTCCGCCGGTTCGGTGTCGGGTACGGCCGCGCAGAAGGCGTCGAGCAGGGACTCGGGCCCGTGGAACAGCTTGCGGGCCTGGTCGACCTCGCCGACCAGGACACCGGAGCCCAGGGCCGCGTGTCCCGCGTCGAGCGGGACGCGGCCCAGCAGGGCGCCGAGCAGCGTGGACTTGCCCGCGCCGTTGGCCCCCGTGACCGCGACCCGGTCGGCCCAGTCGATCTGCAAGGACACCGGGCCGAAGGAGAAGCCGCCGCGCCGCACCTCGGCGTCGCGCAGCGTCGCCACGACCGCACCGGAACGCGGCGCGGACGCGATCTCCATGCGCAGGTCCCACTCCTTGCGCGGCTCCTCGACCACCTCCAGACGCTCGATCATGCGCTGGGTCTGGCGGGCCTTCGCGGCCTGCTTCTCGCTGGCCTCGCTGCGGAACTTGCGGCCGATCTTGTCGTTGTCGTTGCCGGCCTTCCGCCGGGCGTTCTTGACGCCCTTGTCCATCCAGGACCGCTGCGTCTGGGCGCGGTCCTGGAGGGTGGACTTCTTGTCGGCGTACTCCTCGTACTCGTCGCGGGCGTGCCGGCGGGCCACGTCCCGCTCCTCCAGGTAGGCCTCGTACCCGCCGCCGTAGAGGTTGATCTGCCGCTGGACCAGGTCGAGTTCGAGGACCTTGGTGACCGTGCGGGTGAGGAACTCGCGGTCGTGGCTGACGACGACCGTGCCCGCGCGCAGGCCGGTGACGAACCGCTCCAGACGCTCCAGGCCGTCCAGGTCGAGGTCGTTGGTGGGCTCGTCCAGGAGGAAGACGTCGTACCGCGACAGCAGGAGGGACGCGAGGCCGGCGCGGGCCGCCTGACCGCCGGAGAGCGAGGTAGTCGGCTGCTCCAGGTCCACGGCCAGGCCGAGGGAGTCGGCGACCTCCTCGGCGCGTTCGTCGAGGTCGGCGCCGCCGAGACCGAGCCACCGCTCGAGGGCGGTCGCGTAGGCGTCGTCGGCGCCGGGCGCGCCGTCGACCAGCGCCTGGGTGGCCTCGTCCATGACCCGCTGGGCCTCGGCGACGCCGGTGCGGCGGGCCAGGAACTCCCGGACGCTCTCTCCCGGCCTGCGCTCCGGCTCCTGCGGCAGATGGCCGACGGTCGCGGCCGGCGGGGACAGCCGGAGTTCGCCCTGCTCGGGCGGGGTGAGGCCGGCGAGCATCCGCAGCAGGGTCGACTTGCCCGCGCCGTTGGCGCCGACCAGCCCGATGACGTCGCCGGGCGCGACGACCAGGTCGAGCCCGGAGAACAGGGAGCGGTCGCCATGGCCGGCGGCGAGGTTCTTGGCAACGAGGGTGGCAGTCATCAGGCGTCGATCCTAATGGCCGTACGCGCGTGGCTCAGCCCCGTTTCCGCCGCTCACCGGCGCCCCGGGCACACCTGCCCGCCCCTTCGACCGCCTCGGGCCGCGGGGTGCCGCCGGACACCCGCGGGGCCTATCGTCCTGGCGTGGACAGCGAGCCGAGTGACGAAGTGATCGTGGTCGGGGGCGGGATCGCCGGGCTGACGACGGCCGTACTGCTGGCCGAGTCGGGGCGGCGGGTGCGGGTGTGGACGCGGGAGCCGGCCGAGCGGACGACCTCCGCGGTCGCGGGCGGCCTGTGGTGGCCGTACCGCATCGAACCGGAGCCGCTGGTCGGCGCCTGGGCGCTGCACTCCCTGACGGTGTACGAGGAGCTGGCGGCGCGGCCCGGGGAGACGGGCGTACACCTCGTGGAGGGCGTGCACCACGGAGCGCGGCTGGACGGGCTGGGCGCGTGGGCGGGGCGGGTGCCGGGGCTGCGGGCGGTGGCCGACGGGCTGGCGGCACGGCTGCCGGTCATCGACATGCCGGTGCATCTCGCGTGGCTGCGGGAGCGGCTGGTGAAGGCGGGAGGGACGGTGGACCTTCGGGAGGTGACCGACCTGGCCGCGGTGCCCGCCGCCGTGGTGGTCAACTGCGCCGGTCTGGGCGCCCGTTCGCTGGTGCCGGATCCGGCGGTGCGTCCCGTGCGCGGGCAGCTGGTCGTGGTGGAGAACCCGGGCGTCACGACCTGGTTCACCTCCGTCGACCACTCCTCGGCCGCCTCCGTCTACTTCATCCCGCAGCCGTGCGGGCTGCTCCTCGGCGGTACGGCGGAGGAGGACGACTGGTCCCTGGACCCGGACCCGGACACCGCCGCGGCGATCGTCGCCCGCTGCGCGGCGGTCCGGCCGGAGATCGCCGGGGCCCGGGTGCTCGCCCACCGGGTGGGCCTGCGCCCGGCCCGCGACGCGGTACGGCTGGAACGCCGCCCCCTGCCGGACGGCCGCACCCTGGTGCACAACTACGGCCACGGCGGCGCCGGCATCACGGTGGCCTGGGGCTGCGCCCGAGAAGCGGCCGAACTGGCGTTCCCGGGGGCGTGAGCGGGCGTAGGAGCGATGGGCCCCGGGGCCGGTCCCGGCCACGGTGGACGTGCCCCGGCCGCGTGGTGTCGCCCCCGGCCCACGGGCGGGTGTACCGGCCGCCCGCGGTATCGGCAGGCGGCCGGGGTGCCTGGTCGGCGGGTGGTCGGGCCGCCGTCAGGCCGCCGGGATGTGGTGGACGGCGCGAGGCGCGCGGAGGCCGGACAGGGGCGCCGGCGCGGGAGCCGTGGCGCTGCCGGACGTGGCGCGGGCGAACGCCGCCGCACCGCCGGCCAGTGGGAGCCGCGCGCTCGTACCGGACAGGTTCACCGTGAGCGTCGGCTCGGCCGACGGGGGTGGGTCGATGAGGTCCCGGTCGGTGCCGGCGACGATCAGCGCCAGCCGGTGCCCGGCGGGCACGACGTGGTCGGTGGCCGCGAGGTCGAGGGTGATCGTGTACGGCTTGCCGGGGGTGAGCGGGACGCCCTTGCCGAGGGAGGCGTGATGGCCGAGGTCGGCCCAGCCGCGGCTGAACACGGTGTAGTCGACGGCGGCCGTCCTGGCCCTGGTCTCCTTGAAGCAGGCGCTGTCCCCGGCCGTGCTCGCGCCCCAGCAGGTGCGGTCGGTGAGGGTGGTGATGCCCTCGGCGCTGTCGGCGTAGTCGCGGATGGTGTCCGGGCCCAGGTCGACCAGGACGGCGGACAGGTGGGCGGAGGTGGTGGTCGGGGTCGCGGTGACCGTCACGCGGGAGGAGCCGGACAGGCGCAGGCCGCGGGTGAGCGGTGCCGTGAGGAACCCGGCCTTCTCGGGGGTGGGGGTGGTGAGGTGCCCGGCCCAGTCGGTCTCGCCGAGCCGCGGGTCGTCGGTGAGGGTCTCGGTGCCGGCGGCCGGGCGCAGCCCGAGCGTGCCGACGCCGGCCCGGGTGCCGGAGGCCGGGTGCAGGACGGTGGTGCGGGTGCCGTGCGGGGGCCAGGCCGCCGAGGTGACCCACTGGTCGGGGTGGCGTTCGATGTCGGCCGTGGGCTCGCGGTCGATGCCGTTGTCGTAGCCGAGGAGTTCGTGGTCGAACCAGCGGTGCAGGGTGTCGACCCAGGCGCCGCGCCGGTAGTCGAAGGGGTCGACGTGTCCGGTCTGCGACAGCCAGATCTTCCGCTCGACGCCGTGCTGCGCGAGGGCGTTCCACCACTGGCCGAGATGCTTGGTGCGGACGTTGAGGTCCTGCATGCCGTGCACGAGGAACACGCTGGCGCGCACCTTGCCCGCGTCCTTGACGTAGTCCCGTTCGGTCCACAGCGGGGTCCAGTCGCCGCTGCGTGGGCTGCCGTCGGCGAGCTTTCGCTGCACGGCGGCGCAGTGGGCCTGGGCGGCGTCGCTCTCGACGTAGCCGGCCAGTTCGCCGGGGCCGCCGTCGTAGAGGGGGGCGCCCTGCGCGAAGTAGTAGTCGTACCAGGAGGAGATGGCGCTGATCGGGACGATGGTCCTCAGGCCCTTGACGCCCGTGGCGGCGACGCCGTTGGCGATGGTGCCGTCCCAGCTCTTGCCGATCATGCCGGTTCTGCCGTTGGTCCAGCCGGCCCGTACCGGGGTGCCGCCGGTGCGGCTGGTGTACGCCCGGGCGCGGCCGTTCAGCCAGTCGACGACGGCCTTCGCGGACCGGATGTCGGAGCGGCCACCGACGTCGACGCAGCCGTCGGAGCGGTCGGTGCCGGCGAGGTCGACGCCGACGAAGGCGTAGCCGCGGGGCACGAAGTAGTTGTCGTAGAACAGCGGCATCTGTACCACGCGGCCCTGGGCGTCGTACGTCTTGCGCTGGCTCTCGTTGCCGCGTCCGCAGCAGGAGTAGTACGGGCTGGCGTCCATGATGACCGGCACCCTGCGGCCCTGCCGGGCGGGTTCGGCGGGGCGGACGATGTCGGCGGCGACGCGGTCGGTCCGTCCGTCGCGGTCCTCGTCGAGACCGGTGTCCACCCAGACGGATTCGCGGATGGCGTCGGCGTAGGAGTAGACGGGTTCGCTCTCCCGGGGCGTGGCCCGTGCACCGGCCGGGGTGAGGAACACGGCCGTCAGGGCGGCGACGGCGGCGATGACGAGCGTTCTCCGGAGTGTGGAGCGCTTGCGTTTCGGCATGCGCGGACGGTACCGCCGCCAACTGCCGTGCAGAAGAGGGCTCTCCGGGGCCCGTGACGGCTGAATGGCGATCGTGTGACGGCAGGGGTGATGGACAGGTCAGTGGCCACAGGGACTGAATAGGCTGCGGACGGACTTCTCCGAACCGACTGGTACAACCGACGACTTGGAGCTGACGTGCACCGCAGAATCATCGCGCCGGGCGCCCTGGCGGCGGCCTCCCTCCTGCTGGCGATCCCGGCATCGGCCGCGAGCTACTCCCCCGGCGCCCCGGGCATCGGCGACCCCTACTACCCGGACTACGGCAACGGCGGCTACGACGTCTCCCACTACGACCTGAGGCTCCGGTACCAGCCGGCGACGGACGAGCTCGAGGGCACGGCGACGATCCTGGCGAGGACGACGCAGGACCTGTCCAGCTTCGACCTGGACTTCCTGCTGGACGTCAGCGAGGTGCGGGTCAACGGAACGAAGGCGGCCTTCACCGCCTCCGGCCGGCACGAACTGGTCGTCACCCCGAAAACACCGCTGGCGAAGGGCACGCCGGTCACGGTCGTCGTCCGCTACAGCGGGGTGCCGTCGACGAAGAGCGCCTACGGTTTCACCGCATGGCACCGCACCCCGGACGGCGCGGTGGCCGCCGACGAGCCCGAGGCCGCCTGGTGGTGGTTCCCGAGCAACGACCACCCGAGCGACAAGGCCACCTACGACGTGTCGGTGGCCGTACCGGACGGCGTCCAGGCCATCTCCAACGGCACGCTCCAGTCGACGAGTTCGAAAGCGGGCTGGACCCGCTACAACTGGCGGCAGAACAAGCCGCAGGCCACTTATCTGGCCACACTGGCGCTCGGCCGGTTCGACATCACCACCGGCACCTCCGACGGCGGGGTGCCCGTCGTCAACGCCTACAGCAAGGACCTCGGCGACAACGACGGGGCCGCGCGGGCCAGTGTGGAGCGCACCGGGGAGATCGTCGACTGGCTGAGCGGCTACTTCGGGCCGTATCCCTTCAGCTCGGCGGGCGGCTACGTGCCGAACACCACCACCGGGTACGCGCTGGAGACGCAGAGCCGGATCTACTACAGCCCGAAGCAGTTCGCGAACGGCTCCAACACGTCCGTGGTCGTGCACGAGCTGGCGCACCAGTGGTACGGCGACGACGTGTCGCTGAAGGGCTGGAAGGACATCTGGATCAACGAGGGCTTCGCCCGGTACGCGCAGTGGCTGTGGTCCGACGCGGAGGGCGAGGGCACCACGCAGGAACTCGCCGACTACGTGTACGCCTCGCACCCGGCCGACGACCCGTTCTGGACGGTCCGGCCCGGCGACCCGGGCCCGGACGAGCAGTTCAGCGCCGCCGTCTACGACCGGGGCGCCCTGGCCATCCAGACGCTGCGCAACGCCATCGGTGACGACGCGTTCTTCGCGGTCCTCAAGGGCTGGCCGAAGACGCACGCATACGGCAACGCCTCGGTGGCCGACTTCCAGAAGTACGCCGAGCAGGTGTCCGGCAAGCCCCTGTCCCCGCTGTTCGACACCTGGCTGTTCCAGCCGTCGAAGCCGGCCGCGCCCGCGGCCCGCGCGCTGGCGGGTACGGGTGCGACGGTGGCGCAGCCGAAGTCGTGGAAGAGGATCGAGGCGACGAACGGCGTGCACGGGCACTGACCCGCGCGGTCCTCACCGGGCCGGCTCGGCCGTCTGCCCCAGGAGTTCCGCCCGGCCTGTCGCGGCGGCGCGGACGGCCGCGCCGTGCGGGCGTACGCCCCCCGGGAGCGCGCCGTGCCGGGCGCAGGCCCCGGGTGGCTCGCCGGTGAGGCGGCCGTCGGGGGAACGCGGCGGCGAAGGCGTCGCCCGCGCCGTTGGAGTCGTCCACCGGCGCGGGCGGGGCCGTCGCCGCTGTCCGGGTCGGTCCGCCGTCGGCCGGCAGACAGGTGCCCTCGGCCGCGGACTTCCCGGTCGTGCAGGTCCGTGCGGAGCGGTACGCCCGTCTCGGCCAGGACCGGCAGGGCTCGCGCGGGATCTCCGGGGAACGGGCCCGGCTCGGGTCGTACAGCGGCAGGCGGCGGCCGGCGGCACGTGGCGTCACCCCGGGACGTGTGGCCCCCGGCATGACGCCACCGTGGGCGAAGCCACGGGCAGTGGCCCGCCGAACAGCTACTTCGTGGCCGGTACGTCCGTCGTGCCCCGGCCGGTGTTCCGGGCCACCCGGCGGCGGACGCCGAACCAGCCGGCGACCAGCATGACGGCGATCACCGGGATGAGGAGCAGGGTCTTGCGGCCGACCTCGGGGTCGTTCCACATCAGGCCGAGGCAGACCATGAGGAAGGCGATCGTGGCGATCTCGGTGACCGGGCTGAACTTCAGCTGGAAGTTCGGCCGGCTCACCCGCCCGTCGCGGGCGCGGCGGACGAAGACCAGGTGACAGATCATGATGATCACCCAGGTGCTGATGATGCCCAGGGAGGCGACGTTCAGCACGATCTCGAAGGCCTGGCCGGGCAGGCGGTAGTTCAGCACGACGCCGAGGACACAGACCGCGCAGGTCAGCAGGATGCCGCCGTAGGGGACCTGGCTGCGGTTCATGCGGGCGGTGAACTTGGGGGCGGAGCCGGCCGTGGCCATGGAGCGCAGGATGCGGCCGGTGGAGTACAGCCCGGAGTTGAGCGAGGACATGGCGGCGGTCAGCACCACCAGGTTCATCACGTCGCCGGCCGCCGGGATGCCGATCTTGGACAGCACGGTCACGAACGGGCTCTGGTCGGCGGAGTACACCGAGCCGGGCAGCAGCAGCGCGAGCAGGACGACCGAGCCGACGTAGAACAGGCCCACTCGCCACATGATCGAGTTCACCGCGCGCGGGACGATCTTCTCCGGCTCGGCCGTCTCGCCGGCGGCGACGCCGACCAGTTCCAGGGCGGCGTAGGCGAAGATCACGCCCTGCATGACGAGGACGACCGGCATCATGCCGTGCGGGAAGACGCCACCGTGGTCGGCGATCACGCTGAGGCCGGGCCGGGTGCCGCCGACGTCGTGCTGGGTGGCCAGCAGGAAGATACCGATGAGCATGAAGCCCACGAGGGTGGCGACCTTGATGATCGCGAACCAGAACTCCATCTCACCGAAGATCTTCACCGAGATCAGGTTCACGGCGAGGACCACCGCGAGGGCTATCAGCGCCAGCACCCACTGGGGGATGGAGGTGAACATGCTCCAGTAGTGCGCGTAGAGCGCGATCGCGGTGATGTCGGCGATGCCGGTGGTCGACCAGTTCAGGAAGTACATCCAGCCGGCGACGTAGGCGCCCTTCTCGCCGAGGAACTCGCGCGCGTACGACACGAAGGAGCCGGAGGACGGGCGGTACAGGACCAGCTCGCCGAGGGCCCGGACGACGAAGAAGGCGAAGATGCCGCAGACCAGATAGGCCAGGGCGAGCGCCGGGCCCGCGTTGTGCAGGCGTCCGCCGGCGCCGAGGAAGAGACCGGTGCCGATGGCGCCACCGATGGCGATCATGTTGACGTGGCGGGCCTTGAGGTCCTTGCTGTAACCGGCGTCGCCCGCGTCCGCGGGCGTCCGGGCCACCTCGGGACGGTCGGCGGCCTGTGTGGTGTCCACGGCGTCCTTGCTGCTCACGGGTGGTTTCACTTCCTGGTGCGCCCGGACCTCGTGGGGCCGGGGTTCGTGCAGGTCCTGGCCCGCACCACCCTGGTATGTCGCGGCACAGACCAAGACAGCAGCTTCCCAGAGGGATCGGCCGGCGCGCGGTGTCCCACGTCACAGAGCGTCCTTTCTCACAGGTCAGCGGCGCGGGAAGCAGACGTCACGGGGCCGCTTCACGGTGGCTCGTGAGGTGTCACGGCATTGGCGGGACAGCGATACTGCTGCACATGACGACCGACACCACGGAGCAGACGGATCCGGGCGGCCCCACGCTGACGATCGACGAGCTGGCCGCGCGGGCGGGCGTCACCGTCCGTACCGTCCGTTTCTACGGCACCAAGGGGCTGCTGCCTCCTCCGGCGCTCGGTCCGCGCCGGGTCGGGCACTACGGACCGGAGCACCTGGCGCGGCTGGCCCTGATCGACGAACTGCAACGGCAGGGCATGACGCTGTCGGCGATCGAACGGCATCTGCGCCGGCTGCCGCCGGACCTCAGCGCGCAGGACCTCGCCATCCACCGGGCGGTGGTGGCCTCCTGGGCGCCGGAGACGGTGGAGACGGTGACGCGCGAGGAACTGCGCCGGCTGGCGGGACGGGAGCTGAGCGACGCGGACGTGGCCCGCCTGGCCGCCCTGGACGTGGTCACGCCCGAGGACGGCGGCTACCGGGTCGACGCGGGACTCCTGCGGCTGGGCGTCGAGCTGCTCGACGTACCGCTGTCCCAGGAGATGGTCCTCGCGGCGCGGGAGGTGCTGCTGGAGCACTCACGCGCGGCGGCGCAGGAGCTGTCCCGGCTGCTGCGCGAGGCGGTGTCGGAGCTGGCCGCGGAGGACGTGAAGTCGCTGACGGCCCACATGCACCCGCTGGTGGTGCAGGCGCTGCTCACGACGTTCCAGCGCTCCCTGCGGCAGGAGCTGCGTGGCTGGCTCAGCGAGGCCGGCGAGAGCGGGCGGGACGGCGAGAGCGGGCCGGGCTGAGGAGGCCGGCGCGTCCCGGCGGCGGCAGGAGCGTTCCGCCGGCGGACGCCCTGCGGGCCTGCGGGTCGGCAGGCCCGCAGGCCGGGACGTCAGTGGGTCAGCGGGCGTCGGTGAAGGTCTCCCCCTTCTCGGCCTTCGCCACGAGCAGCGCGGGCGGGGTGAACCGCTCGCCGTAGCGCTCGGCCAGCTCGCGCGCGCGGGCCACGAATCCGGGCAGGCCCCCTTCGTAGCCGTTGATGTACTGGAGGACACCACCGGTCCAGCCGGGGAAGCCGATGCCCAGGATCGAGCCGATGTTGGCGTCGGCGACCGAGGTCAGGACGCCCTCCTCCAGAAGGCGTACGGTGTCGAGGGCCTCGGCGAAGAGCATGCGCTCCTGCATGTCCCGGAACGGGATCTCGTACCCGGCCGTGGTGAAGTGCTCGCGCAGGCCCGGCCACAGTCCGGCCCGCTTGCCGTCCTCGGTGTAGTCGTAGAACCCGGCGCCGCCACTGCGGCCGGGGCGGCCGAACTCGTCGACCATGCGGTCGACGACCGCCTCCGCCGGGTGCGCCGTCCAGGTGCCGCCCGCCTCCTCCACGGCCCGCCGGGTCTCCTCGCGGATCCTGCGCGGGAGGGTGAGGGTCAGCTCGTCCATGAGGGACAGCACCTTGGCCGGGTAGCCGGCCTGGGCCGCGGCCTGCTCGACGGAGGCGGGCTCGATGCCCTCGCCGACCATGGCGACGCCCTCGTTGATGAAGTGGCCGATCACCCGGGAGGTGAAGAAGCCGCGCGAGTCGTTCACGACGATCGGCGTCTTGTTGATCTGCCGGACCAGGTCGAAGGCGCGTGCGAGGGCCTCCTCCCCGGTGCGCTCGCCCTTGATGATCTCGACGAGCGGCATCTTGTCGACCGGCGAGAAGAAGTGCAGCCCGATGAAGTCGGCCTGGCGCTCCACGCCCTCGGCGAGGGTGGTGATGGGCAGCGTGGAGGTGTTGGAGCACAGCAGCGCGTCAGCGGCGACGACGGACTCGGTCTCCTGGAACACCTTGTGCTTGAGGGCGGTGTCCTCGAAGACGGCCTCGATGACCGCGTCGCAGCCCGCGAGGTCGGCGACATCGGCGGTGGGGGTGATCCGGGCGAGCAGCGCGTCCGCCTTCTCCTGGCTGGTACGGCCCTTGGCGACGGCCTTGGCGCACAGCTTCTCGGAGTAGCCCTTGCCCTTGACGGCAGCCTCCAGGGAGACGTCCTTCAGGAGGACGTCGATGCCCGCGCGGGCACACGAGTACGCGATGCCGGCGCCCATCATGCCGGCGCCGAGGACGGCGACCTTGCGCACCGGGCGGGGCTCGATGCCCTGGGGGCGGCTGACGCCGGAGTTGACCGCCTGGAGGTCGAAGAAGAACGCCTGGATCATGTTCTTCGCGGTCTGCCCGGTGACCAGTTCGGTGAAGTAGCGGGTCTCGATGGTGATCGCGGTCTCGAAGTCGACCTGGGAGCCCTCGACGGCGGCGGCCATGATGTTGCGCGGGGCCGGATAGGGGGCGCCGGCCGTCTGCTTGCGCAGGCCGGCCGGGAACGCGGGAAGGTTGGCGGCGAACTTCGGGTGGGCCGGGGTGCCGCCGGGGATCCTGTAACCGGGGACGTCCCAGGGCTGGTGCGACTCGGGGTGGGCGTCGATGAACGCGCGGGCCTTGGCGAGCATCTCCTCCTCGCTCGCGGCCACCTCGTGGACGAGGCCGTTCTCCAGGGCGCGCCGGGGGGTGTACTGGGTGCCCTGGAGCAGCACCTTCAGCAGTGCGTCCGTGATGCCCATCAGCCGTACCGTGCGGGTGACGCCGCCGCCCGCCGGCAGCAGGCCGAGGGTGACCTCGGGCAGGCCGATCCGGGAGCGGGGGGCGTCCAGGGCGATCCGGTGGTGGGAGGCGAGCGCGATCTCGTAGCCGCCGCCGAGGGCCGCGCCGTTGATGGCGGCGACGACCGGCTTGCCGAGGGTCTCGATGCGGCGCAGCGCGTTCTTGATCTCGGTCGCGGTGTCGAAGACCTGCTGGGCGTCCTCGGGGCGGGCCTTGATCATGTCCTTGAGATCGCCGCCCGCGAAGAAGGTCTTCTTGGCGGAGGTGTAGATGATGCCGCGGATGGAGTCCTTCTCGGCCTCCGCGCGCGCGGCGATCGCCGTGACGGAGGCCCGGAAGGCCTGGTTCATGGTGTTCGCGGACTGGTTCGGGTCGTCCAGGACGAGGGTGACGACACCGGTGTCGTCCTGCTCCCAGCGGATGGTGGTGCTCTCGGTCATGACAGTCGTCTCCGTTGAAGTCGCTTGGTTCCGCGGGGAGTTCAGACGCGCTCGACGATGGTGGCGACGCCCATGCCGCCGCCCACGCAGAGTGTGGCGAGGCCGTAGCGCTTGTCCTGGCGCTCGAGTTCGTCGATGAGCGAGCCGAGGATCATCGCGCCGGTGGCGCCGAGCGGATGACCGAGGGCGATGGCGCCGCCGTTGACGTTGACCTTGTCCAGGGACAGGCCCATGTCCCTGACGAAGCGCAGCACGACCGCGGCGAACGCCTCGTTGATCTCGACCAGGTCGATGTCGTCGATGGTGAGGCCGGCCTTGGCCAGGGCCTTGCGGGTGGCGGGGGCGGGACCGGTGAGCATGATGGTGGGCTCGGAGCCGGAGACGGCCGCGGAGACGATCCGGGCACGGGGGGTGAGTCCGTGGCGCTCGCCGACCTCCCTGGAGCCGACGGCGACGAGCGAGGCGCCGTCCACGATGCCGGAGGAGTTGCCCGCGTGGTGGACGTGGTCGATCTTCTCCACGCGGTGGTACTTCTGCAGCGCGACCGCGTCGAAGCCGCCCAGCTCGCCGATGTCCGCGAAGGACGGCTTCAGCCTGGCGAGGGAGTCGGCGGTGGTGCCGGGGCGCATGTGCTCGTCGTGGTCGAGGACGACCAGGCCGTTGCGGTCCCTGACGGGCACGACCGAGCGGTCGAAGCGCCCTTCCTTCCAGGCGGTGGCGGCGCGCTCCTGGGACAGGGCCGCGTACTCGTCGACGTCCCGGCGGGAGAAACCCTCGATGGTGGCGATCAGGTCGGCGCTGATGCCCTGCGGCACGAAGTTGACGGCGAGATTGGTCATCGGGTCGTTGAACCAGGCGCCGCCGTCGGAGGCCATCGGGACGCGGGACATGGACTCGACACCGCCCGCGAGGACCAGGTCCTCCCAGCCCGAGCGGATCTTGGCGGCGGCCAGGTTCACGGACTCCAGGCCGGAGGCACAGAAGCGGTTCTCCTGCACGCCCGCGACCGTGTCCGGCAGTCCGGCGGCGATGGCGGCGATCCGGGCGATGTCGGCGCCCTGGTCGCCGACGGGGCCGACGACACCGAGCACGATGTCGTCGATCGCGGCCGGGTCCAGGCCCGGGAAGCGGTCGCGGATCTCGTGGATGAGACCGACGACCAGGTCGATGGGCTTCGTGCCGTGCAGGGCGCCGTTCGCCTTGCCGCGCCCGCGCGGGGTGCGGATCGCGTCGTACACGTACGCTTCGGTGCTCACTGGTGTGCCTTTCGGGAGGGTGGGCCGAGCGGGTGGGCGGGGTCAGCCGCCGTCGGTGACCAGGTCGTCGGTCGGGCGTGCGGGTATGCCCCAGTCCCGGGCGACCGTCTCCGTGTCCGCGCCGGGCCGGGCGGGGCCGCCGCGGACGGTGGTGGGCGTCGCGGAGAATCGGGGCGCGGGGGCCGGCTGGGTGATGCCGTCGTGGTCGGTGAAGGTGCCGCGGGCGGCCAGGTGCGGGTGGTGCGGGGCCTCGCGCAGGGTCAGTACGGGTGCCACGCATGCGTCGGAGCCCTCGAAGACGGCGGTCCACTCGGCCCGGGTACGGGACCTGAAGCGGGCGGCGATCCGTTCACGCAGCTCGTCCCAGCGGGCCGGGTCCGTGCGGGCGGAGGTCAGGCCGTCCAGGCCGAGCAGGCGCAGGAACTCCTCGTAGAACTTCTCCTCCAGGGCGCCGACCGCCATGTGGCCGCCGTCGGCGGTCTCGTAGGTGCCGTAGTAGGGGCAGCCGCCGTCCAGCAGGTTGGCGCCGCGCCGGTCCTGCCAGCCGCCGGCGGCGAGCATGCCGTGGATCATCGTGGACAGGTGGGCCGTGCCGTCGACGATGGCGGCGTCGACCACCTGGCCGGTGCCGGTCGCGCGCGCGTGGTGCAGGGCGGCGAGGACGCCGATGACCAGGTAGAGGGAGCCGCCGGCGTAGTCCCCGAGGAGGTTGGCGGGGACGGCCGGGGGCTCGCCGGGGCGGCCGGTCATGCCGAGCGTGCCGGTGAGCGCGATGTAGGCGATGTCGTGGCCCGCGCGCCGGGCGAGGGGGCCGTCCTGGCCCCAGCCGGTCATGCGGCCGTAGACCAGACGGGGGTTGCGGGCGTGGCAGTGCTCGGGGCCGATGCCGAGCCGCTCGGCGACGCCCGGGCGGTAGCCCTCGACGAGGATGTCGGCCCGCTCGGCGAGGTCCAGGACGCGCGCGGGGCCGTCCGGCGCCTTGAGGTCGATCACGACCGAGCGCTTGTTGCGGTTGGTGACGTCGTACGCGGGGTCGATGGCGAGGCCGGGGCCGCCCGGGCGGTCCACCCGGACCACGTCGGCGCCCAGGTCGGCCAGCAGCATGGCGGCGAACGGGCCCGGCCCGATGCCGGCCAGCTCGACCACGCGCACGCCGCGGAGCGGGCCGGCGTCCGGCGTCGGCGTCCCTGCCGTTGTCATGCGACCAGCTCCCGGAGCGTGTGTGACACAACTGATGTAACACCGACGATGCTAAGAACGCGTTCCACCCGGCACAAGACCTGAACGAGCAAGCGCTTAGCCGAGTGCCCGTCCCGCCGCTCATCACCCGGGAGAGTGACGCGCCCCCCGGCACCGCTCCGCGTCGCCCGCGCCCCCCGGGCTACGGATCGCGCGTGCCTGCCTCCGCAGCGGGACGCCGGGTGCGGCCGGCCGGCAGCACTCCTCCGTGGGTCTCGGCGGGTGCTTTCTCCCGCTTCTTCGGGGCATTCCTGGCCACCGCCATCGCTTCCTCCGGGTGACGTGTCGGACTCCGCACTCCTCACGCTAGCCTCAGCCACCGACAGCGGCGCGGGCTGCACGACGGACTGCACGAACCGAGGGGTGTCATGAGCAGGCTGAACAGGACAGGCCGTCCCTACGACCTCGTGCTCTTCGGAGCCACGGGCTTCGTCGGCACGCTCACGGCCCGGTATCTCGCCGCGCACGCGCCGAAGGACCTGCGCTGGGCGATCGCCGGCCGCGACGAGCGCAGGCTGGAGGAGCTGCGCGAGGAGCTGCCCGGAGGCGCGGACATCGGCGTGCTGCGCGCGGACGTGGACGAACCGGCCACCCTGCGCGCCCTCGCCGAGCACGCGCGCGTGGTCGCCACGACCGTGGGGCCCTACGTGCTGTACGGCGAGGAGCTCGTCGCCGCCTGCGCCGACACGGGGGCCGACTACCTGGACCTCACGGGTGAGCCGGAGTTCGTCGACCTGATGTACGTCCGGCACGACGCACGCGCGCGTGAGACGGGCGCACGTCTCGTGCACGCCTGCGGGTTCGACTCCGTACCGCACGATCTCGGCGCGTACTTCACGGTCCGGCAGCTGCCGGAGGGTGTCCCGCTGACCGTGGACGGCTACGTGACCGCGCACGCGGCCTTCTCCGGCGGCACCCTCGCCTCGGCGCTGAACCAGATGGCCCGCGGACGACGCCTGCTGGGCGCGGCCCGCGAGCGGGCCCGGTACGAGCCGCGGCTGCCGGGCCGCCGGGTGACGGCGCCGACCGGCGCGCCGAGGTTCGCCGGCGAGGTCGGCGCGTGGGCGCTGCCGCTGCCGACCATCGACCCCCGGATCGTGCGCCGTTCGGCGCGGGCGCTGGAGCGGTACGGCCCGGACTTCCGCTACCGGCACTACGCCGCCGTCCGGCGCCTTCCGGTCGCCCTCGGCTCGGTCGCCGCCGTCGGCGCGCTGACCGCGGCGGCCCAACTGCCGCCCGCGCGCCGCTGGCTGTCGGACCGGCTCCGGCCGGGTGACGGACCCGGCGCGCAGCAGCGGGCGAGGAGCTGGTTCAGGGTGCGGTTCGTCGGTGAGGGCGGCGGGCGCCGTGTGTTCACGGAGGTCGCGGGCGGCGACCCCGGTTACGACGAGACGGCGAAGATGTTCGCCGAGGCGGCCCTGAGCCTGGCCTTCGACGACCTGCCGCCGACGGCCGGACAGGTCACCACGGCCGAGGCGATGGGCGACGCCCTGACGGAGCGGCTGCGTGCCGCCGGCATCACCTTCCGGGTGGTGGCGGAACGCTAGGGCCTCTCTTCCGGATCTTGCCGGGGTCGCGGGGTCCGGCACGCGCATCTGCGGCGTTGTCGTCGGTTGCCGACGCTCCGCGTCGACGCCCTCCTCCGCCTTGCAGCTGCACGCACCGGACCCCGCTCGGGTAGGCCATGCGGCGCCCGCGATCCCGGCCGGCCTGATCCGAACGAAAGACCCTAGGACCTGCCGTCGGGATCCTGCCGCGGCCGGCCGGAAGCGGCCTGGTCCGCGGGGAAGGCCGTGACGGCCGCCCGCAGGGCCTGCCGGCACAGGGCGTCCGCCCGGCGCGTGGTCTCCGGCAGCCGGTAGCGGGGGCTCAGCGCCAGGGTGTGTGCCAGGGCGGTGCCGAGGCTCACCCGGTGGCCGGCCGAGACGAACACCGGCTTGACGCCGTCCCGGGTACGCAGGGCGCGCCCGACCTCCTCGGTCCCGTCGAGCAGCGGCGCCGTACTGCCCCGCGCCGGACCCGGGTCGTCGTACGTGAAGGTGAACGGGTTCTTGGCGACGCCGATGGTCGGCAGGTCCGTGAGCACGCCCAGGTGGCTCGCCAGGCCGAAGCGGCGCGGATGGGCCACCCCGTAGCCGTCGCACACCACCAGTCCGGGCGGGCACGGCAGCCGGTCCAGGGCGGCCCGCACGGTCGGGATCTCGCGGAAGGCGAGGAGACCGGGCACGTACGGGAAGGAGACCCGGCCCACGGCCGTCGCCTGAGCGACGACCTCCAGGGTCGCGGCGTCCAGCACGACGGCCGCCGCCGCGACGAGGTCCAGGCCGTCGTCGTAGGCGACGTCCACCCCCGTGACCCGGCCCGTCCCCGGCGGGGGTCCGGGTTCGTCGAGAACCACCCGCCCGCGCAGCCCGTCCTGTACGGCACGGGCCTCTTCCTCGGTCGCGGGCCAGCCCGCGGGTACGCCGACGATCGTCATGGTGGGCGACTGTACGGACCCGCCGCGGGGCCCCCGTCCGCCGGGGTAGGCTCGCGATCATGTTCGTACTGGAGCTGACCTACACCGCGCCCCTCGATGCCGTGGACGCCGTCCTGCCGGACCACGTGGTCTGGCTGGACGAGCAGTACGACAAGGGCGTCTTCCTGGCCTCCGGACGCAAGAACCCCCGCGACGGAGGGGTGATCCTGGCCGTCGCGGAGGATCGCGCCCGCATCGAGGAGATCGTCGCGGGCGACCCGTTCGCCGTCGCCGGCGTCTGCGCCTACCGCGTCACGGAGTTCGTCGCCACGAAGACGGCTCCTGAGCTGGCGCGGCACCGGCAGACGCTCGGCTGAGTCCGGCGGCTCAGCCTTTCCTGGAGTCGAGCGCGCGCTGGAGCTCGTCCTTGTTCATGTTCGAGCGGCCTTCGATGCCGCGCTGCCTCGCCTCGTTGTAGAGCTGGTCGCGGGTCGGTCCGTGCGAGCCGGACCGGTTGCCCGACCGCTGACCGCCCCGCCTGCCGGACGACATGTCGTTCGTGGAGCTGCGGCTGGCGGTCTTCGACTCGCCCGAACGCGCGCGTTCCTTGTTCACCGTCCGTGCGGCGATCTCCTCGGCGCGTCCCTCGCTCTCGCCCCGGTTCTGGGCGCTCTCCTTGATGTGCTCGTACTGACGTTCGCGCTTGGGGCTGGAACCGGCTGGCATGATCGTTCCCTTCCGTTGCGGCAGGGAACGGGTACCCGCCTCGCGCTCACCTACGTCAGCGTTCCAGCCGGGCCACCCTTCCCTGCTCGCCGGCCGCCCAGCAGCCCAGGTCGGACGCGCAGGCCACGGTGTCGTACGACCCGGTGCCGGTGGTGCGCCAGCTGCGCCCGCCGTCGGTGGTCAGGTCGGTGCCGGCCGGGCCGACGGCCAGCGCGGCGCCGCGGCTGTGCGGGAGCCAGGCGGCACCGGAGCGGTAGGCGGGTGGCGGGGCCGCGGCGGGCCGCCAGGTCCGGCCGCCGTCGGCGGTGACCGCGGCGTTGTGCGGTGAGGGCTGGTCGGGGCGGTAGTCGCCGCCGACCGCGATGCCGTGGGCGCGGTCGCGGAAGGCGAGCGCGAAGACACCCTTGGCCGGATCGCCGGCCGGGACCGGCGTGCCGGCGGCCGTCCAGGTCAGTCCGCGGTCGGCGGAGTACAGCACGCGTGCGTGGGCGCCGCCGCCGGTGGCCAGCCAGACGTCCTTCGGACCGGAGGTGACCAGGCACTGCCCGCTCGCGGCGAAGCCCGCCTCGCCGTCCAGGGCGGGCGGCATGCCGGCCGAGGGCAGCACGCGCCAGGAGCGGCCACCGTCGGCGGTGGACAGGAGCCGGAACTTTCCGTCGACCGGGTCGCTCAGCGCGAGGCCGTGCCGGGGGTCCAAGAAGGCGAGGCAGTCGTAGAAGGCCTTCGGGTCGGTGTTGCGGAAGGACTCCGTCCACGTGGTTCCGCCGTCGTCGGTGCGGTAGACGCGGGACGCCTCGCCCTCACCGATGGCCAGCACGACCGCGCGCCGCGCGTCGAACGCCTCGATGTCCCGGAACTGGAGTGCGGCCGCGCCCGGTGGGGAGACGTTCCGCCAGCCGGCGCCGCCGTCCGTGGTGCGCAGCACCGTGCCGCCGGTGCCGGCCAGCCAGGCGGTGCGCCGGCTGACGGCCGCGAGGCCCCGGAAGCGGACCTGCGGGGTGCCGGGGTCCTTCGGCGCCCAGTGCGCGTCCGCCCGGCCCGTGCCGCCCGGCCCTGGTTCCGTCCCCTCGACGCCCGCCGGCGTGAGGCCGGCCCGTTCGAGCGGCCGGGCCCCGGCGGCCGGGACCGTCAGCGCGGCCAGCACCGCGCCGCACGCCACCCCCACCGCCACCAGTCCGTTCGCCCGCCCCCCGCGTCGCGTGCTCCCCGAGCGCCTCATGGCGGGCGAAGCTGGCCCACCGCACCGGTGCCGTCCAGAGGGCCGGTGTCTCCCGGCGCGGGGCGGCACCGGAAGTGATCGTGAACACCTGGCCGGTCCCGGTGCATGAAAGGCGGTGACCGAGGTCACTCGTCTCCCGTGTGCACGCAACGGCCGTTTCCTTCGTCTCTTGCGGTGCCGGGTGTCACACGTCCGGAGGCAGTCCAGCCGTCACGAGGGAGCAAGGCGTTGTCCACCGTCATCGAGCAGCTCGTAGAGGCCCGCCTCGTCGCCGCCGCACCGCGCATGCCGAGCATCCCCGCCACGCTGCGCTACGACCGGCGTGACCCGTTCGCCGTCCGCATGACGTTCCCCGCCCCGGCGACGCTGGAGGGCGTCGAGGTGTGCTGGACGTTCTCCCGGGAGCTGCTGGCAGCCGGGCTGGCGGGACCGGAGGGCCATGGCGACGTCCGGGTGCGGCCGTACGGGTACGACCGTACGGTGCTGGAGTTCCACGCCCCCGAGGGCACCGCGATCGTCCACGTGCGCTCCGGTGAGATCCGGCGTTTCCTGGAGGCGGCCGACGCCCTGGTGCCCGTCGGCCGTGAGCACCTCCAGTTCGACCTGGACCACGACCTGGCCGAGCTGATGCGGGACGCCTGCTAGCGCGGGCTCCGCGCGCCACGCGCGCGTTGCCGGGGCGGCGCGGTAATTCCCGTTGACAGCTCTCCGGGCCCCCTCCTACGGTGTGAGCGGTTCTGTTGCCGTCGATAGGAGAAGGACGTTGCTCGTCTGAGGTCCTGAGACACCGTGTCGCACCGGTTGAGGTGTGCGCGGCGTACGACCTCGGCGTCCGAGCCGTCCGTCCCTGGCACAGGCCTTCTCTCGTGGCCTCCTGCGTTCCCAGGCCCTTCGGTTTCCGCCTCACGGTGTCTCGACACGTGTCCGCCCGACCGTTCGCACCGTAACGAGGCGCCCATGTCTGCTTCCCTCACCTGTACGTCCCTGTCCTTCGCCTGGCCCGACGGCACCGCCGTCCTCGACGGCCTCGACCTCGCCTTCGGCCCCGGCCGGACCGGGCTCGTCGGCGTCAACGGATCAGGGAAGTCCACCCTGCTGAAACTGCTGGCCGGCGAACTGACCCCGGCCGCAGGCACCGTCAAGGCGGCCGGCGAGATCGGCTACCTGCCGCAGAACGTCACCCTGGACACCACGCTCCGCGTCGACCGGGCCCTCGGCATCGCCGGCCGGCGCGCCGCGCTGCACGCCATCGAGGCGGGCGACGTCGCCGAGGAGCACTTCGAGACCCTCGGCGACGACTGGGACGTCGAGGAGCGCGCCCTGGCCGCCCTCGGCGAACTCGGCCTCGGCCACATCGGGCTGGACCGGACCGTCGGCGAGGTGTCCGGCGGCGAGTCGGTGCTGCTGCGGCTCGCCGCGCTGCTGCTGCGCCGCCCGGACGTCCTGCTGCTGGACGAGCCCACCAACAACCTCGACCTGTACGCGCGCCGCCGGCTGTACCAGGCCGTCGCCTCCTGGCCCGGGGTGCTGGTCGTGGTCAGCCACGACCGGGAGCTGCTCGACCTGGTCGACCAGATCGCGGAGCTGCGCTCCGGAGAGGTCACCTGGTACGGCGGCAACTTCTCGGCCTACGAGGAGGCGCTGGCCGTCGAGCAGGAGGCGGCCGAAAGGATGATGCGCGTCGCCGAGGCCGATGTGCGCAAGCAGCGGCGCGAACTGTCCGACGCCCAGGTCAAGCTGGCCCGGCGCAAGCGCTACGGGCAGAAGATGTGGGACTCCAAGCGCGAACCGAAGATCGTCATGGGTGCGCGCAAGCGCGCCGCCCAGGAGTCCGCGGGCAAGCACCGCATGCTGCACGAGGACCGGCTCGCCGGGGCCCGGGAACGCCTGGACGAGGCGGCGGAGGCCGTACGGGACGACGACGAGATCCGCGTCGATCTGCCCCGCACGGCCGTGCCGCCCGGGCGGCAGGTGCTCACCCTGGAGGACCTGCGCATGGTCCACCAGGCGCGCGTGGAGGGCCTGCTCGACCTGCGCGGCCCGGAGCGGATCGCGCTCGTCGGCCGCAACGGCTCCGGCAAGACGACGCTGCTGCGGACCGTCGCCGGGGAGCTGGCGCCGGTGGCCGGCACGGCGACGGCGCACGTACCGCTGCGGTTCCTGCCCCAGCGGCTGGACGTGCTGGACGACGGCCTGACGGTGGCCGAGAACGTGGCCCGGTTCGCGCCGGACGCCACCGGCAACCGGATCCGCGCGCGTCTCGCCCGCTTCCTGTTCCGGGGCGCGCGGGCCGACCAGAAGGCGGGCACCCTTTCGGGCGGCGAGCGGTTCCGGGCGGCGCTGGCCGCGTTGATGCTCGCCGAACCCGCACCCCAGCTGCTGCTGCTCGACGAGCCGACCAACAACCTCGACCTGGCCAGCGTCCGGCAGCTGACCTCGGCCCTGGAGTCGTACGAGGGCGCGCTGATCGTGGCCGGCCACGACCTGCCGTTCCTGGAGTCGATCGGGATCACGCGGTGGCTGCTGATGGAGGGAGGACAGCTGCGGGAGACGACACCCGAGGCGCTCGGCGACCCGGCCTGACCGGCCCGGACGGTGAACCCGGAACGGCCACGGCCCGGCAGCGAGGGTTTTGAGCCGGCCGTGGCGCCCTGCATGATGGCGGACCGGTGCCGTCTCACCGGCACCGGAGAACCGCATCGTCGACCGCCAGACCCGAAAGGCCCGTCGTGCCCAGCAAGAAGGCTCTCGTCCGCCGCCCCAGCCCCCGCCTCGCCGAAGGCCTGGTGACGCACGTCGAGCGGGAGAAGGTCGACGTGGGGCTGGCCACCGAGCAGTGGGAGGCCTACGTCGAGGCACTCGGTGCGAACGGCTGGGAGACGATCGAGGTGGAACCGGCCGACGACTGCCCCGACTCGGTGTTCGTCGAGGACACCGTGGTCATGTACCGGAACGTGGCGTTGATCACCCGGCCCGGTGCCGCGTCCCGGCAGGCGGAGACCGCCGGCGTCGAGGAGGTGGTGGCCCGCCTCGGCTGCTCGGTGAACTGGATCTGGGACCCGGGCACGCTGGACGGCGGTGACGTCCTGAAGGTCGGCGACACGGTGTACGTGGGCCGGGGCGGGCGGACCAACGCGGCCGGCGTGCAGCAGGTGCGGGCGGCCTTCGAGCCGCTGGGCGCCCGGGTGGTGGCCGTACCCGTGAGCAAGGTGCTGCACCTGAAGTCGGCCGTGACCGCGCTGCCCGACGGCACGGTGATCGGGCACATCCCGAAGGTCGACCGGCCGTCGCTGTTCCCGGGTTTCCTGTCGGTGCCCGAGGAGGCCGGCGCGCACGTGGTGCTGCTCGGCGGCGGGAAGCTGCTCATGGCGGCGAGCGCCCCGCGGACGGCGGAGCTGCTGACCGACCTCGGCCACGACGTGGTCACGGTGGACATCAGCGAGTTCGAGAAGCTGGAGGGATGTGTGACCTGCCTCTCGGTGCGCATGCGGGAGCTGTACGCCTGACCGGGTACCCGTCCCTGCGGCGGGTTCGGGACCTGCGGGTCCCGGGGCCGCCGCGCAAGGGCCGCACCCGACGGCTGATCAGCGGTTCCTTTACGGCATTCTTAACCTACGGCTTCGTAACCTACGGGTTCGTAGCCTACGATTTCGTAGGATCCCGGCACCGCTCGCCGGTCCCCTCCCCTGTTCGGCGTCCCCCTGGAGTTCCCGTGACGATCACCTCCCCCCATCTCGGCAGCCCGTCCGCCTGGACCGACGCGCGGCTGCTCCACGCGCTGGAGGAAGTGGTCGAGACCGAACTGAACCGGCACCTGAAGGTCGCCAAGGACTGGATGCCGCACGAGTACGTGCCGTGGACCGACGGACGGAACTTCCCGGGCCTCTTCGAGGACGGGGAGGCCTGGCGGAAGGACCAGTCCAAGGTCACGGAGATCGGCCGGATCGCCCTCGTCGTGAACCTGCTGACCGAGGACAACCTGCCCAGCTACCACCACGAGATCGCCTCGCTGTTCGGCCGCGACGGCGCCTGGGGCACCTGGGTGCACCGCTGGACGGCCGAGGAGGGCCGCCACGGCATCGTGATGCGCGACTACCTGCTCACCTCGCGCGCCGTCGACCCGGACAAGCTGGAACAGTTCCGCATGTCCCACATGAGCGAGGGCTTCGAGTCCGACAACCGGCACTCGATGCTGCACTCGATCGCCTACGTCGCCTTCCAGGAGCTGGCCACCCGGATCTCGCACCGCAACACCGGCCACCAGTCCGGCGACCCGGTCTGCGACCGCATGCTGGCCCGGATCGCGACCGACGAGAACCTGCACATGGTCTTCTACCGCAACCTGCTGAAGGCCGCGTTCGAGCTGGCGCCCGACCTGACCATGCAGGCGGTCCGGGACGTGGTCGTGAACTTCCGCATGCCCGGCCATGGCATCCCCGGCTTCGAGCGGGCCGCCGCGCAGATGGCGATCGGCGAGGTCTACAACCTGCGCATCCACCACGACGACGTGATCCAGCCGGTGCTGCGCTTCCTGAGAGTCCTGGAGATCGACGGCCTCGGCCCCGAGGGACTCCAGGCGCAGGAGGAACTGGGCCTGTTCCTGGGCGGGCTGGACACGGAGGCCTCGAAGTTCGACGAGAAGCTCGCCGCGCGCAAGGCCCGGATGGCGGCGCGCGCCGCAGGCTGACGGCCCGCGGGGGGGGCGGGTGGGCCGGCCGGACGAGGGGCCCGGGGCGGCGTCAGCGGGCGGTGCGTCTCAGGGCGAGGCGTTCCTTCTCCGACAGACCGCCCCAGACGCCGAACCGCTCGTCGTTGGCCAGCGCGTAGTCCAGGCAGGCGGGGCGCAGCTCGCACATGGCGCAGATGCGCTTGGCGTCGCGCACCGAGCTGCCGGGCTCGGGGAAGAAGAAGTCCGGCCCCGTCTGCGCGCACAGGGCCTGCGCCTGCCAGGTGTCGTCGGCCGGGGTGATGGTTTCGGAGTGCATGCCCAGGAGCGTGCCGTACGCCGAAAAACGTTCGATCAACGCCGGCTCAACGGCGTCCCCGGCCGCGCGGTGCGCCCGTCGCCGCTCCCGTCGCGGTCGCCGCTACCTTCGCCCCGGTGCCGCTCCCGTCCCCCCGATGCTGCTCCCTCCGGCCCGGCGCGCGCACGGCGGCGCGCGGAACCGGTGGGGAAACCGGCGGCGTGAGGGCGGACGGCGGCCCGGCGCGGCGTGGTGCTCCGGCGGCGCTTGTCAGTGGGCGGTGCCAGACTCGGCAGTGCACAGGACGGGACCCCCTTCGAGGAGGGCACGAATGCTCACCACCCGTTTCGTCACCGGCGCGCCGAACTGGGTCGACGTCGGCACCCCCGACATCGACGGCGCCACCTCCTTCTACGGCGCTCTCCTCGGCTGGCGGTTCCGGTCGGCGGGAGGGGAAGCCGGCGGTTACGGCTTCTTCCAGCGGGACGGAAAGACCGTCGCGGGCGGCATGCAGACCGGTCCGGAGCAGGGCCCGCCGGCCTGGACGGTGTACTTCCGCAGCGAGGACGCGCAGGCCACCGCCGAGGCGGCCGAACAGGCCCACGGTGGCGTCCTGGTCCGGCCGACCGACGTGATGGGCCAGGGCCGCATGGCGATCCTCGCCGACCAGGCGGGCGTGCCGTTCGGCATCTGGCAGCCCGGGCGGACGGAGGGCGTGGACGCGGCGAACGAGCCGGGCGCGCTGTGCTGGGTCGAGCTGTACACCCGGGACGTCGCGGCCGCGGCGGCCTTCTACCACCAGGTGCTCGGCCTGGAGACCTCCGCCGTGCCCTTCCCGGGCGGGACGTACACCTGCGTCAATCCGGCCGGGGCCGGGGAGGACGCGATGTTCGGCGGGGTGGTGCCGCTGGCCGACGCCCCTGGCGAGGCGGAGGACGGCCCGCACTGGCTGCCGTACTTCGAGGTGACGGACCCCGACGCAGTGGCCGGCCAGGCGGAGCGGCTCGGCGGGAAGGTGCGGATGCCGCCGACGACGGTGGACGGCGTGGGCCGCATGACCAAACTCGCCGACCCGTACGGCGCCCGCTTCGCCGTGATCAGAAGCGCTCCCCCACAGGGCTGATGCCCCGCCGCCGGGCCCGACCGTGCTCCGCCGGGCCCAGGCGTGCCGGGCCGGCTCCGGGTCACGCCGAAGCGCGGCGTATCAGGGTGGTCGGGAGGATGACTCCCGCCGGGGTGGCGTCCCGGGCGCCCGCGGGGGGCTGCGGGTGGTCCTCCGTCGCCGGGTCGCCGCGGTCGCCGGTCAGGCCCTGCAGCAGGAGGCGGGCCATCAGGCGGCCCATCTCCTCGATGTCCTGGCGGACGGTCGTCAGCGGCGGGTCGGCCTGCTCGGCCACCGGCATGACGTCGTCGAAACCGACCACCGCCACGTCCTCGGGCACGCGCCGGCCGCTCTCCCGCAGCACCCGCAGGGCACCGAGCGCGGAGAGGTCGTTGGCGGCGAACACGGCGTCCACGTCCGGGCGGCGGCCCAGAAGTTCACGCATCGCGCGTTCCCCGCCGGCCGGGGTGAAGTCGCTCTCCACGACCAGCGAGGGATCGTTCCCGCCCGGGACGTCGGCCATGACGTCCCGGTAGCCGTCGAAGCGGTCCGCCGCCGAGGTCTGGTCCAGCGCGCCGGTGATGTGCGCGATGCGCCGGCGGCCGAGGCCGACGAGGTGCCGTACGGCCGTGCGGGCCCCGCCGCGGTTGTCGCAGTCGACGTACACGACGCCCGGGTCCTGCGCCCGGCTGTTCTCGCCCCAGTGGGGCCGGCCACCGAACACGGTGGGCACGCCGGCGTCGCGGATGAGGCCGGGCAGCGGGTCGTCCAGGTGGAGGGAGAAGACGAGCGCGCCGTCGACATGGCCGCCGGCCAGGTACCGGGCCATGCGCGCGTGATCGGCGCGGCCCTCGGTGAGCAGCAGCACGAGCTGGTTGTCGTGGGCGGTCAGTTCCTTGCTGATGCCACGCAGCTGGAGGGCGAAGAAGGGGTCGGCGAAGACCCGGGCCTCGGGTTCGGCGATGATGACGGCGACGGCGTCGTGCCGCCGGGTGACGAGGCTGCGCGCCGCCTGGTTGGGGACGTAGCCCAGCTCCTCCACGACCCGCCTCACCCGCTCGGCCAGCGACTTGCGGACCCCGTCCCCGCCGTTGACCACCCGGGACACGGTGGCCCGGGAGACGCCGGCCCGCGCGGCCACGGCCTCCAGCGTGGGGCGCGACACTGCCTCGGTCACTTCGGGACTCCTCATCGGCGGTTGCCGATCAGGATAGCCGCGGGGCGCCGGACCGGCCGGTGCCGGCAGCGGCTCAGCCGAACGGGTCGACGGGCGTTCCACACCCCGGCGTGGCGCCTCACGCGTGGCCCACCGGGCGAGGGCGAGATGCGGCCAGGGCGGCCCGACGGGCACGTGCATGGTGCCCTGCCCGACCGGTGTCCGGCCGCGGGGTGCGTTGCGCGCACGATGTCGGTGAGGGTGGCGTCGGCGGTCGTCCGCGCCGGACCGGGCGCCACCGGCACGCCGATCCGCGCGATCGGTCCACGACGGTGAGTGCCGCGTGCAGCAGGTCGGGGCCGGTTGCGCCGCTCGCCGGACTCGTCGGTGCCGAGGCTCCCGAGGTGCTGCCCGGTGCGGGTGTGCTGGGGCCGGCAGCGGCGCGCGGGAGCGGGTCGCGGGCAGCCCGACGCCGGCCGCCTCGGCCACCGCACGGTCCGACCGCCGGACGACGTCCCACCTGCACCGGCCTGGCGCACGGTACTGGCCGCCGCCCTCGGCACCGCGCTGCCGGGCCCGGCCGGAGAATGGGTCCTCGGCATCGTCGGCGCCGGCCCCGGCCCCGGCCGGACACGAGGTCCTCGGCATCGTCGGAGCCGGCGCCCGGGCCGAGTCGACGCCGCGCGGACCGAGAGGCGAGCACCGGCCGCGGGACCTCGTCGTCCACGGCACCGGCCCCCGGACACCGGGCCGGCCCGGCGGAACATCCGCTCCCCCGTCAGGACGTCGGCTCGTGGCGGGCCCGGCTCGGCTGGACGCGTTTCGGTTCGCCGGGCATCTTCGGGTACTCCGGCGGGTACGGCAGATCCCCCAGACCGTGGTCGTGTTCGTCGCGGCGGGCGAGGTCGAGCAGCGCGTCCAGGGAGTAGGCGTGGTCGTCCATGCCGGCGTGGACGTCGCCCACCTCGGCGAACCGGGCCGGCATGGTGGCGAGATCGAAGTCGCGGGGGTGGGCGACGCCGACCTCCTCCCAGCGCAGGGGCGCGGAGACGGGGGCGTGCGGGCGGGGGCGTACCGAGTAGGCGGAGGCGATGGTGCGGTCGCGGGCCGTCTGGTTGTAGTCCAGGAAGATCCGGCGTCCGCGCTCCTCCTTCCACCACCTGATGGTCACCTGGTCGGGCATCCGGCGTTCCATCTCCCGGCCGACCGCGATCGCCGCGCGGCGCACCTGGGTGAAGGTCCAGCGGGGTTCGATGGGCACGAAGACGTGCAGGCCCCGGCCGCCGGAGGTCTTCGGCCAGCCCCGCAGCCCGCCGAACTCCTCCAGGACGGCACGCAGTTCGTGGGCGGCGCGGACCGCGTCGTCGTAGTCGGTGCCGGGCTGCGGGTCGAGGTCGATGCGGAGTTCGTCGGGGTGGTCGACGTCGGTGGCGCGCACCGGCCAGGGGTGGAAGGTGAGGGTGCCGTACTGGGCGGCCCACACCACGGCGGCCTCCTCGGTCGGGCACATCTCGTCGGCACTGCGCCCGCTGGGGAAGGTGATGTGGGCGGTCGGGATCCAGTCGGGCATGCCCTTGGGGGCGCGCTTCTGGTAGAACCACTCCCCGCCCACGCCGTCCGGATAACGCTCCAGGGTGGTGGGGCGGTTGCGCAGGGCGCGCAGGATGCCGGGGGCGACGGACGCGTAGTAGCGGGCGAGGTCCAGCTTCGTGAAGCCCCGCTCCGGGAAGAACACCTTGTCCGGGCTGGACAGCCGCACCGTCCGGCCGCCCACCTCGAGTTCCACCGCATCGCCCATGCGGCCACGGTAGGCGCACGCCGCGCGGCGCGCATACCGGGCGAAGCGGGACGTATGCGCGCAGAATCGGACCCATGGATCTGCCCGTCATGCCGCCCGTGAAGCCCATGCTCGCCAAGTCGGTGGCGAAGATCCCGCCGGGAATGCACTACGAGGCGAAGTGGGACGGGTTCCGCTCCGTCGTGTTCCGGGACGGCGCCGAGGTGGAGCTGGGCAGCCGTACCGGAAAGCCGTTGACCAGGTACTTCCCGGAGCTGGTCGCGGCGCTGAGGGAGCGGCTGCCCGAGCGGTGCGTGGTCGACGGAGAGATCGTGATCGCACGGAACGGCCGGCTGGACTTCGACGCGCTGACCGAGCGGATCCATCCGGCGGCCTCCCGGGTGCGGATGCTCGCGGAGCGGACGCCGGCGTCCTTCGTCGCCTTCGACCTGCTGGCCCTGGACGACCACGCCCTGCTGGACGTGGAACTGGCCGACCGCCGCGCCCTGCTGGACCGGGCGCTGGCCGGTGCGACCCCGCCGGTGCACGTGGCGCCGGCGACGACCGACATCGAGGTGGCCCGGCAGTGGTTCGAGCAGTTCGAGGGCGCCGGTCTCGACGGGGTCGTCGCCAAGCCGCTCACCCTGCGCTATCTCCAGGACGAGCGGGCCATGTTCAAGATCAAGCACGAGCGGACGGCGGACGTCGTGGTGGCCGGGTACCGCTTCCACAAGAGCGGTCCGGTGGTCGGCTCGCTGCTGCTCGGGCTGTACGACGACCGGGGCCGGCTCCAGCACGTGGGCGTGTCGGCCGCGTTCCCCATGCGTACCCGCGCGGAACTGGTCGAGGAGCTGGAGCCGTCGCGCATGGACGACGTGTCCGCGCACCCCTGGGCCGCCTGGGCGGACGAGGCCGCGCACGAGACGGCCCGGCTGCCGGGGGCGCCGAGCCGCTGGTCCGGCAAGAAGGACCTGTCGTGGGTGCCGCTGCGGCCGGACCGGGTGGCCGAGGTGGCGTACGACCACATGGAGAACGGGCAGCGGTTCCGGCACACGGCCCGGTTCCGCCGCTGGCGGCCGGACCGCACACCCGAGAGCTGCACCTACGCCCAGCTGGAGGAGCCGGTGCGCTACGACCTGGCGGAGATCCTCGGCGAGAAGGACCGCGGCTGAGCTACGGCTTCATGAGGATCTTGACGGCGCCGTCCTGCTTGCGCTGGAACATCTCGTACGCGTGCGGAGCCTCCGACAGTGGCACCCGGTGGGTGGCGAAGTCGTCCACGCCGAGCGGGTCCGCGTCCGTCAGGTAGGGCATGATCTGGTCGCTCCAGCGGCGGACGTTGGCCTGTCCCATGCGCAGCTGGATCTGCTTGTCGAAGAGGGTGAGCATCGGCATCGGGTCGGCCATGCCGCCGTAGACACCGCTGAGGGAGATGGTGCCGCCGCGGCGGACCAGGTCGATGGCCATGTAGAGGGCGCCGAGCCGGTCGATGCTGAAGCGCTCGGCGAACGGCGCGCTGATCTTGCGCGGCATGAGTGCGGTGGCCTGCTGGGCCAGTTTGGCGGCGGCGCTGCCGTGCGCCTCGGTGCCGACGGCGTCGATCACGGCGTCGGGACCCCGGCCGCCGGTCTCGTCCTGGATGGCGTGGACGAGCGCCTTCTCGTTGTCGAAGGCCCTGAGGTCGTACGTCTCCACGCCGCGCCGGTTCGCCCGGGCCAGGCGCTCGGACACGAGGTCGACGCCGAACACCCGCTCGGCGCCGCGTGCCTTGGCGATGCGGCAGGCCATGTCACCGATCGGGCCGAGGCCGAGGACCGCCAGGGTGCCGCCGGGCGGGACGGCGGCGTACTCGACGGCCTGCCAGGCGGTGGGCAGCACGTCGGAGAGGTAGACGAACCGGTCGTCCGACGGGCCCTCGGGCACCTTGATCGGCCCGAACTGCGCCTGCGGTACCCGCAGATACTCGGCCTGGCCGCCGGGGACGGCGCCGTACAGGCGGGTGTAGCCGAACAGGGGGGCGCCCATGCCCTCGCCGGTGACCTGGGTGGTCTCGCACTGGGTGGGCAGCCCGGTGTCGCACATGAAGCAGTGCCCGCAGGCGATCTGGAAGGGCACCACGACACGGTCGCCGGGCCGTAGGTCGGTGACCTCCGGACCCACCTCCTCGACGATGCCCATGGGTTCGTGGCCGAGGATGTCCCCCGGGGTCATGAACGGCGTCAGCACCTCGTACAGGTGCAGGTCCGAGCCGCACAGTCCGGTCGACGTGACCCGGATGACGGCGTCCGTCGGTTCCTCGATCCTCGGGTCGGGAACGTCCTCGACCCGTACGTCCCGCTTGCCCTGCCAGGTGACTGCCTTCATGCCGTCGCACTCCCTTGGTCGCGTGTGGCCACGTCCTGCGTCCCGTGTGCGGTGGCGGCCGGGTACCCACCGCCGCGGCCACCGAATCCCGGACCGTTCCCGTGGGCAACCAGGTATGGCCGGCTGTGAACTGATGAGCGCACAATCGGACAAGACGGACGGGGGTGGCCCACGGTGGACACGAGGGGCAGGGCGCGCCGGCGGCGCGTGGCACCGACGGTGGCGCTGCTGGCCGTCGCGCTGTCGGCCTCGCTCGCGGCGGGCTGCACCGGCCACGGCCGGGACGACGACCACCGCGCCCCGCACCGCACCCCGGCGCCGACCGCGCCGACCGCGGCTGGTTCCCCCCTCGCCGTGAAGATCGACAACGTGCCCGCGGCCCGCCCGCAGACCGGGCTGGAGGCGGCGGACGTGGTGTACGTGGAGCAGGTGGAGGGCGGCCTGAGCCGGCTGATGGCGGTCTACGCGACCCGGCTCCCGCGGACCGTCGGCCCCGTGCGCAGCGCCCGCGAGAGCGATCTGGAGCTGCTGCGCCAGTTCCGCATGCCGGTCCTCGCCTTCTCCGGGGCCCAGCACAGACTGCTGCCGCTGATCGACCGGGCGCCGTTGCGGGCCGAGCCACCCGACGAGGCCCCCGGCGCCTACCGCCGCGACACCGGCAGGGCCGCCCCGCACAACCTCTATCTCCGCCCGGCCGCCCTGCTGCCCTCCGCTCCCGGCGGGACGGCCCTGACCACGGGTTTCCGCTACGGTCCGGCCCCCTCCGGCGGCACCTCCGCGTCCTCACGGACCGTGCGCTACCCGGCCGCCCGCTTCACCTTCACCTGGTCGGCCGGGCGCGGGGGCTGGGTGGTGGCGATGGACGGCACCCCCACGGACACGGCCGGCCGCGGCGGGCCCGCGCCGGCCACGGTCGTCGTGCAGCACGTGCGGATCCGCACCTCGCGCTACCACGACGCGCTCGGCAACCACACGCCGTACACCCGGACGGTGGGTTCCGGACGGGCGGAGGTGCTGCGGGACGGGCGGTCCTTCGACGCCCTCTGGTCGCGGCCGACGGCGGCGGCCGGTACGACCTTCACGGCTCCGGACGGCAGCCGGCTGGACTTCGCCCCCGGGCAGGTGTGGGTGGTGTTCGTACCGGCGGCGTGAGGGCGCGGGGGCACGAAGGCCCGGTGGCGCGCGGCGCCCTCGGCGAGAGGGCCCGGCAGCGTGAGGGGCCGGCAGGCCGGCGGCGGGAGAGTGCGGTCAGCCCTGGGCGCAAGGACATCCTGGACACGGCGACCGTGCTGGTCGCCGTACGCAGCCTGGAGCCGGTCCTCGCCGACCTCGCCCGCACGAGCGGAAGCTCGCCGCCCACCGCGACACGCCGATGCTGCGACGCGTTCGCCGCGCTCGATCTGCGCGACCGGCTCGCCGGCCTCACGGTACCGGCCCTCCTCGTGGCCGGCCGGCAGGACCCGGCCACACCGCCCGCGCACCTGCGGGAGGCGATGCTGGTGGAGCTGCCCGGGGCCGCCCACCTCGCACCGGCGCAGTGCCCCCGGGCCGTGCTGACCGCGCTGCGCACGCAGCTCGACGGGCGGACGGGGCGGGCCGGACTGCAGGCGCACGGGCCGAGCGGTGGCGTCACCCGACGGCTGTCGTGCCCACCGCAGCGCTCGGCGTCAACCCGGTAACCGCTGTGGCGGGTGAGTCGGTCGTCGGGTCACCGGAGTCCGGGTGCCGATCCCAGGGCGTCGCGGGCCTGGGTCGTCAGACCCTCCGCGCCGCAGGCTCGGGCGAGGACCAGGCCCCGGTCGAGTTCCGCGGCCGAGCCGGTCGCGATGCCGTACTCGATCCGCGCCGCCGCGTGCTCGTACTGGGAGGGTGAGGCCTCCAGGTAGGTGACGGCCCGGGCGGCGAGCCGTACCGCCTCCGGGCCCGTCGCCAGGGCGGCGGCGCAGCGCAGGGCCTCGCCGATCGCGGTGTCGGTGCCGAACCGCTCGGCCTGCCGGCGGGCGTCGGCCGCGAGCAGGGCGGCCCGGGCCGGGTCCTGACGGGCGAGGGCCTTGGCGAGGTCGATGGACCAGGGCGCGAGGACGGGGTTGTGGCCGCCGCGGGAGGCGGCGGTCTTCTCGGCGGCCTCCAGTTCGTTGACGCCGTCCTCGGTGCGGCCGACGGCGAGCAGCAGCCGGCCGCGCACGGACCGGATGTCGGGCAGCACGATCGTGGACGGGTACGGCGGCGCGAAGCCGTACTGTTCGGCGACCGACCAGGCCTCCGCGACGCGGCCCCGGGCCAGCAGGGTGTCGACCAGCCCGCAGACGGCCGACCAGTACAGCGGCAGGCGCCGGCCGACGCGTTCGGCCAGGGCCAGGGCCTCGCGCAGGACGGACTCGGCGTCGCGCAGTCTGCCCTGTCTGCGGTAGGCGAGCCCGAGGAAGGCGTTGGCCAGGGAGAGGTGGCCGCCGCGCCAGCCGGCCGTGGTGTAGACACGCCGGGCCTCGGTGAACAGGCTCTCGGCGCGGTCCAGCCGGTCGGCGTAGGCGTACGCGCTGCCGAGCATCATCAGCAGCTCCATGCCCCACGCGGGGTCGGTCCAGCCGAGGCCGGGCGCGAGGCGGCCGTTGACGAGGGCGCGGTCGCACAGGGCGACGACCTCGTCCGCGCTCTCGCCGTGGGTCATCGCGTCGAAGCCGCGCACGATCAGCAGGGCGCGTTCGGCGTTGTCGCGGCCGGTGCAGGTGGCGGCCAGCTCGGCGAGGCGCCGGGAGCGGGCCGGGGAGACGGTCTCGCCGTGGATGCCCTCCCACATGAACTGGAAGGCCTGGAGCCGCATCCGGACGGGGCCCGCGTCGTGCCCGGCGGCCTCGGCCTCGACCGTGCGGACGGCCTCCTCCAGCTGGTCGTTGTGGAGCAGCGCCTGGGAGAGGCGGACGACGGCGTCGACCCGCTCGGTCGCGTCCAGGCCGCGCATGCCGAGCGCGCTCCGGAGATGGCCGATGGTGACGGCGGGGTTGGTCAGGAGGGTGGCGCAGCCCAGCTCGTACAGGACCTGCGCGTGGACCTCGGGCAGGGGCGGCTCCCGCAGGGCGCGTTCGAGGCAGCGGCGGGCCGCGTCGGGGGCGCCGACGGCGAGGTGTTCGCGGGCGGCGTCGCGCAGCTGCTGGACGAGTTCCTCGTCGTCGTCCGGGTGCACCTTCAGCAGGTGCCGGGCGGCCTCGGCGGCGCCGCGGCCCAGCTCGGTGATGATCTGGGCGGCGACCCCGTGCATGGCGGTGCACACGCCGGGCGGGATGGAGTGGTAGACGGCGGAGGCGATGAGCGGGTGGACGAACTCCAGCTCGCCTTCGGCGTGTTCGGTGCCGCCGGCCGGGTCGGGCGGGGTGAGGATGCGGGCGTTGCAGAGCAGTCCGGCGCTGTGACGGGCGACGTCGTCGTTCATGGTGGCGAGGCGGGCGACCATGTCGACGGTGATGCCGGTGCCGAGGATGGCGGCGGCCCAGGCGAACCGGGTGGCCTCCAGGCCGAGGTTCTTGAGCCGGTCGACGAGTCCGCCGCCGCGGGCGCCGCGGTTGAGGGCGCGCAGTTCCCCGGCCTGCGCCTCGACCGGCTCGAGTTCGCTGTCCCGCACCTTGGCGAGGAGTTCGACGGTGTCGTAGGGGTTGCCGCCGGTGACGGCCCAGACCTCGCGGCAGAACGCGTCGTCGGCCTGCCGGCCGAGGGTGGCGCGGGTGAGGCCCGCGGTGGCGTCCGGAGTGAGGCTTCTGAGGTTGCTGACGGGGCGGCCCGCGGCGGCCACCGCGTCGAGATGGCGGGCGCTGTCCCCGCCGGCCTCGTCCGGGCGGCGGGCGACCACGACGAGGACGGACAGGTCGTCCAGGCGCTCGGCGAACTCGGCGAGCCAGCGCAGGGTCTCCTGGTCGGCCCAGTGGGCGTCGTCGAGGAGCAGCACGAGCGGCCACTCGCGGCGGGCCAGCCGGCGTACCGCCGCGACGAGTCCGTCGCAGACGTACTGCGGGTCTGCGTTGCCCTCCTGCGGGTCGGCTATGCCGAGGGCGGGGCCGGCGATGTCGTACCAGTCGCCGAGGTATTCGCGGGCCTCCTCGGGCAGCAGGGCCAGCAGTGCGGGCTGGAGCAACTGCCGTACCACGTTGAACGGTACGGACTTCAGGGTCTCGGCGCCGCGCGCGGACCAGACCGTGCAGCCGCGGCGCTCGGCGATGCGGCGGGTCTCGGCCAGCAGCGCGGTCTTCCCCAGTCCCGCGTCGCCCCGGAACACCAGCAGGCCGCCCGCGGACCGCTGGTCGGCACAGAGTACGTCGAGCGCCTGTACGACGGTGGCGATCTCGGTATCGCGCTCCCACAGGGGAGCCGAGCCGGCCGCCGACGGCCGTCCCTCCGTCATCCGTTACCTCCCCAGGCCGTCCGAACGACGTACGGAGCACGAGCGTAGCCGTCCGGCGGGGCCTGTGGTGGCCGGTCCCGTCAGGTGTTGCCCCGCCGGGTGAACGGGAGCGCGAACCGGCGACGCACACCGCGCCCGACCCGTGGACGGGACGTCGGCGCGGGGCTCCGGAAGGTGCTGGGAAGACGCGGAAGCGGTGGGACGGGACGGGCCGCGGACAAATCCTGGGCGGAATGCGCCTTCATGGGATCGGCAGCGGATCCTCTCATCCCGCTTTCACCGTTGCCTCATACGGTGGGGACATGACGCAGGTGACTCCTCCCGGGTGGTATCCCGACCCCGGGCAGACGCATGACGGTCCGCCCACCGAGCGCTGGTGGGACGGCAAGGCCTGGACGGACCGGACCCGCCCCGCCGGCACGGCCGCCTCGTGGGGTCCCCCGCCGCGACCGGCGGACGGCGGCCCGCCGACGGCCCACCCCGGACAGCCGGCCGGTCCGACGGCCGCGATGCCGGTGGGGTACGGCGCGCATCCGGGATATCCGGCGTATCCCGCCCAGCCGCCGGCCGGGTCCCGGACCGGTCTGCGCACGGGCATAGCCGTCGCGGTGACGGCCGCGGTACTGGTGAGCATCGGTGTCGGCGTGTACGCCCTCGCCGGACACGACGGAGACGGTGACCGCGCGGGCTCGCGGCGGGGCCCGGTCGGCGGGCAGGACGGCGGCCCGGGCGGTTCCGGTGGGACCGGCGGTTCCGGTGGACCGGGGGGCTCCGGCGGGGCCTCGCCGTCGCCGGGGCAGTCCGGGGCGCCGAAGGTACAGGGCGGCGGTACGGTGTCCGACCCGGTCACCGGGATCAGCCTGCCGGTTCCGAAGGGCTGGAGTGGGCAGACGATCCCCGCCGGCGTGCAGGTGACCTCCGACGACTCCTACAAGTGCCCGGGAGACGCCACCAGGACGTGCACCGCGGGCGGCGCCTACACGGCCCCGGCGGTGGGGCTGGGCATCCGGGCCGACACGGCCAGGAAGGTCGCCGAGGCGGACATCGCGGCCAACGCCGAGGCTTCGTACGGCGGCACCAGCTACGGCAGCATCACCTCGCACAAGGTGCTGGCCTCCGAGGCGGTGACGGTCGCCGGACAGAAGGGCTACCTGGTCCGCTGGAAGGCGGTCACCAGCAAGGGCGCCGACGGCTATGTCGAGTCGGTCGCCTTCCCCTCGCCCGACGCCCCCCGCCGGTTCATGGTGGTGCGCTTCGGCGTGGACGTCGGCCGGCAGGTGTCCGTGGTCGACGAGATCGTCAAGGGCATCACGGTCTCGTCCGGCACCGGGAACGGCCAGGACGTCTGAGCCCCGGATCGGCCGGGTGGGATTCCTCTCCGCTCAAGAGGAGTCCCACCCGGCCGGGGGTGCGCGCCGCCCCCGTCCCCACGGTGCGGCGCGGTCAGGTCACCGTTCAGTCATCCCGTGAACGGCGGCCTGGGTCTCAGGTCAGTCCCAGCGCGGGCAGCACGGCGGCCTCCACGAAACCGGCGAGGTAGTCGGAGTCGGCGTACTGGCCGCAGAGCACCGGCCGCACCCGCAGGACGCCGAACATCATGGTGGGCACGTAGGCCAGCGCCGGATTTCCCGCGGGGACCTCGCCCCGGGCCACGCCCCGGGCCAGCATCTCCTCCAGCGCGGCGATCTCCGGCAGGACCAGCGCCTCACGCAGCGCCTGGGCCAGTTCCTGGTCCGCCGTCACCGCGTGCCCCAGGGCCTGGAGCAGCCGGGTGTCCTTGCCGGACCAGTCGCCCGCGGCCCGCGCGGCCCGGCGCAGGTCCTCGACGAGCGATCCCGTGTCGATGCCGGCGAAACGCACCCGGCGGTTGGCGCGCAGCGCCGCCGCCACGAACTGCGGTTTGGTCTTCCACTGGCGGTAGAGCGTGGACTTGCTGCACCGGGTGCTGGCGGCGACGCCCTCCATGGTGACGGAGTCGTAGCCGCACTCGCGGATCTGTTCCAGCACGGCGTCGAAGAACTCCCGCTCACGCTCCGGCGTGATCTTGGAGCGGCGCGAGGCGACGACCGTCTCCGGTTCGTCCGCGGCCTGCGACGTCATGCGCTGCTTCCCCTCACTCGTGTACGGCCCGTCCGGCTGCGCGGCCCACTGCGGCGGAGCCGGGCGTCCGGGCCTGTCTCCAGTGTGTCGCACCTCAATCGATACGTCAGTGTACCGGTACCCAAGCGTATCGGTACACTGGCGTATCGGTACGGAAACGTATCGATCAGTTACGGGTACGGCAGCGCCCGACACCGGGACACGCACGCACCACCACACGCACCACCGTCAGCGAAGGGGCCGGGGGATGAATGCCCGAACCGAGCCTGCGGGGGCGAAAGCGGAGCCGGACACCACGGCACGCCCGCCCCTGATACGTGAGTTCCTGCTGGTCGCCGGGCTCTTCCTGGTCTACAAGCTCGGCCGGCAGCTGGCCACCGGCCACACCGCCGAGGCCTTGCGCAACGCCCGTGGCGTGTGGCACCTGGAGCGGGCCGCGCACCTCCCCCACGAGAACGCCGTGCAGTCCGCGCTGCTGCACGGCGACACCCTCGTCCACCTGGCGAACACCTACTACGCGACCGTCCACTTCCCGGCCACGCTCGCCTTCCTGGTCTGGCTCTACGTGCGGCGGCCCGCGCACTACGTCTGGGCCCGCCGGGTCCTCGCCGTCGTCACCACGGCCGCCCTGGTGCTGCCGTTCACCTTCCCGCTGGCCCCGCCCCGGATGCTGACCGGCACCGGCCTGGTGGACACGGCGCGGATCTACGGGCCGTCCGTGTACGGCCCGCCGTCCAGCGACCACCTGTCCAACCAGTTCGCGGCCATGCCCTCGCTGCACTTCGGCTGGGCGCTCATGGTGGCGGTCGGCCTGATCGCCGCCACCCGCTCCCGGTGGCGCGCCCTCTGGCTGCTGCACCCGGCGCTCACCCTGCTGGTGATCACCGGCACGGCGAACCACTACTGGCTCGACGCCCTCGTCGCCACGGCCATGCTCGGCGTGGCCCTCGCGGTCATCCATCCGCCGCGGCACACGGCCACCACGGCCGGGCGCGGCGCCGGCCGGCTCGCCGCGCCGGAGCCCGTCCTGGCGGGAGCGGCCCGATGAGCGCCGCCGAGGTGACCGCCCTGGCCCTGTCCCTGGTGTCGGCCGTCGCCTACGCGCTGGCCGCCGTCGCCCAGGAACGCCTCGCCGCGCGCAGCGCCGGCACCGGCCTGCTGCGGCTGCTGGGCACCGGCGCCTGGTGGTCCGCGGTCGGCCTGAACGCCGTCGCCGCGCTGCTGCACGTCGTCGCCCTGAGGTACGGCCCGCTCACCGTCGTCCAGCCGCTGGGCGCGCTCACCCTGGTCGCGGCGGTGCCCCTGGGCGCGCGGGCGGCGGGCCGGCGGGTCAGCGCGGTGGAGTGGCGCGGTACGGCACTGACCCTGCTCGGACTCGGGGCCCTGCTCGTCGCCGCCTCCGGCCCCGCACCCGCCCGGGTGCTGTCGCTGTCCGAGGCGCTGGCGGTCGCCGGTGCGACGGCCGCGGCCATCGGGCTGCTGTCCCGGCCCGGCGCCCGGCCGGGCCTGCGGCACGCGACCGCCTCCGGCTTCGCCTCCGGTGTCGCCTCCGCGCTCACCCAGACGGTGACCGTCTCGGCAACGGACCGGTCCGGACCCGCGCTCGGCACCGGGGTGATCGTCGTGGCCGTGCTCGTCGCCGCGTTCGCCGTCGGCGGGCTGCTGCTGTCGCAGACGGCCTACCGCGGCGGCCTGGGGGCTCCGCTGGCCGTCGTCACCCTCGCCAACCCGGTGGCCGCCGCGGTGATCGGCCTCACTCTGCTGGGGCAGGGCCTGGAGGGCGGCGCCGGCGGGGTGCTGCTGGCCGTGGCGGGTGCGGCGCTGGCCGCGTCGGGCGTGGTGCTGCTGACGCGGGCGGCTCCCGCGCCCGGCCGCGCGGAGGAACGCGGACAGCACGACGGACGGCACGACGGACCGGAAGAACGCGACCGGCTCCAGGAGCACGACGGGCACGACCGGCACGACGAGCATCCGGTGGCGGCGGTGCTGGCCCTGGAGCCCGCGACGGCGACAGCCGAGCCGGTGCTGCTGCCACGGCGGACGGAGCAGCCGGGGCATCTCACGGCACTGTGATCGCGTACGGCGACGGCGGCCGGCGCGGGCGGAGGACATCCGCGCGCACCGGCCGCCGTCGGCAATACCTGGTCCCGTCCTGCCGGTCAGCCCCAGCCGCGCGAGTCCTGCTTCAGCGCGGTGTCCACCGTCAGCGCCGTGGCCACCACGAGGCTCAGCAGCGGCTCGGGGAGCTGGTAGTGGATCTGGAGGACGTAGTTGTCCGCGGTCGTGAACAGCGTCTTGGCGAGGCCTTCCCAGGTCTTGGTGATCCGGGCGACCTCGTTGTCCGCGTGGTCGACGATCGCGAAGTTCCAGGCCCGCCAGTTCTCCGCCTTGATCGCGCCGACCTGCTGGCCGTTCGCGGTCATCGCGAAGTTGATCTTCCCGATCATGTTCTTCTGGACGATCTCGCCGACCGGCGAGCCGTCCGGGCGGGTCACGACCACCCGGGACTTGAAGATCTTCGCGGGGCGGGTCAGCAGCAACTGCGGCTGGCCGTAGGCGTCGCGGATCTCCAGCCGGTGGGTCATGAACTGGTCGAGGCTGGAGACGAAGCGCAGGATCTTCTTCAGTACGCCCTGTCCCACCTGGGTGACGGACCCGAGCTGGCGGCCGTTCTGATCCATGACCGTGTACTCGTTGGTCAGCTCGATCAGCTTGGCCTTCTGGTTCACGACCAGGACGGGCTCGGTGAAGAGGGTGCCGCCGCCGGTGCCGCCGGCCGCGACACCGGCCTGCCGCTGCACCTGCCGCTGCACCTTGCTGTCGGCGGTCTGCTGCTGCGGGAAAGCGGCCTGCTGGGCCGGTGCCTGCTGCGGCGGAGCCTGCCCGGCCGGCTGAGCCGGGTTGGTGTGCTCGGTCCACTGCGCGCCGTCCCAGTAACGGAGCGTCTGGACCGCCCCGTGCGGATCCGGGTACCAGCCTGCCGGGGTGTTCGATTGCGTGGTCACCGGGGCACACTACCCTGATCTGACCGGTACCTGACCAGTCCGCACGGAGCGGTGTTCATCGCCCGTTCATCGCGCGCCGATGGCCGGGTCGCTGACGCCGGGCAGCCCGTTCTCGACATGGCCGGCGAAGCCGCGCAGGAAGACCGGGTCGGCGTCGGAGGTGACGGTCAGGTCGTACCAGCGCTCGCTCGCCGCCAGGCCGACGGTCTGCCGCACGGTCGCGCCGGGCCGCACGCCTATCACGACGGGGCTGCCGCCGTAGCCGTCGGTCAGTGTCAGCCTGACGGTGCCGGAGCCCCTGTTGGTGAAGGTGAGCTGGATGTCGTCGCCCGCGTGCCGGGCGGTGACCTCCGGGCCGGCGACCTTGTTGCGGCCCCTGAAGACGCGCAGGAAGCCGTTGGGGCCGTGCACGGCGAGGTCGTAGGTGCCGCCGGAGTAGGCGGAGTTCCAGGTGTCCGAGAGGCTCTTGCCGGCCTGGGTCGTGTACGTCCAGGGGCCGTCGGTGCGGTTGCCGGACGTGACCAGGAAGGCGGCGCCCGCCTGTGCCCCCGAGGCGAAGGTGAGCGTGAACTTGCCGGCCGCGGTGTCCGCGGAACCGTCCGTCGTGGGTGCGTACTTCAGCGGGCGGGTGGGCCGGCTGCCGGGCTCCTGCCCGGGCAGTGCGGGGTGGGCGGGCGGCTTGGGGACGTAGTCCGGGTGGCGGGTGCGGTCCGGCGGCAGGTAGCCGGCCGTGGAGGGCAGCGCGACCGGCGCGGTGTCCTTGCGGGAGAAGTCGAAGGCGCTGGTCAGATCGCCGCAGACGGCTCGCCGCCAGGGCGAGATGTTCGGTTCGCGCACACCGAAGCGGCGCTCGATGAACCGGATGACCGAGGTGTGGTCGAAGGTCTCGGAGCAGACGTAACCGCCCTTGCTCCAGGGGGAGACGACGATCATCGGCACCCGCTGCCCCAGCCCGTACGGCCCGGCGACATGGCTGCCGTCGCCCTTGAACAGGTCGGGCGCCGGGTCCACCGTCGACCGGCCCTGGGCGGCGGAGGCCGGCGGGTAGGGCGGGATCACGTGGTCGAAGAAGCCGTCGTTCTCGTCGTAGGTGAGGAAGAGCGCGGTCCTGCCCCACACCTCGGGGTTGGAGGTGAGCGCGTCCAGGACCTGGGAGACGTACCAGGCGCCGTAGTTGGCGGGCCAGTTGGGGTGTTCGGTGAAGGCCTCGGGGGCGACGATCCAGGAGACCTGGGGCAGCCGGTCCGCCTGGACGTCGGCCTTCAGCCGGTCGAAGAAGCCCTCGCCCTTGCGGGCGTCGGTGCCGGTGCGGGCCTTGTCGTACAGCGGGTCACCGGGCCGGGCGGCGCGGTACCGGTCGAAGTAGAGGAGCGAGTTGTCGCCGTAGTTGCCGCGGTAGGCGTCGCTGATCCAGCCCCAGGAGCCGGCCGCGTCCAGACCGTCACCGACGTCCTGGTAGATCTTCCAGGAGACCCCGGCCCGCTCCAGTCGCTCGGGGTACGTCGTCCAGCCGTAGCCCGCCTCCTCGTTGCCGAGGACCGGGCCGCCGCCCTCGCCGTCGTTTCCGGTGTAACCCGACCACAGGTAGTAGCGGTTGGGGTCGGTGGAACCGATCAGCGAGCAGTGGTAGGCGTCGCAGACGGTGAAGGCGTCCGCGAGGGCGTAGTGGAAGGGGATGTCGTCGCGGGTCAGGTACGCCATCGTCGTGGCGGACTTGGCCGGCACCCACTTGTCGTACCTGCCGCCGTTGAACGCGGCGTGTCCGTCGTTCCAGCCGTGCGGGAGGTCCTGGATGAAGGCCAGGCCCAGGTCGTCGGCGTCGGGGTGGAAGGGCAGGATGTCCTTGGTGCCGTCGGACTGCTTCCAGACGGACCTGCCGTTCTGGCTGACCGGACGGGGGTCGCCGAAGCCCCGGACTCCGCGCAGCGAGCCGAAGTAGTGGTCGAAGGAACGGTTCTCCTGCATCAGGACGACGATGTGCTCCACGTCGTCCACCGAGCCGGTGCGGTGGTGGGCGGGCAGGGCGGCCGCCCGCTGGATGCTGCCGGCCAGCGCCGTGAACGCCGTTGCGGCACCGGACACTTGGAGGAAGCGCCGCCGGTTGACTTCGGGCATGGGTGAGGGTCCTCTCGTCCTGACGTACGTCCGCGAACCCGTCAGTTGACGGAATGTGCGCGGAGCGAGTGTTCCAAGAGCAGCAAACGTCAGGGAAGTCCCCGGTGGCGCCCGCGTGAAAGTCGGCGGTACGGGCGGAGCCGGGGCGGGCGCGTGCGGCGCTGCCGATCAGGGAGCCCGGCGGCTGACCCTTCGGCACAGGGCGGGCTGCCGGTCGAAGCAGCGGGGCGGACGGGTGACGGTCCGCCCCGGTGCCTCGTCCCGCTCGGCCACGGTGGCCGTCCGGCACCTCGCGGCTGCCGGCCGTCACCTCGCTCCGGTGGGGATCACGATGTCAGGTACGCCTCCACCTCGCTGAACTGTCCGGCCGGCCATGCCGTGTTGGCGGTGACCGTCAGGCGCAGGTAGCGCAGGTCCGTACCGCTGGGCAGGGGGACGGTCACGGTGTTGCCGGTGGCCGGGTCGAAGCGGTAGGCGTGGGCGGCGGCCACGGTCGTGTAGCCGGAGCCGTCCGTGCTGCCCAGTACGGTGATCGTCTGGGTGCGTGCGCCCCAGGCCGGGGACGGCGGCAGTTTCAGCACGAGGCGGCGTACGGCGTACGGCGAGCCGAGGTCGGCCGTCCAGGACTGCGGGAAGGCGTTGTTGGCGGACTCCCAGTACGTGTTCGCGTCGCCGTCGGCCGCCTTGCCGGGCGAGTAGACGTCCTGGGAGCCGGTCGCTGTGGTCGGGCGGCCCTTGACGAGGTTGCGGTTCGGGTCGGGCTCGGGGTTGCCCTGGCCGGGCTGGGGCCAGGTGGAGCAGTCCGACCAGGTGGTGGACCAGCCGGAGTTGCCGCCGCCGTCGGTGAGCGCGAAGGAGCCGGAGTTCGCCGGGTAGGGGCAGTTGTAGACACCGGCCGCCCCGACCTGGGTGGCGGTGACGTTCTTGAAGCCGGCCGCGCCCTGCGCCTCGGCCTGGACCACGACCGTGCCGGTGTTCCGCACGGTCGCGCCGGTCACGTTGACGTTGCGGACCGGGTGGCCCTGACCGCCGCCGGAGACGAACTCGAAGGCGCTGTACGGGCTGTCGGTGATCGTCGTGTTGGTGATGTTCACGGTCGCGTTGATCGCGCTGTCGTAGGAGTCGACGCGCAGGGCGCCCATGGGGTGGTTCCAGTTGGGGTTCATGGCGCCGGTGCGCACGAGTGTGTTGCCGTCGACGGTGATCGTCCCGGCGAGCGGGCTGAACGGGTCCATGAACTTCTGGTTGGAGATCGCGATGCCGCTGCCGAGGGCGTTGGTGTCGGAGACCAGGTTGTTCCGCACGGCGATGTCGGTGCCGCCGTAGACGGCGATGCCGTTGGCGAGGTTGGGCTGCGAGATCGTGTTGTTGTCGAAGCTGGAGTCGGTGTCCGGGGCGTACAGGGACCACATGGCGAGGGCGTCGTCGCCCTGGTTGCGCAGGAAGTTGTTGCGGACCCGGACGCCCCTGGCGGTGCCGTTGAGGTTGAGGCCGTCGGCGGTGGTGTCGAGGATGCGGTTGTTCTCCACCACCAGGTTGTCGTTGTTGCCGGTCAGCCACAGGCCGACCTTCAGGTGCTGGATCCACATGCCGGACACGGAGGAGTTCGGGCCGAGGGAGCCGTTGACGAAGTTGTCGGGGCTGGAGTCGACGCGTTCGGTGACCTCGCCGATGACCGCGAAGTCCTTGATGCGGACGTTCCCCGAGGAGCCGGTCTGGTCGACGAAGTGGGAGGTGTGCACGACGGAGTGCCAGCTGCCGGCACCCTGGAGCGTCACGTTCTGTACGCCGTTCAGGGAGGACGTGAGGCGGTAGTCGCCCGGTGGGATCCACACCGTGCCGCCCTGGGCGGCGGCGATGGCGTCGCGGAACGCCTGGGTGGAGTCGCCGTTGCCGCCGGGGTCGGCGCCCTTGGAGACGACGGACACCGAGCCGGCGGGCTGGGTGGCGGCCGGAGCGACCTGCTCGAAGTCGGCGACGTCGACGGTCACCTGGGTGCCGGCCGGCTCGACGGCGATCTTGTCGCCGGCCTGGACGTTCTGCCCGAGCAGCAGCCGGGCGTTGTCGAAGAAGTGGTGCGTCCGGGCGCCGGCGATCCAGCCGGTGTCGATGTACGAGTACTTGGAGGTGACCGGGAGGGATCTGGCGAGTCGGGTGCCGTTGACGTACACGTTCAGTGTGCCGGACTGACCGTCGGGCACGTTGTAGGCGATGTTCAGCGCGTTGGACGCGCGGGGCACGGTGAACTCCACCCGCTGCCCGGCCGTCAGCCGCACGGCCTGCCGGCCGGAGGCCTCCGAGGCGAGGGTGCCCTGCGTGTGATCGGGGCCGGTCCGCGTGCCGGTGGTGGCCGCCGACTCGGCTTCCACGGAGGTGAAGGGGAGGGCGGCGCCCGCCGCCGCGTGGGCGGCCGGGGCGAGGGTGACGAGCATGCCGGCGGCGAGGGCGACGACCGCCCCGATGGCCGGCATGCGCCTGACGTGTCCGGCGGTGCTGCTGTCCATGTGCTGATCCCTTCGTGGTGGGGGTGCGGGGATAGCGGAGTGCGTACGGGGGGCGGCTCAGGCACGCAGCCAGGCCGCCGTGTCCGGTGGCAGCCGGCCCGCCCGGTCCAGCGGGCCGCTGCTCAGCAGGAGCCGGGAGTGCGGGGGCAGGCCGGCGGGCGTGGGCGCGAGGTTCACCACGCACAGCGCTCCCCCGGCGCGGGAGAAGGCGAGGACGCCGTCGGGGGCGGGCAGCCAGGTCAGGGGGCCGTCGCCGAACACCGGGCGGAGGCTGATGGCCTGGCGGTAGAGGGCGAGCATGGAGTCCGGGTCGCGTTGCTGGCGGTCGACCGCGTACGACGGCCAGTCGGCCGGCTGCGGCAGCCATGGCTCCTCGCCGGCGCCGAAGCCCGCGTACGGCATGTCCTCGGCCCAGGGCAGCGGGACCCGGCAGCCGTCGCGGCCGGGGGCTGCGCCACCGGAGCGGAAGTACATCGGGTCCTGGGCGCGGTCGGCCGGGACATCGGCCTCCGGCAGGCCCAGTTCCTCCCCCTGGTAGAGGTACACCGAGCCGGGCAGCGCCAGTGACAGCAGGGCCGCGGCCCGCGCCCGGCGGGTGCCGAGCGCCAGGTCCGCCGGCGTACCGAAGGCCTTGGTGGCGAAGTCGAAGGCGGTGTCCTCGCGGCCGTACCGGGTCACCGTGCGGGTGACGTCGTGGTTGCACAGCACCCAGGTGGCCGGGGCGCCGACGGGGGCGTGCTCGGCGAGGGTGGTGTCGATGGAGGCGCGCAGCCGTGCGGGGTCCCAGGGGCAGGACAGGAAGGAGAAGTTGAAGGCGGTGTGGAGTTCGTCGGGGCGCAGGTAGCGGGCGAAGCGTTCGGGGTCGGGGAGCCAGACCTCGCCGACGAAGACGCCGGCGTACTCGTCGGCCACGCGCCGCCAGGAGCGGTAGACGGCGTGGAGTTCATCGCGGTCGACGAAGGGGTGCGGCCGTGGCCGGGTGGCGAGGTCGGGCAGGTCCGGGTCCTTGGCGAGCAGGGCGGCCGAGTCGATGCGGACTCCGGCGACGCCCCGCTCGAACCAGAAGCGCAGGATGTCCTCGTGTTCCTGGCGGACGGCCGGGTGGGCCCAGTTGAGGTCCGGCTGCTCGGGAGTGAACAGGTGCAGGTACCAGTCGCCGTCGGGCAGCCGTGTCCACACCGGTGCGGTGGAGCCGGCGAACTGCGACGGCCAGTCGTTCGGCGGGAGTTCGCCGTGCGCGCCGCGTCCCCGCCGGAAGTGGAACAGCTCCCGCTCGGGGCTTCCCGGCCCGGCGGCGAGTGCCGCCCGGAACCAGGGATGCTGGTCGGAGACGTGGTTGGGCACGATGTCGACGATCGTCCGGATGCCCGACTCGCGGGCCTCGGCGATGAGTTTCTCCGCCTCGGCGAGGGTGCCGAAGGCCGGGTCGACGGCACGGTAGTCGGCGACGTCGTAGCCGCCGTCCTTCATGGGCGAGGGGTACCAGGGGCTGAACCACAGGGCGTCCACGCCGAGTCCGGCGAGGTACGGCAGCCGGGAGCGGACCCCCGCGAGGTCGCCGGTGCCGTCGCCGTTGCCGTCCGCGAAGCTGCGGACGTACACCTGGTAGATGACGGCCGTGCGCCACCAGTCGGGGTCCTCGGGGGCATGGCGGGGCTGTCCCACGGAGCGTGCCTTTCGGTAGACGGGGGGCCGGAGACGGGGCGCCGGTGTCAGCCCTTGGTGCTGCCCGCGCTGATCCCGGCGATGATGTGCCGCTGGAAGACGAGGAACAGTGCCACCATCGGGATGCTGGCGATCACCATGGCGGCGATGAGCACGGTGAGCTGGATGTTCTGCGACAGCTGGACGAGCGCCACGCTGACCGGCTGCTTGCCGGTGTCGGAGAAGACCATCAGCGGCCACAGGAAGTCCTGCCAGACGGCGACCAGCGCGAAGATGGACACCACGCCGAGGACCGGCCGGGACATGGGCAGGACGACCGACCACAGGATGCGCAGCCTGCCGGCGCCGTCGATCTCGGCGGCCTCCAGCACGTCGCGCGGCAGCTGGTCGAAGAACCGTTTGAGCAGGTACAGGTTGAAGGCGTTGGCGACGGCCGGCAGCCAGATCGCGAGGGGGTCGTCGAGCAGGCTGGTGTGGATCAGCGGCAGGTCGGCGACGGTCAGGTACTTGGGGACGACCAGCGCCTGCGCCGGGACCATGAGGGTGGCGAGGATGCCGCCGAGGACCACCTTGCCGAAGGCCGGTCTCAGCCTGGACAGGGAGTAGGCGGCGGCCGTGCAGAACACCAGCTGGAAGGCCCAGGCGCCGACGGCCTGGACGACGGTGTTGCCCAGGTGCTGCGGGAGCTGCATCAGGTCCCATGCGTCGGTGTAGCCGCCGAGGTGGAAGTGCTCCGGCAGGAGGTCGGGTGGGGTGCGCGCCACCTCGTTGGGGGACTTCATCGCGCCGGTCACCATCCAGTACACGGGGAAGAGGAAGGCGAGCGCGAAGAGGACGACGACGGCCGTGAACACCGCCCAGTAGGCGGCTTTCCCGCGCGGGCGGGCGAGGGTGGCCGGGGAGATCAGGGTGCGGGTGGTGGTGCTCATGCGTCCCCCTCGGAGCGGGTGAGGCGGAGGTAGAGCGCGGAGAAGGCGCCGAGCAGGAGCAGCAGCAGGACGCTGAGGGCGCAGGCGCCACCGAAGTCGTTGTAGAGGAAGGCGTACTTGTAGATGAGGTAGAGGACGGTGACGGTCGCGTTCTCCGGGCCGCCGCCCGTGATGACGAACGGTTCGGTGAACACCTGCATGGTGGCGATGATCTGGAGGAGCATCAGCATGAGGATGACGAACCGGGTCTGCGGGACGGTGACGTGCCGGACGCGCTGGAGGAGGTTCGCCCCGTCGAGTTCGGCGGCCTCGTACAGCTCGCCCGGGACGGACTGGAGGGCGGCCAGGTAGATGAGGACGGTGCCGCCCATGTTGGCCCAGGTGGCGACGACGACCAGGGAGACGAGGGCGGTGTCGGTGCCGTTGGACCAGTTCGAGGTGGGCAGGTGCAGGAAGCGGAGGGTCTCGTTGGCCAGGCCGGTTCCGGGGTCGTAGAACCACTTCCACAGCAGGGCGCTGACCACGGGCGGGATCATCACCGGCAGGTAGACGACGACGCGGAAGAAGGCTCTGGCGTGCCGCAGTTCGTTGAGGACGAGGGCGAGCACGAAGGGGATCGCGAAGCCGACGATCAGCGCGAGCAGGGTGAAGGTGAGGGTGTTGCGCCAGGCGGCGGCGAACTCGGGGTCGTGCAGCACGCGGGTGAAGTTGGCGGTGCCGGCCCACTCGGGCGGTGAGCCCGGGGTGTACTTCTGGAAGGCGATGACGACCGCGCGGATCGCTGGGTACCAGGAGAACAGGGCGAAGCAGATCAGGCCGCCCAGGAGGAAACCGTAGGCGCGGGCCTGGTCGGCGAGGCGGCGCCGCCTGCGGCCTGCTGCCGGAGTCGGCGCCGGGACCGGGGGGACGGCGGCCGGTGCCGGGGGCTGCCGCTCGACCGTCTTCGTCATGGCGGTCAGCTCCGGGCCAGGATGGAGTCGATCTTTCCGGAGGCCTCTTCGAGGAGTCGGTCGATGTCGGCGTCCTTCTTGGTGAGGACGGCGGAGACGACGGCGTCGAGGACGGAGTAGATCTGCTGGGCGTGCGGTGGCTCGATCCGCATCCGGAGCCGGGGGTTGCCGTCCAGGAAGGCCCGGTAGTTCTCCACCGGGACGTTGGCGTTGGCCTTCTTGGCCTGCTGGTCGGTGGCGTCGGCGGTGCCGGTGAACAGGCGGGGCTCGGGCAGCCCGACGGGGGCGTCGTGCTTCCTGGCGCGGGCGTAGTCGCCGAGGAAGCCCTTGCCCGGGGTGAGGAACATGTGGTCGAGCCACTTGAGGCCGGCGCGGATCTGGGCGGGCGTGTCGTGCTTGTCGAACATGTAGCCGTCACCGCCGATGAGGGTGCCCCTGCCGCCGGGCATGGGTGCGAGGGCGAGGTCCTTGTAGTCGCCGCCCTTCTCCTTGACCAGGATCGGGATGTTGTCGGGGGCGGCGAGGTACATGCCGAGCCGCCCCGCCCCCATCAGCTGCTGTACGTCGTTGATGACGAGGAGTTGTCTGCTGCCCATCGAGTCGTCGGTCCACCGCATGTCGTGCAGGTCGCGCAGGACGGCCCGGCCCTCGGGGCTGTCGACGGTGGCCTTCCTGCCGTCCGCGCTGACGACATCCCCGCCCCGGGAGTACAGCTCGGCGGTGAAGTGCCAGCCGCCCTGGTTCTGCGCGCTGTAGTCGGCGTATCCGACCGTGCCGCTGCCGAGGGCGGCGATCCTCCTGGCGGCGGCACGGACCTCGTCCCACGTCGCGGGGGGCCGGTCGGGATCCAGGCCGGCCTTGCGGAACAGTGCGCGGTTGTAGACCAGGCCCATGGAGTAGCCGGTGCGCGGGATGCCGTAGACCTTGCCGTCCACGGTGTAGATGTCCCGCAGTTGCTTCTGGATGCTGCCGTAGCTCTTGAGCCGGCTGAGGTACGGCGTGAGGTCGGCGGCCTGGCGGACGTCCACGACGTGCCGCGCGTCGGTGAAGTACGTGTAGAACACGTCCTCCATCCGGCCGCCGGCGAGCTTGGCGTCGAAGGTCTTGGGGTCCTGGCAGGGGAAGGCGTCGTGCGCGACGACGTCGATGTCCGGGTTCCGCTTCTCGAAGGCGGCGACCTCTTCCTCGAAGAAAGCCCGGTCGACCTCGGCGCTCCTGGGCGGCTCGCAGTTGACGGTGATACGGGTCTTGCCGCTCGCCGGGCCGTCGTCGCCCGGCCCGCAGGCGGTGGCGGCGAGGGCGAGGGCGGAACAGACGCCGAACGCGACGACGGTACGGCGGAACCCGGTGCTTGTCATCGGTGGACCCCTCATGGCACGCGTGGCAGGAGCGGTGGGCGCCGCACACTCAAGCACCGCTGCCCGCGTGCCGCAAGATATCGCGCAGAATCTGTAATTATTCGACAGTGCGCCGGATCCTCCCGGGCTCAGCCGCGGGGAGCTTGCGCGGTGGAGCCGCGCACCACCAGCTCGGGCTCGAACAGCAGCTCCTCGGCGGGTACGGCGGTGCCGGCGATCCGCGCGTTCAGCAGCTCGACGGCCGCGCGGCCCATGGCCTCGATGGGCTGACGGACGGTGGTGAGCGGGGGTTCGGTGCAGTTCATGAACGCCGAGTCGTCGTAGCCGACGACGGAGACGCGGCCGGGGACGTCCAGACCCTTGCGACGGGCGGCGCGTACGGCGCCGAGCGCCAGGGGGTCGCTGGCGCAGATGATCCCGGTGACGCCGCGGTCGATCAGCCGGGAGGCCGCCGCGTGACCGCCCTCCAGGGAGAAGATGGCCCGGGCGACGAACTCCTCCGGCAGGTCACCGGCGATCGCCCGGGCGGCGGCCAGTTTGCGCGCCGAGGGCACGTGGTCACCGGGGCCGAGCAGCAGCCCGATGCGCTCGTGCCCGAGGGAGGCCAGGTGGCGCCAGGCCTGCTCGACGGCCACCGTGTCGTCGCAGGAGACCGCCGGGAAGCCGAGGCGCTCGATGGCCGCGTTGACCAGGACGACCGGGATGTTGCGCTCCGCGAGCAGCCGGTAGTGGTCGTGCGGCGCGTCGGCCTGGGCGTAGAGGCCGCCGGCGAAGACGACGCCGGAGACCTGTTGCTGGAGCAGCAGTTCGACGTAGTCCGCCTCCGAGACGCCGCCCTTGGTCTGCGTGCACAGCACCGGGGTGAGCCCGAGCTGGGCCAGCGCGCCACCGATGACCTCGGCGAACGCCGGGAAGATGGGGTTCTGCAGCTCGGGCAGGACCAGGCCGACGAGCCGGGCGCGTTCGCCGCGCAGCTGGGTGGGGCGCTCGTAGCCGAGGACGTCGAGAGCCGTCAGCACCGCCTGCCGAGTGGCGTCGGAGACCCCGGGCTTGCCGTTGAGCACCCGGCTCACCGTGGCCTCGCTGACCCCGACCTTCTTCGCCACTTCCGCAAGTCGTCGCGTCATGTACGCAAGCGTAGCGCAAGCGATGCAAGCTACTTGCGTGAGAGACGCCGCGGTGGGGCGACCCGACGCAGGGAAGAGGGGGCGGGCGGGTCGCCCGTACGGGCGAGGAGGCGGACCTGCCCGCCGTTACGGCCGGGCGGGGGCCGATTCGCGCCGGCCCGGCGCCGCCGGCGACCTGAACGCCGGCGGTGCCGGGTCAGCTGTCGGGGGACGTGACGACCGTCAGGTGCGTGGTCGCGCCCCGGGGGCGGCGCGGGCGGCGTACCGGGGCGGCGGGCGGGCGGGGGTCGCGCAGGACCATCGTCAGGCGCCGGTAGCCCAGCTCCCGCAGCGGCTGCGGCGCCTCCTCCACGATGCGGCACTCGGTGCGCCCCCGGCGCGGGTCCGGGTGGAGCAGGAGGCGTACGGCGCCGTCGAGACGGCTCCCGGCCTCGCCGACGGCCCGGATCCAGTGCGGCAGGCCCTGCCGGTAGGCGGCCTCCATGATCGGGTCCTGGGCGATGTCCCGGCGGAGCGCCTGGAGTTCGTGGTCGTGCCCGGACGTCTCCAGGGCGGAGCGGAACTGGGCCAGCATCGGCAGGCACCAGCCGGGCTCGTGCTCGCCGAGCACCTCGCCCGCGTCCGGGTGGAACAGCACGAAGCGGCGGAAGTTGTCGCCGGGCATGGCCGTCGGATGGGGGCGCACACCACGGAAGAGTGTCTCGAACGCGCTGTTGGCCATGACCACGTTCCAGTGGCGGTCGACGACCATGGACGGGCAGGACAGGAATTCCAGCAGTGCTGCGTAGTCCTGGAGGTACGCCTGGGTCCCGCAGGTGTCGGGGACGGGCCGCGGTGCCGGCCGCTGCCCTCCTGCCTGATGTGCCATCGGGAGGTCACCCCTCTTGCCTCTGCGGCCTTTCACGCGGCGATGCGATCCTGCTGCCCAGCAGGGGTCGTGTCAACTATCGTGGCATTTCATGCCGGTTGACGGCTGAAATTCGCCACAGTTGTGGCGACACCTGGATGTGAGTTCGAGGCACCCGCTACTCTCCGGGAAGTTCACGGCGACCGCTCGTGAGAAGCACGGACGCATCTGAAGCCCTCGAGAGACGTAGGAGTTCTGTCGGTGACGGATGGCTACGAGGATCCGGGCGCCTCGGCGACCGCCCAGCTGCCGGCCGTCGTCGCCCGCGTCACCGCGCTCGCCGACCGGCTCGGTGTCCCGCACACCGAGGTCTTCGACGTAGGGCGGCTCACCGTCGCCTGCGGTGTGCCGGAGGCGGTGGTCAGGGCCCTGCTCAGCGGCCGGCCCGCGGGTGAACCGGACGTCCAGGCCCGCTTCCTGCAACGCCTGGACCTGCTGCGCCGCACCCGGCTGAAACCGGGTGGACGCCGCTACACCCAGCAGGAGATAGCCGACGGCGCGGGCATGTCCCGGCAGCAGGCCGGCGCCCTCATCAACGGGGACCGGCGGCCCACCATGGAGCACTGCGACGCCCTCCAGCGCTTCTTCCGGGTGCACGCGGGCTTCCTCACCGCGGAGGACCCCGAAGCCCTGGCCGGCGCGTTGCAGCGCACCGAGCAGGACCTGCTCCAGAAGCTCGCCGACCGGGAGCGGGCCGCCGCCCAGGACCCCGGGGACCCGCTGGAGCGGCTCCTCCAGGACCACGGTGTGCGCGGAATCGCCTGGCGGGCCGCGCAGTTGCCCACCGATCAGCACCGGGACAAGGTCGCTGAGTGGCTCGACATGCTGCTGGAGAGCGTCAAGCGGCCCGAGTCGTGAGCAGGGGAGGACCGTGGGCATCGGCAGGGACACGCGCCGGCTGTGCGACGAGCTGGTGGGCGGGCTGACCCTGCCCGTGCCCGCACCCCCGGACGAGCTGTACCGGGCGCTGTGCGAGGCGATGAGCCGCCGCCGGGGCCGGCCGGTGAGGTTCCGTACGGCCGTCTTCCCGCCCGGCACGGCCAGCGGACTGTGGCTGTACCTGACCGACCGGGACGTCGTCGTCGTGGAGGAACGCACCGCTCCCGAACACCAGTTGGTGATCCTGGGCCACGAGCTGTGGCACATGCGGGCCGGCCACCGCGGGCACCCCGTGGACGCCACCGGCGCCGCCACCCGGCCGCTGTGCGAGGACACCGGCCGCACGACGCTCCGGGCGACGCTGCGACGGGCCGCCGCCCGCACCCGCTTCGACCTCGTCGAGGAGCGGGAGGCCGAGTCCTTCGGCCTGCTGCTGGCCAGCAGGTGCCGCACCCTGCTGACCGGATCGGCGCTGCGCGGCCCGGCGCGGCGGGACGGCGTGGCCGGCCGCATCGAGGCCTCCCTGGGTTACCCGCACCCGCAGGCCTGATCATGCCCCGCCGACGGGCGGCCCGGGGCGCGCGCCCCACCACCTTGCTCCCCGGCACCGGGGCGCGGTTCCGCGTCCGCTGAGCGGGCGAACCCGGGCCGAGCCGGACGGCGTTGTCAGTGGTGGGCGGCAAGCTGGGTCCGTGCGCGCCGCCGGGCGCGTGACCGTGACGCCTACTCGGGGAGAGCCGACCGATGCCCACCGCCGTACTGACCGACCGCGAGCGCACCGCCGTGCAGGCCTATCTGCGGCTGCTCCACACGGTGCGCGCCGCCTTCGACGGGCCGTCGCAGGACGGCCGGCCCGCCGTCGTCCCGCCCACCGTGCTCGCCGAGGCGGAGCGGGCACTGACCCGGGCGGGACTCGCGGGCAACGAGGAGCAGTTCTTCCGGCTGCTGCGCGACTGGGGCCCGCACGCCTGAGCGGCCGGGCGACTCCTGAGCCGCCGCCGGCTCCCGGGGCCCGGGGTGCCCAGGGCGGCGGCCGGGCGCACCAGCAGGCCTGACGACGGCCGGGGACAGGGGGACGGCCGCTGCGGGTGACCGTACGGGGAGGGCCTCACGGCACCCGACTGCACGGCGGACGGCCACGGCGGCCGAGCGCACGGGGACGGCGGCCTCACGGCGGCCGAGCGCACGGGGACGGCCACGAGGCCGCTGGCACGCGGGTACGGCCACGACGGCCGGCCGGCACCGCCGGGGCCCTGCCCTCTGACCGGACGTCAGGGACAAGGCGCACGGGCGGGTCAGGTGTGGGGGACGACCACGGACGTGGTGACCAGCCCGTCGCGCACGGTCCACCGGCCCTCGAAGACCCGCAGCCGCCGGCCGCCGACCACGGGCCCGGGCACCAGGAGCGTGGCGCTCAGGGTGCCGCGCGTCTCGTCGCCGGGATCCGGGTACAGGGTGATGTCGGCCTCGGAGAAGTCCAGCCACTTGCGGGTGAGGGGGAACCACGCCTTGTAGACGGACTCCTTGGCGCTGAACAGGATCCGGTCCCAGTGCACGGCGGGCCGCTGCCCGGCGAGCCGGTCGAGCCGCGCCGCCTCCACGGGCAGGAAGACGGACGGGCCGACCCCGTCCGGGAGCGGGCCGTGCGGCTCGGCGTCGATGCCGAGGGAGACGAGGTCGGTGGCGCGGACCAGGGCGGCGGCGCAGTAGCCGTCGCAGTGGGTCATGCTGCCGACCAGGCCGTCCGGCCAGCGCGGAGCACCCCGCTCGCCGCTGATGACGGACTGCGGCGGCACGCCGAGCTTCTCCATGGCGCGCCGGGCGCAGCCCCGGACGGCGGTGAACTCGCGGCGCCGCTTGGTCACCGCGCGCGCGACGAGCGCCTCCTCGCCCGGGTAGAGCGGGGCGTCCCACAGCGGGTCGTCAGCGTGCGCCTCCACGGCCACGACCGACTCCGGGAGCAGCTCCTCGATCACCTGCGTGGACCTCCATCGGCAGGACACGGCGCAGCCTTCCCGGGGGATCGGGGCGCTTGCGCCATTCGCGGGGGTATCCCACGGAGACCTCCATGAAGCGGACTCCGTCGTGCCAGGTGGTGCGGGGGATGTGCAGATGGCCGTAGACCATCGTGGCGACCCGGAACCGGCGGTGCCAGTCCGCGGTCAGCCGGGTGCCGCACCACATGGCGAACTCGGGGTGCCACAGCACCTCCGTGGGGTGCCGGTCCAGCGGATAGTGGCCGGCCAGCACGGTCGGGAGGTCCTCGGGCAGTTCGGCGAGCCGGCGCTCGGTCTCGGCGACCCGAGCCCGGCACCAGGCCTCACGGGTCGGGTAGGGGTCGGGGTGCAGCAGGTACTCGTCGTTGCAGACGATGCCCGTGCTCTCCGCGTAGGCCAGGCCCTGGGCCTTGGTGGCGCAGCCGGCCGGCAGGAACGAGTAGTCGTACAGCAGGAACAGGGGGGCCACGACGACGGGGCCGCCGGGGCCGCGCCACACCGGGTACGGGTCCTCGGGGGTCACCACGCCCAGCTCCCGGCACACCTCGACGAGGTGGTCGTAGCGGGCGGCGCCGCGCAGGGTGACCGGGTCGCTCGGGTGGGTCCACAGCTCGTGGTTGCCGGGCGCCCACAGCACCTTGCGGAAGCGCTTCGCGAGCGTGCCGAGGGCCCAGCGGATGTCGGCGACGGTCTCCGCGACGTCCCCGGCCACGATCAGCCAGTCGTCGTCGCTCTGGGGGCGCATGCCGTCGACCAGGGCGCGGTTGTCCGGATAACTGATGTGCAGGTCGCTGATGGCCAGCAGCTGTCCGGCCCCGGCCGTCGACTCCACCCCGCACGCCCCTTCCGATCATCCGATGGGACCACAACAACACATGCGCGGGGCAACGGACAAGAGGCTCCCCGGGCGCGTGTCGCGCCGCGGCCGGCGGACGGTCCGATTCCGTAACACGCGCGTTGTAGGAGTGGGCACTTGAAAGCCGTATGATCGCCCCGACACCAGCGCCCTCTCCTTCTCCCTTCACGGGGCCGTTCGGTGACCCTTCCTCCCTCCTGCCCGGGCTCGGGCCGCTCCGCCCTGCCCGCACACCCCGAAAGGCGGCCTGCATGCCCTCTCGCGTACGCGTCTGGCTCAACCGCACGTACGCGGAGAACGTGTTCTTCATGGATCAGCTGCGGAGGAATCCCAGCGACCGGGCGGTCGAGATCCACGCCACGCACGGTGACCCGGACTCCCCCGTGCTGGCCGCCGCCGACACCGCCGAGCTGGAGCCGGAGGGCCTGTCCCCGTCCGCGTACGTCGAGTACGCCCTGGACCAGTGCGCCCGGCGCGGCATCGACGTGTTCGTGCCCCGGCTGCACCAGGCGGCGGTCGTCGCGCACCGGGCGGACTTCAGGGCGGCCGGTACGGCGCTGCTGGCGCCGACGCCCGAGGCGGTGGCGGTGTTCGAGGACAAGGCGACCGCGTACGAGGCGGTCCGCTCGGTGGGTGTCCCGGTGCCGCCGTGGCGGCGGGTCCGGACGGCGGAGGAACTCCTCACCTCGGTCGAGGAGTTGGAGGCGGCGGGACACCAGGTGTGCTTCAAGCCGGCCGCCGGTGCGGGCGGTGCCGGCTTCCGGATGATCACCCGGGCCCCGCTCTCACTGGCCGCTCTCGCCGGTTTTCCCGGCCCGTACGTGCAGCTCGGTCCGGTGGTCGAGGCCCTGCGGCGGGCCGAGGAGCCCGTGGACTGGCTGGTGATGCCGCGCCTGGAGCAGCCGGAGGTGTCCGTCGACTGCCTGACCGGGCCGGACAACCGGCTGCGGCTCGCGGTGGGCCGCACCAAGAACGGCCGCCGCCGGGGCTTCACCCTGGACGAGCGGTGGCTGGAACCGGCCCGGTTGATCGCCGAGGGCTTCGGGCTGCACCACCTGTCCAACATCCAGTTCCGCATGCTCGGTGACCGTCCGGTGCTGCTCGACGTCAACACCCGTCCCGCCGGCGGCCTGCACCAGCTGTCACTGTGCGGGGTCAACGCGCCCTGGGCCGCGGTGCGGTTGGCGCTGGGCGAGGACCCCGGAGTGATCGAGCCACCGTTCCTCGGGCAGGACTACACGGTGGTGTCGGGTCCGCGTCCGCTGGCGCCCGTGGCGCTGCCGCGGCAGCGGGCGGGGGCCGGCGCGACGGTACTGCCCGCGGTGCCGGCGCCCGTTCGGGCGGCCGAGGGGGCGCGGGCGCTGCCGCTGTAGGTCCGCCGGCGGGGTCGAGGCGCGTCGGGCTCGGTGGCCCCACTGCCCGTGCCGGGGCTCGTCACGGTTCCCCACGTGGATCCCCGCACTTCCGGCCCGTCACCTCCGGCCGGGGTGCTCACGCGAGGTACGCCAGGCCCGGATGGACCGCGGTGTAGCCCTCGACCAGCCTGCGGGCCACGGTGACCGAGTCGACCAGCGGGTGCAGCGCGAAGGCCTTCACGGCGGTCGTCCGGGAACCGGACTCGGCGGCGGCCAGCACCTCGCGTTCGACGGCCTTGACCGAGCACACCAGACCGGTGGCGTGGCCGGGGAGCGGCTCGACGGACAGCGGGTGGGCGCCGTTCGCGTCGATCAGGCAGGGGACCTCGATGACGGCGTCGGCGTCGAGCACGGACAGGGTGGAGCGGTTGCGGACATTGAGGATCAGGGTGGTGCGCTCGTCGCGGGCGACGGCCCGCATCAGGGCGAGGGCGACCTTCTCGTATCCGCCGGACAGGTCGTCGGCCTCGCGCTCGCCGGCGCCGGCGCTCTCCCGGTTCTCGGCCATGTAGGTGGCCTCGCGTTCGGCGCGGGCGCGGTCCCAGGCGAGCAGGGCGGAGGTGTCGGGGTCGCCCGCCCGCGCGTAGAACCGGGCCTGCTGGTCGCGCAGGAAGGCACCGCGGGTCTGCTCGGCCTCCTGGTAGGCGCGGACGGTCTCCCGGTTGAAGTAGTAGTAGTGCAGGTACTCGTTGGGGATCGCGCCGAGCGACCGCAGCCAGTCGGCGCCGAACAGCCGGCCCTCCTCGAAGGAGCCGAGCAGCGCGGGGTCGGCGAGCAGCCGCGGGAGTTCGTCGCGTCCGGCGACGCGCAGCCCGCGCACCCAGCCGAGGTGGTTGAGGCCGACGTAGTCGATGAAGGCCTCCCCCGGGTCGGCGCCGAGGACGCGGGCGATACGGCGGCCGAGGCCGACCGGCGAGTCACAGATGCCGATGACGCGGTCGCCGAGGTGGCGGGACATGGCCTCGGTGACCAGTCCGGCCGGGTTGGTGAAGTTGATCACCCAGGCGTCCGGGGCGAGGCGGGCCACACGCCGGGCGATGTCGACGGCGACGGGAACGGTGCGCAGGCCGTAGGCGATCCCGCCCGCGCCGACCGTCTCCTGTCCGAGCACGCCCTGAGCGAGCGCGACCCGTTCGTCGTCCGCCCGTCCCGCCAGACCGCCGACGCGGATGGCGGAGAAGACGAAGTCGGCGCCGCGCAGGGCCTCGTCCAGGTCGGTGCCGGCGGTCACCCGGGGCGCGTCGGGGACGCCGGCGGCCTGCTCCGCCAGCACACGGGTCACCGCGTACAGCCGGCGTTCGTCCAGGTCGTGGAGGACCACCTCGGTGACCCGCCCCTCGGCACGGTCGGTCAGCAGTGCTCCGTACACGAGCGGCACCCGGAACCCGCCGCCGCCCAGAATCGTCAGCTTCACACCTGTCCCCTTCGCCCGCTTCCCGGGACTCCCGCCGCACCCGCCCCGGGCCCCGCGCGCGGCGCCGCCGCGCGGGCCCGGGCGTCCCGCCGGCATGCCACGGACACTACTCGCCGCCGGCCGGCACCCCGCGCCGCGCCGGCACCCGCCGTCTCACACCGCGCCGCCGAAGAAGACCTGCACCTCCCGGATGTGACCGTCCCGCACGGTGACGGCTTCGACGTTGCGGTACCGGCCGCCGGTGGCCGGCTCGTACTCGTAGTGGACGAGGACCAGCTCCTCGTCCGCGGCGACGATGTGCAGGATCCGCTGGTCGGTGAACCGGCCGGCGGTCGGGAAGCAGCGCTCGAAGAACGCCGCCTTGTCGATGTGGTCGTCCTGCGGGCTGGTGAAGGTGAAGTCGTCGGCGTAGAGGGGGAGCGCCGCCGCGCGGTCCTGTGCCCGGTAGTGCCGGAAGGCCGCCTCGACGACGCCGGCCGGAGACCCGTTCATGCGCTGTCCTCGGTGAGGGGGGGGTGACCGTACCCCGCCACGATAAGCCGGGCACGGGCCGCGGGCGGGCGGCGCCACCGGGTGTCCTCACCGGAAACCGTGATGAGGCGTCCGCGGAGGTCCACCGGAAGGTGGGCGGCGCGCCACGGGCCGGCAGGGGCGGCTTCACCGGGTGAACTCGTCCACGACGGAGGGCGTTTATCTGCTTCAACCCTTGACGGTCGCAGAGGCGGGGAGCACATTGACCGCGTCTTTGAGAGCGCTCTCAGAGGTTCCCCGCGCGTCTCGCCGCACCCAGAGAGGCAACCCATGACTGAAACCCCCGGTATACCGCCCGCACACGACGCGAGACCGCACGGCAGCGCGGGGCCGGTGACCGCCGGCCGACGGCGTTCCGTCCGCAGGGCGCTCGTGGCCGCGCTCGGCACGCTCGGTCTCGCCGTCGCCGCGGTGACCGCCGGCACCCTGCCCGCCGGCGCCTCCGCACCCGCACCCCCCTCGGGCTGGACCCAGGTCTTCATGGACGACTTCAACGGTGCGGCGGGCTCCGGCGTCAACGGCGCCGACTGGCAGTACGACACCGGTACGTCGTACCCCGGCGGCCCCGCGAACTGGGGCACCGGCGAGGTCGAGACGGTGACGTCGAGCACGAGCAACGTCGCGCTGGACGGGAACGGCAACCTGCTCATCACTCCGCGCCGGGACGCCTCGGGCCATTGGACGTCCGGCCGGATCGAGACGACCCGCACCGACTTCCGGCCCCCGGCCGGCGGAAAGCTGCGGGTGCAGGCCCGGATCCAGCTGCCGAACGTCACCGGTGCCGCCGCCAAGGGCTACTGGCCGGCGTTCTGGATGCTGGGCGCGCCGTTCCGCGGGAACTACTGGAACTGGCCGGGCATCGGCGAGCTGGACGTCATGGAGAACGTCCAGGGCCTGAACACCGACTGGGCCACGATGCACTGCGGGACCGGTTCGGGCGGCCCGTGCAACGAGACCACCGGCATCGGCGGCTCCACCTCCTGCGCCGGCACCACCTGCCAGGCGGGTTTCCACACGTACGCGATGGAGTGGGACCGCTCGACCAGCCCCGAGGAGGTCCGCTTCTACCTGGACGGTGTCAACTTCCACACCGTCCGGGCCGACCAGGTCGACGCCACGACGTGGGCGAACGCCACCGACCACGGCTACTTCCTCATCCTGAACGTGGCCATGGGCGGTGGCTTCCCGGGAGCGTTCGGCGGCGGTCCGGACGGCGGGACCGAGCCGGGCCACCCGATGGCCGTCGACTACGTGCAGGTCCTTCAGTCCACGGGCGGCGGAGGCGGCCCCACCCCCCCGCCGTCCGGCAACCGGAACGCCTACGCCGCCATCCAGGCCGAGTCCTACGACAGCCAGTCGGGGGTCGCCACGGAGACCACCTCGGACGCCGGCGGCGGGCAGGACATCGGCTACCTGGCCAACGGCGACTGGGCGCTGTACAAGGGCGTCGAGTTCGGTTCCACGCCGGCGAGGCAGTTCTTCGCCCGGGTGGCGAGCGGCGCGACGGGCGGGGTCAGCGGTCTGGTGGAGGTGCGGCTGGACAGCCGCGGCAACACGCCCGCCGGAAGCTTCGCCGTGGGCGGCACCGGCGGCTGGCAGTCCTGGCAGACGGTGCCGGCCAACATCAGCGCGGTGACGGGCACCCACGACGTCTACCTGACCTTCACCAGCGGCCAGCCGGCCGACTTCGTGAACCTGAACTGGTTCGACTTCGGGCACTGAGCGCCCGCGGGACGGCGGCGACCCGGAAGCGCCGGCCCGCACGTGTGCGGCGGCGACCGCGGCGCCGCCGACGCCCGACACGCCCGGCCCCGGCCCCTCCTCGGCGCCGGGGCCGGGCGTCCGGCAAGCCGAGAGCACGGCGTTCTCCGGCGCCGGGAGAGCCACGCACCCGGCTTTCCCCCGAGGACAGCCTCGTGGTGCCCGGGACACCTGGGTCCTCCGGATCGCTAGCGCAGCTCGGCGCGGAAGGCGACCGGAGTCTGGCCGGTGTGCAGGTGGAAGAACTTGGAGAAGTTCGCCGCGTCGGGGAAGCCCACCGCCGCCCCGACGCGGCCGATCGGCAGGTCGGTGTGGGCGAGGAGGCGTCGGGCCTCCAGAACGACCCGTTTGTCGATGAATCCCTTTGGCGTCTCGCCCGTGGCCGCGCGGACGGCGCGGACCAGGGTACGGCGGGAGTAACCGAGGGCGTCGGCGTAGGCGCTGACGCTGTGCTGGACACCGAAGCCCTCTTCGACGGCGTCCCGGAAGCGGGTGAACGCGCTGTCGGCCTGCTGCCGGCCGGCCTGCGCCGAGCTCGCGGCGAGGTGGGCCAGGCGCAGCAGGAACGCGGTCAGGGTGTGCCGCAGGACGGCCGTGTGGAGGCCGAGCGGAAGCGTCGCGGTGTCCTCGTACTCGCGGCGCAGCTGGTCCAGGGCCGCCTGGAGGGCGTCGAGCTGGGCCTGGCCGGGGTGCAGCAGGGGCGGCAGGTCGTAGCGGTACAGGCCGGTGGCCTCGACGGTGGCCGGCGGCAGGAACCCGGGTTGCATGGTCAGGACGGTTCCGCGGTACACGCATTCCCGGGAGTAGCGGTGGACCTGTCCGGGACGTATCCACAGCAGGTCTCCGGCCGTCGCCTCGTACTCGGCGAAGTCGATCATGTGTCGTACGGGGCCGTCGGTGAAGAGCATGACCACGTGGAAGTCGATGCGGTGGACGCGGTGCAGGGGGGCGTCGGTGTGCCAGGTGCGGTCCGCGCCCATCGGGCCGATCTGGAGGCCGACGCCACCGACGGCCAGGTCGGCCGGGAAGGGGAAGGTTCTGATCCCGTCACGGTCGGTCGTCCCGTCGTCGCCGGCACCGGCGTCGGCGGCCTGCCATGTTCTGTCGGTCATGTCGACCATGCCCTTTTCGTGCCGTACCTGTCGCGTGATCACTGTCCCAGATTCACCACAGGCTGACACACCACGACCTTCCCCCGAAAAAGTCAGACTTTTAAGTTTGAACGCGTCCGGCCAGCCAATCGCACTGAACGAGGACTTCTTGAAGATGACGACGCCAACTTCCGACGGCTTCGAGTGGACCGACCTCGACCGGCGCGCCGTGGACACCGCCCGTCTCCTGGCGGCCGATGCGGTCCAGAAGGTCGGCAACGGACACCCGGGCACGGCGATGGCCCTGGCGCCCGCCGCGTACACGATCTTTCAGAAGGTGATGCGTCACGACCCGGCCGACCCCGAGTGGACCGGCCGGGACCGGTTCGTCCTCTCCCCCGGCCACACCTCGCTGACCCTGTACACGCAGCTCTTCCTCGCCGGGTACGAACTGGAGCTGGACGACCTGAAGGCGTTCCGCACGCACGGCTCGAAGACCCCGGGCCACCCCGAGTACGGGCACACCGCGGGCGTGGAGACCACCACCGGACCGCTCGGCCAGGGCGCCGCGAACGCCGTCGGCATGGCGATGGCCGCCCGCTACGAGCGCGGTCTGTTCGACCCGGACGCCCCCGAGGGCACCTCCCCCTTCGACCACACCGTCTGGGCGATCGTCTCCGACGGCGACCTGGAGGAAGGCGTCTCCGGCGAGGCCTCCTCCCTGGCCGGCCACCAGAGGCTCGGCAACCTGGTCTTCCTCTACGACGACAACCACATCTCCATCGAGGGCGACACCGCGACCGCGTTCTCCGAGGACGTGCTGAAGCGGTACGAGGCCTACGGCTGGCACACCCAGCGCGTCGAGCCCGCCGCCGACGGCGACATCGACGTACCCGCCCTGTACGCGGCCCTGAGGACCGCGCAGGCCGAGACCGGGCGACCGTCGATCATCGCGATGCGCACGGTCATCGCCTGGCCCGCCCCGAACGCCCGGAACACCGAGGCCGCCCACGGCTCCGCGCTCGGCGAGGAGGAGATCGCCGCCACCAAGCGCCTCCTCGGCTTCGACCCGGAGCGGACCTTCGAGATCGCCGACGAGGTCCTCGCCCACACCCGCCGGGCCCAGGACCGGGGTGCCGAGGCGCACGCGGCCTGGGACAAACGCCTCGTCGAATGGCGCTCGGCCGCCCCCGAGCGGGCCGAGCTGTTCGACCGGGTCAGCAAGGGCGAACTGCCCGCGGGCTGGGAGGACGCGCTGCCCGTGTTCGAGGAGGGCAAGCCGGTCGCCACCCGGGCCGCCTCCGGCAAGGTGCTCCAGGCGCTCGGCCCGGTCCTCCCCGAGCTGTGGGGCGGCTCCGCCGACCTCGCCGGCTCCAACAACACCACCATCGACAAGGACAGCTCCTTCCTGCCGCGGGGCAACCCGCTGCCCGAGGCAGACCCGTACGGCCGTACCGTCCACTTCGGGATCCGTGAGTTCTCCATGGCCGCGGCGATGAACGGCATAGCCCTGCACGGCAACACGCGCGTCTACGGCGGCACGTTCCTGGTGTTCTCCGACTACATGCGCAACGCCGTCCGTATGTCGGCGCTGATGCAGCTGCCGGTGACGTACGTGTGGACGCACGACTCCGTCGGTCTCGGCGAGGACGGCCCGACCCACCAGCCGGTCGAACACCTGGCCTCGCTGCGTGCCATTCCGGGCCTGAACGTCGTCCGCCCGGCGGACGCCAACGAGACCGCGATCGCCTGGGCCGAGATCCTGAGGAGGCACGCGACCGACCCCGCCCCCCACGGGCTCGCGCTCACCCGCCAGGGCGTGCCGGTGTACGCGCCGAACGAGGACGCGGCCAGGGGCGGCTATGTGCTGCGCGAGTCCTCGACCGAGGTTCCGGAGGTGATCGTCATCGCGACGGGTTCCGAGGTGCAGCTGGCCGTGGCCGCGCGGGAGCGGCTGGAGGCCGAGGGGATCGGCACCCGTGTGGTGTCGATGCCGTCCGTGGAGTGGTTCGAGGAGCAGCCGCGCGCCTACCGCGAGCAAGTGCTGCCGCCGGCCGTGAAGGCCCGGGTCGCCGTCGAGGCCGGCATCGGTCTGACCTGGTACCGGTTCGTGGGTGACGCGGGCCGCATCGTCTCCCTCGAGCACTTCGGTGCCTCCGCGGACGCGAAGACCCTGTTCGCCGAGTTCGGCTTCACCCCCGAGAACGTCGCCGCCGCGGCCCGCGAGTCGCTCGCCGCCGCGCGCGCCTGATACCGACGCGAAAGAAAGATGATCACTGTGACCGAAGCAATCGCGACTCCGGGAGCCCTCAAGCTCCTCGCCGACGAGGGGGTGTCGGTCTGGCTGGACGACCTGTCCCGCGAGCGGATCACCTCGGGCAGCCTCGCCCAGCTGGTGGCGAGCGGAAGCGCCGTCGGTGTCACCACCAACCCGTCGATCTTCCAGGCGGCCATCGGCTCCGGGAAGGGCTACGAGGAGCAGCTCGCCGACCTCGCCGTGCGCGGGGTGACGGTGGAGGAGGCGGTGCGGATGATGACCACCGCCGACGTGCGGGACGCCGCCGACATCCTGGAACCGGTGTACACCGCGTCCGGCGGGCTGGACGGCCGGGTCTCCATCGAGGTCGACCCGCGTCTCGCCCACCGCACCCGGGCGACCGTCGCCGAGGCCAGGCAGCTGGCCTGGCTGGTCGACCGGCCCAACGTGATGATCAAGATTCCGGCGACCAGGGCGGGCCTCCCGGCGATCACCGAGGTCGTCGGCCTCGGCATGAGCGTCAACGTGACCCTGATCTTCTCCCTGGAGCGGTACCGCGAGGTCATGGCCGCCTACCTGACCGGTCTGGAGAAGGCCCGCGAGCGCGGCATCGACCTGTCGACGATCCACTCCGTGGCGTCGTTCTTCGTCTCCCGCGTGGACAGCGAGACCGACAAGCGGCTGACCGCCCTCGGCACCGACGAGGCCCTGGCGCTCAAGGGCCGCGCGGCCCTCGCCAACGCCCGGCTCGCCTACGAGGCGTACGAGGAGGTCTTCGCCTCCGGGCGCTGGCTCGCGCTCGCCGGTGACGGGGCGAACAGGCAGCGCCCGCTGTGGGCGTCCACCGGGGTGAAGGACCCCGCGTACAAGGACACCCTGTACGTGGACGAGCTGGTCGCGCCGGGCACCGTCAACACCATGCCGGAGGCCACGCTGCTCGCCGTCGCCGACCACGGCGACATCACCGGTGACACGGTGACCGGCGGCTACGCGCGGGCCCGCGCCGACCTGGCCGCCCTCGAGCGGCTCGGCATCCCCTACGACGAGGTCGTCCGGCAACTGGAGGACGAGGGCGTCGCCAAGTTCGAGGCGGCCTGGCAGGACCTGCTGGACGCCGTCGCCGCGTCCCTGAAGAGCAAGGGAGTTGACGCCTGATGACCGAGAACGCACCCGCCGCCCAGGCACCCGAGGAGGTGCGCGTGCCGGTCGCCCCGGCCGCCGACTGGGTGAACCCGCTGCGGGACGCCGACGACCGCCGGCTCCCCCGGATCGCCGGGCCGTCCGGCCTGGTCATCTTCGGGGTGACCGGTGACCTGTCCCGCAAGAAGCTCATGCCGGCCGTGTACGACCTGGCCAGCCGCGGTCTGCTGCCGCCGGGCTTCTCCCTCGTCGGGTTCGCCCGCCGGGACTGGGAGAACCAGGACTTCGCGCAGGTGGTGCACGACGCCGTACGCGAGCACTCCCGCACCCCCTTCCGTGAGGAGGTGTGGCAGCAGCTCGCCGAGGGCATGCGGTTCATCCCCGGCGACTTCGACGACGACACCGCGTTCAAGCAGCTGAAGGACGCCGTCGAGGAGCTGGACGCCTCCCGTGGCACCGGCGGCAACTTCGCCTTCTACCTCTCGGTGCCGCCCAAGTTCTTCCCCAAGGTCGTGCAGCAGCTGAAGAAGCACGGCCTGGCCCGTGCGCCGGAGGGTTCCTGGCGGCGCGCGGTCATCGAGAAGCCCTTCGGGCACGACCTGGCCAGCGCCCGCGAGCTGAACGCACTCGTGCACGACGTGTTCGACCCGGAACAGGTGTTCCGCATCGACCACTACCTCGGCAAGGAGACGGTCCAGAACATCCTGGCGCTGCGCTTCGCCAACCAGATGTACGAGCCGGTCTGGAACCGGTCGTACGTCGACCACGTGCAGATCACCATGGCCGAGGACATCGGCATCGGCGGCCGGGCCGGCTACTACGACGGCATCGGCGCCGCCCGGGACGTCATCCAGAACCACCTCCTCCAGCTGCTCGCGCTGACCACCATGGAGGAGCCGATCGCGTTCGACGCGGAGGCGCTGCTCACCGAGAAGCTGAAGGTGCTGAAGTCGGTGCGCCTGCCGGACGACCTCGGTCGGCACACCGTGCGCGGGCAGTACACGACCGGCTGGCAGGGCGGCGAGAAGGTGGTCGGCTACCTCGAGGAGGACGGCATCGACCCCAAGTCGAAGACCGACACCTTCGCCGCGGTCAAGCTGGGCATCGACAACCGCCGCTGGGCGGGCGTCCCCTTCTACCTGCGTACCGGCAAGCGGCTCGGCCGCCGGGTCACCGAGATCGCGGTGGTCTTCAAGCGGGCCCCGCACTCCCCGTTCGACTCCACCGCCACCGAGGAACTGGGCTCGAACGCGATCGTCATCCGCGTCCAGCCCGACGAGGGGATGACCGTCCGCTTCGGGTCGAAGGTGCCGGGCACCTCGATGGAGATCCGGGACGTGTCCATGGACTTCGCCTACGGCGAGTCGTTCACGGAGTCGAGCCCGGAGGCGTACGAGCGGCTCATCCTGGACGTGCTGCTCGGCGACGCCAACCTCTTCCCCCGTCACCAGGAGGTGGAGGAGTCCTGGAAGATCCTCGACCCGATCGAGGAGTACTGGGCGGCACACGGCAGGCCGGCACAGTACGCGTCGGGCAGCTGGGGACCGAGGGAAGCCGACGAGATGCTCGCACGAGACGGACGGAGCTGGCGCAGGCCATGAAGATCGACCTGACCGACACCACGGCAAGCAAGATCAACAAGGCGTTGGTGCAGGGCCGCCGCGCCATCGGCACACCGGCCGTGGGCATGGTCCTGACGATGGTCATCGTCACGGACGAGGAGAACGCCTACGACTCGATCCGGGCCGCGGAGGAGGCCTCGCGCGAGCACCCCTCGCGCACCCTGGTCGTCATCAAGCGGCACGCCCGCACGCTGCGCGACCGCACCCACTCCCGGCTGGACGCCGAGGTGCGGGTCGGCTCCGAGGCGGGCACCGGCGAGACGGTCGTCCTGCGGACCTACGGCGAGGTGTCCGACCACGCCGACTCCGTCGTCCTGCCGCTGCTGCTGCCGGACGCGCCGGTGGTCGTGTGGTGGCCCGTGGACGCCCCCGACTCCCCCGCCAAGGACCCGCTGGGCGCGCTCGCCCAGCGCCGGATCACCGACCTGTACGCCGTCGAGCGGCCCCTGGAGGTCCTGGAGGCCCGCGCGCGCGCCTACGCGCCCGGCGACACCGACCTCGCCTGGACCCGGCTCACCCCGTGGCGCTCGATGCTGGCCGCGGCCCTGGACCAGGCCCGGGTGAAGGTGACCTCGGCAGCCGTCGAGGCCGAGGCGGACAACCCCAGCGCCGAGCTGCTGGCCCGCTGGCTGGAGGCCCGCCTGAAGGTGTCCGTGGACCGCGTCGTCAGCCCGGGCCCGGTCGTCACGGCCGTACGGCTCGGCACCCCGAACGGCGAGATCGTCATCGACCGTCCCGAAGGGCCCCTCGCCACGCTGACCCTGCCGGGCCAGCCGCCGCGCACCCTCGCCCTGAAGGTCCGCCCCACCTCCGAACTCATCGCCGAGGAGCTGCGCCGCCTCGACGCCGACGAGATGTACGCCATCGCCCTCCAGGGCGAGGCCGCCAAGGAGAACGCCTGAGATGGCCGACTACCCGAACCTCACCCACCGGCCCGAGTGGACGGCGCTGGCCGACCACCGCGCCCAGAACCAGCCGCACCTGCGCGAACTGTTCGCGAAGGACCCCGGCCGCGCGGAGCGGTACACGCTTCGGGTGGGTGATCTGTATATCGACTACAGCAAGCATCTGGTGACGGATGAGACGCTGGGGCTGTTGCGGGAGCTGGCCGCGGCGACGGATGTGTTCGGTCTGCGTGATGCCATGTTCGCGGGTGAGAGGATCAACGTCACCGAGGACCGGGCGGTGCTGCAC